>JBJXFO010000078.1:0-53658 GCA_046154725.1 Parvularculaceae bacterium | reverse complement strand
CGAGAATACCGCGTTGCTGACCGCCAATCTCGCCGCGGCATCGGAAAAGCTCGCCCGCACGGCGGATAGTCTCGACAAGTTGCTGTCCTCCGATGCGCCGGCAACGCTCGCGGAAACGAAAGCGCTGGTGGCGGACTTGCGCGGCGTTGTCGCCGAGAACCGCGAGCAATTGCGTATTTTCACCGAACAGGGCCTTTCGCAGGTTGGTCCCGCCGTCGGCGAGGCGCGCGCTCTCTTCCGCACCCTCGATCAGGTCCTGCGCGAAATCGACCGCGATCCGCGCGGCTATCTGCTCGGCGAGTCGACGCCGCGCTATGAGGGGGAAAGTCAGTGAAGACGGGATTTGGGATTTGGGATTTGGGATTAGTGAATTTAACGCGATTTCGCGTAGGCGGGCGCTTCCCAATCCCTAATCCCAAATCCCTAATCCCTGCGCTGGCCCTCGCACTCGCCTCCTGCGTCTCGGTCCTCCCCGAGGCCGCGCCTCCGTCCGCGCGCTACACCGTCAGTGACGTGACGATCGAAGATGCGCCAGCGGCAGTTGCATGGTCGCTCGCGATTGACGAACCCGATGCAACGCTCGCCTACAATACAGCAAAGATCGCGCTGACGCGTGCGCCGGGGCGCATCGAATATTACGCGGGCGGCGAGTGGGTCGATCGCGCGCCGCGCCTGTTCGGCGTCGCGCTGGTGCGCAGCTTTGAGAACACCGGCGCCGTCAAAGGCGTCGGCAGCCGCCTGACGCTCCCGGTTTCAACCTATATTCTGCAGACGGATGTTCGCTCTCTCGGCGTGACCCATGACGGCGGAACGCAGCGCGCGACCCTCGCGGTCTTTGCGCGCCTCACCAACGGGCGCAGCGCGATCCACGCCTCGCGCCTCTTCACCGCCGCCGAGCCGGTGTCCGCCGACACCCCGGCTGCAGCGGCGGCGGCGCTCAACACCGGGCTGTCAGCCGTGCAGCGGGAAATCCTCGCCTGGACGTTTGCGGAGGCCAACGGCAAAGCCGCTGCGGCGCGGTAGGGCTTCAACCCGATTGCGGCGTCAGCAAGCGAAGTCGCCGGCGGAAGGCGGCGCCTATGCTCTCTGAAAGTGGTTGTGGAAAATCGGTCGGAAGCGCGCGCATCGTCGCGTCCAAAGCGTCGTCGCCAGCGGCCTTTAGGTCTTCAATAATTTTAGTGACGGATTGTGCCGCGAAACCGCTTGCGTCTGCGGTTTCGTAGAAGTGGCGCGTCGCAATCCAGTCAACGACGTAATGCTTGCTTCGGCCGACTGACATCGCAAGCTTCATTTTGTTTCTGCTGATTTGACCAAGATCGCCGGCCGGCTGCGCAGACAGCACGTCGTAAAGGGGCGTCATACGAAAGCTTCCGAGCGGCCCGAGATAGACGCTAAAGTTCTTCGCGTGACCATCAGTCGCCCCGATGAGCCAAAAGAATATCTGCGCTTTCAGGAACGCCGCCCGGTCTGTGTCCGGTTCGTCACTCGCGCGTAAGAGATCGAGAACCGCGTTGGAACTGGGTCCGCCTTCCGACTGGTATTTGCGCGTCGGCGCAACGCTGAGCGCCTGGCAGAAATCTTCTTGCGGCACGCGCGCCGGCTGCGTTTCGCTCAACCACCTCCGGTCAAAGCGTTCGACCGCAAGGACGCGCACATCTTCAAAATCGGCGATAGCGACTTTTGCCGCGCGAAGGCCGAGCGCGGCGGCAAGTTTCATACAGAAATACTCGTTCTCGACGCTTTGTGACATATCGATGCCGCTTGGCAGGCGTCCGATCTGCGGCTTCAGGATGTGGGTTGTGGGCGTCGCGCCTCGCGTCAAGCGCCACTGATCGCGCCAGCGCAACAGCGCGGTCTTTTCCTGCGCACCGGCAATTGAAATGCGAAAATCTTCGTTGTCGTCCATGCCGAGCGGAGCGAACGCGAGCGCTTTGAGCCGTCTCGCGACAGCGGCGTCATCGATCGGATCGCTATCGCTCGCGCTTGCGGTCGAAGGCGCTTCCCCATCGGGAAGGAACTGGAGGGCGCCGACGCAGTCGCGGCCAATGGCGGACAACAGGCTAAATGCGTCGTCGCCGTCGGCGCCGACGCGCTCAGCGACCCGCCGGCGCAACGCGTTTCCATCGGGCAGAAGATTGTCGAAGACGGCGATGACCGGTGCGCCGGCGAAGCGCTCCTCTCTAAGGGGGAGCGATAAAGAGACCGGATTAGCGCCGTCGTTTTCTAGCCAAGCGACATCATAGCCAAATGAAATTGCGCCGCTCGATTGCCGGTCGAGGCGGCCGACACGGTCGCCGTTCTGGTAGACGCCGAGTGGAGCATGAGCGGATTTACGCGCCATCGGCCAGCGCCTCGATCGACAGCTTGCTTCGATCTCGGATGACGAATTCGACGCCGAGAACGCTCATCACGTCGCATACTGTTTTCAGGCGCGCACCCTGTTCGCCGCTTTCAAGCGAGGAAATGGTCGCTTGCCGGACGCCCGCTCTTTCGCCAAGCTCAGCCTGGCTGAGACCAAGCCGGCGTCGGCGGCGTCGCAAAATGGCTCCGACTTGCTTGGCTGTCCTGGCTAATTCTTCCATAGCAGCACATTCACAATTGCATACGAAATTTCGTATAATAGCTTTTTATGCGCTTAATCGTATAAAGTCAATCGATACGCAATACCGCATGATCGAGGATGTCGGTCACGCAAAATACCCGACCGTCGCGCCGACGAGCAGGTATACGCGGCCCAAGGGGGAGGAGAGGTATTGCTCCAGTTCCTCGTCCGCCGTCTCTGACGTTGTTGCGTCTTCCAGCAGGCGTTCAAAGCCCTGCAGGAACTCGTGGATGCCGCGCTCGAACATTTTGTCGCGGCCGCCCTCGGCTCTGATGCGGCGCTTCACGTCGGACTCGTTGAGGCGCAACAGCCGGTTGGCGAACACGTTGCGGTCGCCGCGCTCGAAGCGTTCCAGCAGCGCCGGCGGCGGCTCGCCATAAAGGCGTGTTTCGAGGTCGAGCGTGAACGACTGTAGGGTTGCGATAATTTTCATCGCATTGGCGGCGGCGCTGCGCGCGGTGTCCGAGCGGCGCTCCGCGGCGCCAAGGTCAAGCGGCTCGGCGTCATCGGTCGCGGACAGGATCTCGCGCCAGCTCACATCGTGTTTCGAGCGCTTTTCCTCGTCCTCGCCGAGCGTGCCGCGATCCAATGTCTGCTGGCCGCGCGAAGCTTTCGGTCGCTCGATCTCCGCCGCGATCGCGTCGAGGCGCGCCGCGCCGCTTTGTTTGGCGGATTTCCCGAGGTCGAGAACGTTTGAGCGATCGGGCGATTGGGGGGCTTCCGCGCGTTTGGCTTTGCCGCTCGCAGCTTTGTCGGCTTCGGCTTTTCGCTGTTCGTCCTCGCGCATTTGCGCGGCGAGGCGCTCGGCTTCCGCTTTGGCGGCGCGCTCGGCTTCAGCCGGGCGCCGCGCCCGCTCGCCTTCGGCGGCGCGTTCCGCGTCGCGCAGGGCTTCGGCGGCGCGGTTTTTCTCGATCGCCAATTGCGCTTCGGCAAGGCGGGCGGACGCTTCCTGTTCGCGCAGCTGGTTTTCGGCGAGCTTTGACAGGCGCTCCGTCTGCGTCGCAATTGCGTCGGCAAGGCGGTCGGCGCGCTTGCGCTGTTCCTCGATCAGCGATTCAAGGCGCGCATTTTCTGTTTCGAGCGCAGCTCTGGCGGCCGCAAGTTCCTTGTTGCGCTCGTCAACGCGCTTGCCGGCGTTCTCGGCTATCGCGACCGCTTCGTCGGCATTTTTCCTCGCAAAGGCGCCGGCCTTCGCGACGTCCTCGGACGCCTCTCGCGCGGCTTGCGTCGCGCGGCGCGCGGCTTCCGACACAAGGTTGGCCGCATTGGCGGCTTTTTCCGCGTCGCCGGCGGCGGCCTCGACCGCGCTCATCGTCGCCTGACGCACGCTGTCAACCGCGCGCGCCGCCGCCTCGGCAACCCGGCGCGATTCCCGCGTCGTAAACTCGACGGCGGCGGTCGCTGACCGGTCGGTCTCAGTGCGGGCAATCTCGATTGCCGCATCAGCGCTCTTTTTGGCGTCTTCGGCGGCGCGCAGCGAAAACTGCCCGACATTCGAGGCGTTGCGCGCCGCCGACTCGGCGGCGGCGTCCGCGATGCGGTTCGCGCGCTCGCTCGCCGCGCGCATTTCCGCAGACGAGGTTTCAATTGCGCCGGCAGATGCTTTGAAGCGGCCGTCCGTATCGATGAGCGCGACGGACAGCGCCTCAAAACTTTGCAAGGCGCGGTGAGCCGCGCTCTCCAGTCGCCCAAGACGTTCCTCAAGACGCGTTTCTGCTTCGCCAACGGCGCCCGACGCGTTCTGCAGCGAGAGAATGTTCGCTTGCGCTTTCTCGGCGATCGCGGTTGCAAAATCGTCGGCGCGCTCGTTCAGCGTTTCGGTCAGGTCAATGAGGCGCGAGCGTTCAACCGCGACGCGATCGGCCGCGCCCGTCGCGCGGCTCTCAATCGCGAGCCCCGCATGCTCGATCGCGCCAACGTGCTGGCGGATCATCGCCTCAACGGAGGCAAGGCGGATCAGCGCGTCGTCAATCCCGGCGTTGAGGGCGTCCATCTGTCCACGGACGACTGTTCCCACGGTCTCGACATTGCGGATGGCTTGCGCGTCCGGTTCAACGAAGCGCTGCGCGGCGACCATGATCGCGCGCCCGGCGCCGATCATCGCCATCATGCGCGAGGCGATATAGCCGAGCACCCAGAAGCAGACCGGAACAATCAGCCCGAGCGCGATGGCCCAGGCCGTATAGGCCGAGCCGATGCTCCACCCCTTGGCCGACCCTGTCGCAGACCAAAAGCCCCAGAGCGAGCCCAGCGGCCAGCCGACTAGCACAACAAAAAAAACGAAAATCGCCACATAGCGCGAGGCGGTTTCCAGTTCGCGGCCGAGGCGCTGATAGCGCCCGCCGCGGTCGCGCATTTCGGCGGCGGCAAAGGTTTCAAAGCGCGCGGGTCCGGATAAAGGCCCGGCATCGACGTCGGCATCGGTGCCGGAATCGGGCGCGACAGCCCGAAAACGGACGCGCGCGCTGCCCGCTTCCGACGGGGAAGCGTCTGATAAATCGTGAGAATTCGCCATGCCGCCGCCTCAAGACACGAATAGGCGACATAGCTCAATTTATTGGGAACGCCAATTAAGGCCGACGGCGCGGCGGCGGCGCGGCGCACGCGACTGAAGCGGCGAGCGTTTTCCCTTCGAGGGAGCATCCAGAACTGACCTGAGAGCAAGGGCATGCCCGTTAGCCCCGAAACGGATCAACCGTAGCGACGCCCGTCGGCTTGAAATGGGCAACGTTGCGCGTGGCGACAATCAACCCATGCTCAAGCGCTGTGGCGGCGATTCCGATGTCGAGGCTCGCGTTGCCGACCGCGCTGCTCAACCGTCCCCATCGGCGCGCCTCGGCAAGGCCGAAGGGCAGCAGGCGTTCGCGGTAATTGAGCAGCGTACGGTCGAGCCAGATGACGAGGCGAGCGGCGAACGGCGGATCGATCTTGCGCTGGCGTTCGATGCCCCGTTCGATCTCGCCGATGCTCAACTCGCTGATAAAAAGGCCCGTCGGCCTTTGGCGGGCGATCCAGCTTTCAAGAACTGGCGATCGCTCCGGCCTGCGCATAAGTGACAACACGTCCGTGTCGAGCAGGTGCATCAGAACTCGACATCGCGCAGCGCGAACGGGAGGCGCTCGAAATCTTCGCCGCCTTGCGGCATGTCGAGCAAGTGCTCGACGAACGTTTTGTTTGGCCACGCCTGCGCAGCCGTCAGCCGGTCATATTCCTCGGCCGCCACGACCACAGCCGTGCGGCGGCCATGCTTCGTGACCGTTTGCGGTTCTTCCTGCGCGGCTTCAATCACGGCGCTGAGCGAATTTTTTGCGTCTTGCAGCGACCACACGGCGTCAGGTTTCTTCGGGCGCGGTTGCGGCGCCGAGCGCGCAGGGGCTTTGCGCTTTGGTTTCGATTCCGCTTTCGGCTTCGGCTTTGTCATGGCGCTCCCATAAAACTAGCTAGAAATTCTAGCTAGAATATGGCTGGCGACGGAGGCCGTTGCAAGCCCCGCTACCCCGCCCAGGCCCTGCGGCGCTTGGCGAGCGCTGTCTGGCGCACATAAAGATCCGCCAGCGGGCGCGAGGTCAGCCTTGCGGCGGCGACGCCGAACATCACGGCGACCGCCGTGACGGTGAGCACTGCGTCGGCGTCGAGGAGCGCCGGATTGCCGAGCAACATCATTACGAACAGCGCGGACGCTGCGCCCGGCGCGCCGCCGAACCAGGCGAGGAACATCTGGCTTTCCTTGGTGATCTCGGGCGTCTGTAAAATCGCAAGGCGCGGCCCTGCGCGCATCACGGTCACGGCGGCGAGCGCGAAGACGACCGAGAGCATGTCGGCGCCGAGGAGGCGGGGCAGCAACACGGCGCCAAATCCGAAATAGGCGGCGGGAATGACAGCGCGATCAACATAGCGGCGGATGCGCAGCCTCGTCGTCGAAGCGGCCGATGTCTGCTCGCCCCACAACAGGCCAGCCGAGGTCGCGGCAACGACGGCGTCAGCGCCGAGCGCGGGGCCGATCACGAACATGATGACGCCGGCAAGGATTGCGAATTGCCCGTCGAGCGCGCGCAGCTGCAAGGTTCGGCGGCGATACCAGGCGCCGGCGGCCGCGGCGGCAAGACCCGCAACGCCGCCAAACGCAAAGCCCTTCAACACGGAAAAGCTCGATGTCATCAGCGGCGCCAGCATTGGCTCATTGGGCATCGCGGCGGTTGCGTTCGCCGCGAGCAGCGTCGCGAACGGAATGCCGAGCGCGATGATCGCCGCGCTTTCATTCCTGACGGCGGCTTTGATCGCAGCAGGGGTGGGGGCGGCGTTGACGGCGCGCCGGTCGAACGCCGCGCCGTTCAGCATCAGAGCGCCGCCTACCAGCATCGCGGACGGGATCGACAGTTGCGGCAACATGATGAAGGCCGCGAGCGAGCATGCGAAGAAATAAATCGGCGCGCCGCCAAAGGTCAGCCGGAAGGCGGACGGACACTGACGCGCGAGGCGGCTGACGCGCAATTGTGCGGCGGAGGCAAAGCCGAGCATGGCGAGCATCGCTTTGGCGGCAAAGGCGATCGCGTCGGCGGGCGGCGCGGGCAGGCGCATCAGCCCGGCTATGGCGGCAAGGCCCGCGCCAATCGCGATAAGAAGCGCGGGCGCTGCTGCCGCACGGCGCGCGAAAGCGGACGCCGCGATCCCCGGAATCGCGATAAGCGCCGCAATGAATGCCAGCCAGACCATACTGCGGTAAACTCGGAAAAAAGCCGAAAAATTGCCCGATGCTTTTTCGACGAACTCAACTCTGAATTGATCCGGCCGCCCGCGCAATCCGAAAAAGCGATAAAAATTTCGAAATGTTTTCAAGGTCTAAGAAGGTTAACGCGAACTTCCCACAAGTTATCCCCCACCTTATCCCCCTACTTATCCCCCTAGTTATCCCACCCCCTTTTGGCGCCCCTATGATGGCGGAAAGAGCGAGGGCCCAAAGCCCGGACATGGAGGCGTGATGAGCAGAAATGACGACCAGACACAGCCCGGCAAGGCGAGCGAGACGGCGCCGGCAAGCAAGGGCGAGACGCGCAGGCGGCTGAAGCGCGCGGTGGCGCGCACCGCGCCGAAGATCGCCGGGCAGCTAGGCGGGCCGCTTGCCGGGGCGGCGGTCGAGGCGCTGGCGCGGGCGATCTTTGGCAAGGATACCGTTCCGGAAGAGGCCATCGCCGAAGCGCTGGACGTTGCCAGCGCCGATACCATTCTGGCGCTGAAGCGCGCAGAGAACGAGTTCGCGATTGCGCTGCGCGAGGCCGCCGTCGAGGAACAGCGCATCGACGCCGGAGACCGGGCGAGCGCGCGTGAGCGCCAGCAGAAAATGGACGACATGACGCCGTCCGTGCTCGGCGCGCTGATCATTGCGGGGTTTTTTCTGACGCTCGGCGTGATGGTCGCGCGGCGCTTGCCGGTCGGGGCCGAGACCGAGTTCTCGATCATGCTCGGCGCGCTGGCGACGATGACGGCCGCCGTCGTCAATTATTTCTTCGGCTCGTCGGCCGGATCGCGCGAGAAAACGAAGCTGTTGTCGGAGAAGGGCAAAGCTGGCGAATGAGCGGTATGCGGAGCAAATGGTGCAATCTCCCCCCTCTCCCGTTTACGGGAGAGGGGCCGGGGGTGAGGGCGCCTCATCAGGCGCCGCCTTCAGTTTGTCTTGACGCCCCCTCACCCCCGACCCCTCTCCCGCGACTGCGGGAGAGGGGAGAAGGCGCGCTATGACGCAGCCTGACGTCATCATTGTTGGCGGCGGTGTGATCGGCTTGACGACCGCGTATGCGCTTGTTGCGGCAAACATGCGCGTAACCGTGATCGACAGCGGCGCGCCGTCCGCGACGAATGCTGCGGCGGGCATGCTCGCGCCGTCTTTCGAACGCGCGCTGTCAGCCAGTTTGGCCCATGATGCGTTCGCGCGGGCGAGCCTTGATCGGTGGCGGGACTTTGCGCCCTTGATCGAAGACGAAAGCGGCGTCGCGATCGACTTCCGGCAGACGGGTATTCTCTCGGTCGCTTTCGCCGATGAGACGGCGGGCGCCTTTCCGGAAGATCTGCAAGGCGGCGAGCGGCTGTCAGGGGACGAAGCCCGCGCGCTTGAACCCGCCCTGAGCGACGAGATCGCGCACGCGTCGTTTGCGCCGGGCGACGGCCAGATCGATCCGCGCGCGCTTCTTCGCGCCCTTGAGGCCGCGCTCACCCGGCGCGGCGCCGCGATTCTTCGCGGCGTTCGGGTGGCGGCCGTCGAGGCGAAGTCCGGCGCACTGTCCCGCGTTGCGCTCTCGACCGGCGAGACGATCGGCGCCGGCGCGGCCGTCCTTGCAACTGGCGCTTCAATCGATGGCGCCGGGATGCTTGCCGCTGGCGCTGTCTTTCCGGTGAAGGGTGAAGCGTTGGCGCTCGCCCGCATCGGCGGCGCTCCCCGCCACGTCATTCGCACACGGAGCGCTTATCTCTGCCCGAAGGCGGCCAACCCCCTGATGGCTGGCCGCGTTATAGTCGGCGCGACAGAAATTCCCTGCGACCGGTCGCTGGCCCCGGACGATGTCCGCATCGAGGCGTTGAAGGCGGGCGCCGCGCGCGCCGCACCGGCGCTTGCGCGTGCAGCCGAGATCGAGCGATGGGCGGGATTGCGCCCCGCAACCGCCGATGGCTTGCCGATCATCGGGCGCGCGCCGGAAGGACCATCGGGGCTGTTCTACGCGCTTGGGCATTACCGCAATGGCGTCTTGCTGGCGCCGGCGACAGCGGATGCGCTCACTCGTCTGATCGTTTCGGGCAAGGCAGGCGAGGATATCGCCGCCTTCAGCCCGGCGCGAGCTTCCCTATCTGCCCTCGTTTAGGAGTTTATTGACCATGCCATGCCAGCGTTTCCCGAACTTACGGACGGTTTGCCATGACTGATGCCATCAGCGCCGCGACAGCCGCCGCCGGCGTTTCCGGCGCGTTGAAGAAAGCGTCTGCAACGACCGGCGTCGGCTTCGACTATCTCTACCGCGTTGCCTTGCGCGAGAGTGCGCTGAACCCCGAGGCGCGCGCCAAAACATCCTCCGCAGCCGGACTTTTCCAGTTCATCGAGCAAACCTGGCTCGGCGCAGTGAAGACCTACGGGGCCGCGCACGGGCTCGGCGCCGAAGCGTCAGCAATCGTCAAAGGACCCGGCGGGCGCCTGACGGTCGCCGACCCCGATCAGCGCCGCGCGATCCTCGATCTGCGCTTTGACGCGGACAAGGCAGCGTCTCTTGCGGCGGAACTTGCCCGCGAGAACAAGACCGCGCTGGAAAAGTCACTGGGACGCAGCGTCGACGCGCCGGAACTTTATGCGGCGCATTTCCTCGGCGCGTCGGGTGCGAAAACACTTCTCGGCGCGGATAAGGCGGCGAGCGCGGCGGCGCTGCTGCCGTCGGCGGCGGCGGCGAACCGGCCGGTCTTCTTTGATGGCGCGCGCGAGCGCAGTGTCGGCGAGGTGATCGACAGCTTCCGCAAGACAATTGGCGGCGCGAAGTTGGCAATTGACGAAATCAAGTCAGGCGTTGGCAACGCCATTGAGCGGAAGGCCGCGTCATTCTTCAGTGAAACGGCCGCGTTTAACAGCCGTCGCGCGCCAACGCCCGCGCCGTTCCTCGAAACGCAATCGCTGTCGCCACTGGTGCTCGCGGTGCTGCAGGCGCTCGACTGGCGTGGACCTGAACGCACCGAGGATCGCGTCGATGTATCCAGCCGGCTGCGCGAGTAGGTTACTCGCAAGTCGTCAGGCCAAACCCGGACGGCAGCTTCGTACTCGCATCGCCGCAAGCGCCGGCCAATTGCGCGCCGGTAATGCCATTGGCCGCCGACAGATCGGCGCCTTGCAGTTTTGCGCCGTCAAAATCGGCGCCGGCAAGATCGGCGGCGGCAAACTTGGCGTCGCGCAAGGACGCGTTGGTAAAGCGGGCGGTGCGCAAGTCCGTACCGGAAAAATCTGCGCCGTCCGCGACCGCGTCAACGAATTGCCCGCCAGGCGCGAAGGCCCGGGTGAGCGTCGCCTTCGACAGCACGGCGCCCGAAAAGCTCGCGGCGGTAAGGTCCGCGCCCGCGAAAACTGCGCCGGTGAAATCGCCGGCGCGCATCGCCGCCTTGTTGAGATTGGCGCCGGTGAAATCCGCGCCGGGGATTTGCGCGGCGGTGAAATTCGCGCCCGCAAGGCGCGCCTTGGAAAAGTTCGGGCTCGCTCCGCTGGAGCCCTCGAACGAGGCCTCGTCGAGAAGCGCGGCAACAAACAGCGTGTTGTTCATTTCAACGCCGGCAAAGACGCTTTTTGCCGCCTGCACCGACGTAAAGTTCGCGTTCGAGATCGTCAGCGTCGCGGCGGTGAACGCAGTCTCGCCATCGTCGCCGCGCTGGGTCAGCTTGCCGATCTGCGCATCGACCTTGCCGATCGCGCCGGAAAGGTCGGGCGCGATGCGGTCGGCGCTGTTCAGGGTGTTCTGCACGCCGCGCCCGAACTGCTTGACGACATTGACGCCTTGCCCGCCGGAGCGCTCGGAGACGAGATTGGTCACCAGCGAAAACGCCATGATCATAAAAAGAACAATCAACAAGATCATGCGAACCATACGCGTCGTCCTTGCCCGTTCCGGGCTTTTCCCGGCGGAAGTAACCGCCAATTTCACAATGGGACGGGAAGGGCGAACGAACGCTTAAGACTTGGTTGCGATTTGATTAAAGTCGCGGACTCACGAGCACCCAGTGCTGGCCCCGCAACTGTCGCACCGCATGCAGGCGCCGGTCCTGACGAGCGTGAACTGGCCGCAGTCCGGGCAGGCGTCGCCCTCATAGCCCTTGGCTTTGGCGTGGGACCGCCCCGGGGGCTGTGTTTGCCCGCCGCGCGCCGAGTTTGCCGCAAGGCTGCCGGGCGCGGCTTTGCGCGACAAGGCTTCGGCGAGGCGCGCGACTTGCGCCTCGATCTCGGGCGGGGTTGTCGCCGGCGCGGCGCTGTCGCCAGCAGGTTTTCTCAGGCGGTCGAAGTCGCCGCCGCGCAGCACGACGAGATTGTCGGTGACGGTCGAGCGCGAGAAGCCCTTGGAGATGAGGCGCGATGCGTCTTCCTGCGCCTTCTCGCGCGTGACGCCGCGGCCGATCGCATCGACCGCCGATTCCGAGGGGTCGACATGCGCAAGGTCGGCGCGCCCGAGATAGGAAATCGCGAGCTCGCGGAAGATGTAGTCGAGGATCGACGTCGCGTGCTTGACCTGATCATTGCCCTCGACCGGCCCGGACGGATCGAAGCGCGTGAACACATAGGCGTCGACGAACTCTTCGAGCGGCACGCCGTATTGCAAGCCGAGCGAAATTGCGATCGCGAAATTATTCATCAGACTGCGGAAGGCCGCGCCTTCCTTGTGCATGTCGATGAAGATCTCGCCAAGTTCGCCATCGTCGAACTCGCCGGTGTGGAGATAGACTTTGTGGCCGCCGACGATCGACTTCTGGATATAGCCTTTGCGCCGGTCGGGGAGGCGCCGCCGGCCGGGCGTCCGCTCGATGATGCGCTCGACAATGCGCTCGGCGACGATGCGCGAGCGCTCGGCTGCAGGCGCGGCCGCAATCGTCGCGGCGATATCGTCTTCTTCTTCGTCTTCGGCGGAAAGCAGCGCGGAGGCGAGCGGCTGCGACAATTTCGAGCCGTCGCGATAGAGCGCGATCGATTTGAGGCCCAGCTGGTGCGCGCGCAAATACGTCATCGCGCAATCGGCAATCGTCGCGCGATTGGGCAAGTTAACAGTCTTCGAAATGCCGCCCGACACGAAAGGCTGTGCGGCGGCCATCATCGAGAGATGCGCCTCAACCGACAGCGCGCGCTCGCCGATGCGACCGCAGGGCGTCGCGCAGTCGAACACGGCGTAGTGTTCAAGCTTCAGGTGCGGGGCGCCCTCGGTCGTCATCGCGCCGCTGCAATAGATATTGGAGGCGTGAATATCCTCGTCCGAAAAGCCGAGATCGCGCAGCACCTGATAGCCGCTCGCGGTCATCTGGCTCTCGGTAAAGCCGAGAATGTGGCGGCAGAAATCTTCGCCAAGCGCTTGCGGCGTGAACGCGAAGGTCAGGTCGAACGACAATTTCAGGCGTTCCTCGAGCGCCTTCAGGCGGCGGTCGTCAAAACCCTCGCCGCGCAACGCTTCGGGCGTCACGCCCGGCGCGCCGTCGAGCGTTCCGCGCCCGACGACGTAATCGACAATGTCGGCGGTCTCCGCGTCGGTATAGCCGAGCGCTTTCAGCGCGACGGGGATCTGCTGGTTGATCAGCTTGATCATCCCGCCGCCAGCGAGCTTCTTGAATTTGACGAGCGCGTAATCGGGCTCAATGCCGGTCGTGTCGCAGTCCATCACGAGGCCGATCGTGCCGGTCGGCGCAATCGCCGACACTTGCGCGTTGCGAAAGCCGTTAAGGCTGCCGAGTTCATAAGCCTCGTTCCAGATCGTCTGCGCACGCTCGCCAAGCGCGCGCCATGGATTGGCGCCGTGGTCGAGCAGGGCAGGCGGCCGGGCAAGGCCTTCAAACGCGCCCGCGTGACCAGTTCCCAGCGCCGCGCGGCGATGGTTGCGCAACACAAGCAGCATGGCTTCGCGATTGTCGCGCCAGTGCGCAAAGGCGCCGATTGTCCCGGCCATTTCGGCGCTGGCGCGATACGCCGCGCCCGTCAGCAGCGCCGTGACCGCGCCGCCGATCGCGCGCGCCGCGGCGCTGTCATAGGAAAGCCCCGACGCCATGAACAGCGCGCCAAGATTGGCGTAGCCAAGCCCGAGCGTCCGGTAGTCATGGGATTTGCGTGCAATTGCCGGCGCGGGGAACTGCGCCATCGCGACCGAGATTTCGAGCGTCATCGTCCACAGGCGGCAGGCGTGTTCAAACCCGTCAACGTCAAAGCCCGCATCCGTCTTGAACTTCAACAGATTGATCGAGGCAAGATTGCACGCGGTGTCGTCGAGAAACAAATATTCCGAGCACGGATTGGAGGCGCGGATCTCGCCGCCAGCGGGGCAGGTGTGCCAGGCGTTCGTCGTGTCGTGAAACTGCAAGCCGGGGTCGGCGCACCGCCACGCGGTCTCGCAAATATCGTCCCACAGTTTGCGCGCCTTGATCGTCTTGGCGGGCGCGCCGTCGGTGCGCCGGTTGAGGGTCCAGTCGCCGCCGCGCTCCAGCGTTGCAAAGAACGCATCGGTCAGGCGCACGGAATTATTGGCGTTCTGCCCGCTAACCGTCCGATAAGCCTCGCCGTCCCAATCCAAATCGAAACGGTCAACGCTCGCCGATTTCGCGCCGCCGCGCGCCAGCTCGATCGCGCGCCGGATCGAGGCCTCAGGGACGAAGTCTTTTTTCGCGGCCCGCACTGCCGCTTTCAGAGCCTCGTTCTTGCGCGGGTCGGTGCGGTCTTCACCCGCGATTGTCCAACAGGCAGCGACGAGTATTGGCAAGTGATGGGCAAGCGCGCGGCTGCCCGCGACGAGCGCCGCGACCTTGTCTTCTTCCGCAGCCTTCCAGCGGATGAACGCTTCGATGTCGGGGTGGTCGGCGTCGAGGACGACCATCTTCGCCGCACGGCGCGTGATGCCGCCGGATTTGACCGCGCCTGCTGCCGCGTCGCCGACTTTCAGAAAGCTCATGAGGCCGGAGCTTTTGCCGCCGCCGGACAGCGGCTCGCCCGCGCCCCGGATCGCCGAGAAATTGGCGCCGGCGCCCGAGCCGAATTTGAACAGCCGCGCTTCGCGCGACCAGAGGTCCATGATGCCGTTCTCGCCGACGAGATTGTCCTCGACCGACTGGATGAAACAGGCATGCGGCTGCGGGCGCTCATAGGCGTTGTCGGACGCGATAACGGCGTTGGTCGACGGATCGACAAAAAAATGTCCGTGGCCCTCGCCCTCGACGCCATAAGCCCAATGCAGCCCGGTGTTGAACCATTGCGGCGAATTGGGCGCGCCGATCTGACGGGCGAGCATCGCTTTCATCTCGTCGACAAAGATTTCCGCCTCGCCAGCGGCCGCGAACAAGCCGGACTTCCAGCCCCAATAGCCCCATGCGCCGGCCAGCCGGTCAAAGACCTGCCGCGCGCTGTGTTCGGGGCCATAGCGGTCTTCCGGCGGCAGTTTGACGAGCGCGGCAACATCCGGGACCGAGCGCTGCAGGAAGACCGGCACGCCTTTTTCAGCGACGCGCTTCGTCACTGCGGGAACGCCGGCCCGGCGCAAATATTTCTGCGCGAGGATATCCGCCGCCGTCTGGCTCCAGTCGGCTGGAACCTCAATATCGCTAAGCGCGTGCAGGACCTCTCCAGACGCCGCCTTCAATTCGCTGTCGAGCCGCCGGAACCGGATCCCGGCATAGGCGCCGCCGTTCGGAGCCGTAAAATGTCGTTCAAGGCGCATGGGCCGGGGCGTTCCTCTCATCTGGCCGATATAATATCGGTTCTGCCCCCTCTTCTCAATGTTCTGGCCGCCTCGCAACAATTTGAGAAGCTGCTGATTTTAATGGAGGAATTCTGTGATTGTGCCGGGCGCCGCGCGTCCAATGGGGTCTGCGCGACGTCAGTTGATCTCGATGGCGGTGAAGTCGCCGGGCTGTGCCGCCTTCAACGCCATAAGAATACCTGCCGCGCGCCGTTCAATGCGCGGCCAGCTTGTCGTCGATATCACGAGGATCGCCAGTTGCCCGTTTGTGAGGCGTTGCTGATACCGGCGGTTCTTGTCCGTCGTCATGAATATCGAGCATCCCGCAGCTTCTGCTTCCGCCAGCAGCTTGCCGTTCTCAAGCGTACACCAGTTCATCTCGAACGCCGTCTTGACGTCCCAACCGACGAGGAGCTTGCGCAGGGGAACCGGCACGCCTTGGTCGAACAGGACCTGCACTCGCTTGCTGATCGCCTCAAATCGACGGCGGTGAAATTCTATTGCAGCGGAAACCAGTTCAGTGTGCGCGAGCCTCGTCGCAAGGACGACCTCTTGGCCGCGCTCGACATTCTGGCCGCCATGCCGGACGACATGATCGAAACCATCGCCGACCGGCGGCCGCCTCAGACCCGCAAGGAGCTTTGAGCGCTCCGATCTCCCTTCCGACAAATCTGGTTTCATTCCCGTCCGGCAACGGCGGGCAAGGGAGGTTGACCGGTCGCGTTGTCTGCCCGATGCAAGTATATTCACACCAGCGAAACAGCCTTGGGTAATCTTGCCTACCGATAACGACGCCAAAGCCGCAGCTTGCGCGATGGCGGGCCAAAAGCGGATGAATCGAAGTAACGCATTGATCATGAAAGATAAAAGCCAGTCATGCTGACGAAACTGTTCGGGTGGTGGGATGGCGCAACGATCGGCGCGCAGTTCACATTGTGGCGCCGGCGCGCGCGCCTTGTTGGCAAGGACGAGCAGGGCAATCGCTATTTTGAGGAATTAAAAGCCAGCGGACCAAACGGGAAAATTCGCCGCTGGGTCGTCTATCACGGCGTCGCCGAGGGAAGCCGTGTCACGCCGGACTGGCATGGGTGGATGCATCACACCTATGATGAGCCGCCAACAATCGCGCCGCTGAAACGCCGCGCTTTCGAAACGGACCACGTGCCGAACATGACCGGAACGCCGCTTGCCTATCACCCGCCGGGCAGTCTCTCGCTCGGGGCGGGCGGCGCGGCCCCTGACTACGAAGCCTGGTTGCCGGAGACCGAGCCGGCGCCCGCGCCAGAGAAAGTTTGAGGACGGACGATGTCAAAGGGACAAGTATTTGAAACGCTGGTCGGGGTCGGCGTCGTCGCCGTCGCCGCCGGGTTTCTCTATTATGCCTATGGCGCTTCGGGGCGGGGCGCGACGGCGCGCACCTATCCGCTCAACGCCGTGTTCGGGCGGGTAGACGGCGTCACCGTCGGCTCGGAGGTCCGGATTGCCGGCGTCAAGGTTGGCGCTGTCTCCGGCAATGCGCTCGACCCCCAGACTTATGAAGCGCGTGTCACGCTGTCGGTTGCGTCCGGCATCAAGCTTCCCGACGACACAATCGCCAAGATCGCCTCCGACGGGCTCCTCGGCGGGGCGCATATCGCGCTCGAACCCGGCGGCAGCGACGTCTTGCTGAAAGCGGGCGACACGATTTCAATCACGCAAGGCTCGGTCGATCTACTCGGGCTCGCCATGCAGGCATTTTCAGGCGGCGAGGGCAAGGCGCAGACGCAAGCCCTGCCGGATCAACCTTCCGGAGACGGACTATGATGCGATTTCTTTGCCTTCTTGCGCTCATCGGCTCTGCCAGCGCCGCCGCACAGGACGCGGACCCGGCGCTCGACGCGCTTGACGCGCTTGACGCAGCTCCCCAAGGCCCGAGCGAGCTTGACGAGCTGTCGCAAGGCGAGACCGATGGCGATTTCCCCGATATCGACACGGTCGAAGCGCGCAAGCCCGTCTCCGTCACGCTGCGCGCGCTCGACAAAATCATTGCAAAGTACACGGACATAACTGTTGCGATGAACGAGCAGGCAAGTTTCGGGTCGCTGACGATTACGCCCCGCACGTGCGACAAGCGTCCGCCGGAAGAGTTTCCCGAGACGACCGCGTTCCTCGAAATCGTCGACTCAACGCCCGTTCCGGCGTCGAACCTCAAGATTGTTCCGCCGAAAAAGAAGAGCGGCAAAGTGGCGAGCGAGCCAGCGCCCGCATCTGCCAGCGCGCCAGCCGGCGTATCTGCCGACAATCATCGCGGCGCGGTGTCGCCTGCGGCGCCGGTGAGCGCGGCGGCGCTGCCGTCCAACATGGTGTTCTCAGGCTGGATGTTTGCATCGAGCCCGGGCCTCAGCGCGCTTCAGCATCCAGTCTATGACGTCTGGGTGATCGACTGCAAAACAGTCAAGGCCGGCAGCTGAAGCGGGGCTTTGAGGAAATCCGCGCGGCGGTCCAGCATTGACGCGAGCATCGCCTGATAGTCCGTATCCGGACATTGCCTGACGCCGAACTGGGAAAGGTGCGGCGTGAAAAATTGCGTGTCGAGCAGGCGGAAGCCTGCGTGCTTGAGGCGCGCAATCAGGTGCAGCATGGCGATCTTGCTGGCGTCGCGCGCCAAGGAGAACATGCTCTCGCCGCAAAAAACCTCGCCGATCGCAAGGCCGTAGAGCCCGCCGGCAAGCTGGCCGTCCCGCCAGCATTCGACGCTGTGCGCAAATCCTGCCGCGTGCAGCGTCATGAACACCTCTTCGATCGAATGATTGATCCAGGTATCGGAGCGGCCCTTGGCGCTTTTTGCGCATGCCGCAATAACCGCGCCGAAGGCGGTGTTGATCCTGATCTCGAACGGCGCGGCGCCAAGCGTGCGCAGCAGCCGCCGCGGCGCGCGCGCCTCATCGAGAGGCAGAACGCCGCGCTCTTCAGGGAGAACCCAGACGACATGCTCGTCAAAGCGCGTGCGCGCCATTGGAAAATAGCCGAGCGTATAGGCTTTCAGAAGATCGTCTGGATCGATGCGGGCCGAAGGATCGCGCGGCATTGCCCGATTATCGCGCGCGCTGGTCGCGGCGCCAAGCCATCAGGACGCCGCTTCTCGCGCCAGCCATTCTTCCAGCCAGTGGATATGATAATCGCCGGCGAGGAATTCCGGTTGCTCGATGAGATCGCGAAACAACGGGATCGTCGTCTCGACGCCGTCGAGCGCCATCTCCTCAAGGCAGCGCTTCAGGCGCCGGATGCAGTGTTCGCGATCGTCGCCATAGACGATGAGTTTTCCAACCATCGAGTCGTAATAGGGGGGGATGCGATAACCGGTGTAGACCGCGCTATCGAAACGAACGCCGGGGCCGCCGGGCGCGTGCAGGTACGTAATCTCGCCGGGCGACGGACGGAAGGTTTTAGGATTCTCCGCATTGATGCGGCACTCGATTGCATGGCCCTCAAACTTGATGTCGGCTTGAGTGAACGACAGCTTCATGCCGGCGGCGACGCGAATCTGCTCGCGGATAAGATCGGTGCGCGTCACAAGCTCTGTAACGGGGTGCTCGACCTGAATACGCGTGTTCATTTCGATGAAATAGAAGCGCCCGTTTTCATACAGGAACTCGATTGTGCCGACGCCGAGATAGCCGAGCTTGGCGATCGCGCCGCGGGCGACCTCGCCGATCTCGGTGCGCTCCTTCGGCGTCAGCGCCGGCGAGAGCGCTTCTTCCAGCACCTTCTGGTGGCGGCGCTGCAGCGAGCAGTCGCGCTCGCCAAGCTGCACAACGTTGCCGTAACTGTCGGCGATGATCTGGATTTCGATATGGCGCGGCTGCTCGAGATATTTTTCGAGATAGACGCTGTCATCGCCGAAGGCGGCTTTCGCTTCCGCCTTCGCGGTCGAGACGGCCTCGGACAGCGCTTCCGGAGTTTTGGCGACTTTCATGCCGCGTCCGCCGCCGCCCGCCGCCGCCTTCACCAGCACCGGAAAGCCGATGTCCTCGGCCCAGCGGCGCGCTTCCTCAATCGACGAGAGCGCGCCCTTGCTGCCGGGAACGAGGGGGATGCCAGCGCCGCCAGCGGCTTCCTTGGCGGCAATCTTGTCGCCCATCATGCGGATATGTTCCGCCGTCGGACCAATGAAGGTGATGTTGTGCGCGGTGACGATTTCGGCAAAGCGCGCGTTCTCGGACAGGAAGCCATAGCCCGGATGGATCGCGTCGGCATTCGTGATTTCAGCGGCGGCAATGATCGAGGGGATGTTGAGATAGCTGTCTTTCGGCGGCGGCGGGCCGATGCAGACGCTCTCGTCGGCGAGCTTGACGTGCAGCGCGCTCGCGTCCGCGGTTGAGTGGACAGCGACCGTCGCGACGCCAAGCTCCTTGCAGGCGCGATGGACCCGCAGCGCAATCTCTCCGCGATTGGCGATCAGGACCTTCTTGAACATCGCTCAGTCGACAACAATCAGCGCTTCGCCGAATTCAACCGGCTGAGCGTCGCGAACGAGGATCTGTTTGACCGCGCCGGCGCGCGGCGCGGAAATGGCGTTCATCGTCTTCATCGCCTCGATGATCATCAGCGTCTGCCCAAGCGCCACCTTGTCGCCAACCTTGACGAAAGCGTCCGCGCCGGGCGAGGGCGAGAGGTAGACCGTCCCAACCATCGGCGAATTGACAGCGCCCGCTGGCGGCCCGGCTGGCGCGGGGAGTTCGGCCTGTTTCATTGAGGGCGCATGAGGCGCCGGGCCAGCAGCCGGTGCGTACGCGACGGTTTGACCTGAAGCGGCGCGCGACACGCGCACGCGCATGTCGGATTTTTGGATTTCGATTTCAGTCAGGCCCGTCTGGTCGAGGATCGCGGCGAGTTCGCGGATCCACTGCGCCTCCGCGGTGTTCGGCTTGTATGCGGTCATGTCGGGCGGGGATCCCTTGTCAGCCTTTGGACCCCTTGTCGATGAGACCTTTCAGGGCGTCAAGCGCAGCGACATAGCCGGCAAACCCCAGCCCGCAGATGACGCCGGTCGCCGCCGGGCTGACGAAGGAATGTTGCCGGAACCGCTCGCGCGCATGGATGTTCGAAAGATGCACCTCGACTGAGGGGATCGTCAGCGCTTTCAGCGCATCGTGGATCGCAATGGATGTATGCGTGTAGGCGCCGGGGTTCAGCAACAGCCCGGCCGCCTTGCCGGCCGCCTCCTGAATCCAGTCAACGAGAACGCCTTCATGATTGGACTGGCGAAAGTCGGCCGCCGCGCCAATCGCCGCCGCCTTGGCCTCGACCGCCTTGCGGAGGTCGCCAAGCGTTGCGGTCCCGTAGATGTGCGGCTCGCGCATCCCCAGAAGATTGAGGTTCGGACCGTTCAGTACGAAGATCAGCATCAGGTCCACCGTCCTGGCGGAGGCGCCAAGACCTTGCAAAGCCGCCTCCAAGCCGACACATACAACGCCGTTCGTTTCATTTATGCAAACCGGTCACTCATGCGC
Organism: Parvularculaceae bacterium; assembly: GCA_046154725.1. Classification (GTDB taxonomy): domain Bacteria; phylum Pseudomonadota; class Alphaproteobacteria; order Caulobacterales; family Parvularculaceae; genus Amphiplicatus. The sequence continues at coordinate 33,130 of JBJXFO010000078.1, read as the reverse complement.
CTGACCATCAATGGCGACGCTCACGAGATTGCGGAAGGGCAAACGCTCACCGCGCTGCTTGCCCAGCTTGAGCTTGACGGCCGCCGCCTTGCGGTCGAGCGCAACCGCGAAATCGTGCCGAAATCGGCCTATGGCGTGACGCGCCTTGCCGAGGGCGACGCGATCGAAATCGTGCATTTTGTCGGGGGCGGATAGTGGCGGGCGATCTCGTTATTGCCGGTCGCGCGTTCGGCTCGCGGCTCATCATCGGCACCGGCAAATACAAAAGCTATGAAGAGAACGCGCGCGCGGCGGAAGCGGCCGGCGCCGAAATGGTCACCGTCGCGGTCCGGCGGGTCAATATCAGCGACCGCTCGAAGCCCATGCTGACCGACCATCTCGACCCGTCGAAATATGTGTTCCTGCCGAACACCGCGGGCTGCTTTACGGCCGAGGACGCGATCCGCACGCTGAGGCTTGCGCGCGAAGCCGGCGGCTGGAGCCTTGTGAAGCTTGAAGTGCTTGCCGACCAAAAGACGCTCTATCCCGACATGGAAGAGACGCTGCGCGCCGCAAAGCTGCTCATCGCCGACGGGTTTCAGGTGATGGTCTACTGCTCGGACGATCCTGTCTATGCAAGGAAGCTTGAAGACGCCGGCTGCTGCGCGATCATGCCGCTCGGCTCGCTGATCGGATCGGGGCTCGGCATTCTCAATCCCGTGACGATCAGGTTGATTGTCGAGCAATCGTCCGTACCCGTTATTGTCGATGCCGGTGTTGGCACAGCGTCTGACGCGGCGGTTGCGATGGAGCTCGGTTGCGACGGCGTTCTCATGAACACGGCGATCGCTGAAGCAAAGGACCCGATCCTGATGGCGTCAGCGATGAAGCACGCGGTGATTGCGGGACGCAAAGCCTATCTCGCGGGCCGGATGCCGAAGAAGCGCTACGCCGATCCGTCGTCGCCGCTGGCCGGTCTTATCTAACCGGCCGGCTTGGCTTTCTTCGCGTCGGCAATCGCTGCGCGCAGGTCATCTTCGCTAAGCCCCGGAATGATGCGCAGGAAATCGCCATCGAGCGACGTGACGATGAAGCTCGGCGTGCCATCGAGTTGCAAACGCTCGGCAGCCTCGAAATTGTTTTGCAGCGCAGTATCGAGTTTCGGCGACGCGGCGTCAGCCTCAAGCTTCTTCGCGTCAAGGCCGCTCCTGGCGGCGATTTCGAGCAGGCGCTCTTTGGTCAGGACGCCGGCGGCGCCCATCAGTGCGAAGTGATAGTCGAGATATTTGCCTTGCTCTCGCGCGGCCAGCGCATAACGCGCGGCAACGTCCGATTCCTTACGCAGCAGCGGCAATTCGCGGAAGACGACTTTGACCGCCGGATCGTTCTTCGCAAGGTCCGACATCAGGCCCGTCGCGCGCTTGCAGTATCCGCAGTGATAATCGAACAGCTCGATGACGGCGACTTTCGCGGTCGCGAGATTCTTGCCGGCGACAAAGCCGGTCTCTTCCTTTAACAGCGCGGGGAGCGCTGCGGCGGCGGCGCCCGCGGCCTGCTCTTCGGAATAGGCGTTCAGCGCCTCGACGATAATTTCCGGGTTGTCGCGGATCACGTCGCGGACTACCGCCTCAATCGCCTTGCGGTCCACTGGTGTCCCGGGCTTGCTTTGCTGTGCCGAGACAACGCTCACGGCGATCGCGCCGAGAAGCGCCGCCCCGCCAAGCGCGCCGCCGATAAGAAGTTTCGTTTTCATGAAAGATGTCCCGCTCATTAATGATGGCGCGTCGCAGCGCCAGCGCTGTCCATTTCAAAAATCATAACGGATCGGGCACTTCGCCCGGAGCGGGCGCAGGCTCCGGTTTGCGATCCGGTTGCGGGCCGGGCGCATCGGCCCCGCCTGGTCTTGCAGCCTCCGCGCCAAGCGTGGCGACAATGATGTCGTTCGCCTGGCGCCATTCCGGCGTTCCCTTGGGCAAAGATCGGAGCGCCCGGCGCGCAAACTGCGCCGCTTCCGGCTTTGAGCCGACATTATAGCGCGATTCCGCCATAGCGAGATCGGCAAGGCCATCCTCGCCCAAGGCGCCGTGTGCGCGCGCCAATTCAAACCAGCCGAAGGAATTATCCGGCTCGACGAGAAGGGCCGTCTTCAATTCTTTCACTGCGGCGTTCAGATCTTCCGGTTCTTCGCTGGCGGCAAGCGCGCGCCCGAGATTGATGCGCAGCAATGCCTTATTGGGCAGCAATTCCACCGAGCGCTGATGCGGGGCAATCGATTCTGCGACGCGGCCGAACTCGAACAGCATCTGACCTTTCAATTCGTGGAAAAACGCATTGTCCGGGTGCTTTTCAATCAGCGCATCGATTTCTTTCAACGCCCTGTCGATGTCGGTCGACCGGTAATAGGCGACGGCGCGCGCGTAGCGCCCCGGGTCCGATTGATCCGACAGCGGATATTGCCGCAGCGTGAACTGCCCTGGCTGCATGAACCCGAGAATCTTCGCCTGGATCATGCGCAGCCGCGCGATCTCCTCCGGCGTATCCTTCGCGCCGAAATTCGAAAGCGATTGCGCGCGTTCTTGCAGCGCGTTGACGCGGGCGAGCGCCAACGGGTGGCTTTGCAGATAGGGATTGACGCGGCCCCCATGAACGATCTGCGAATTGCTGAGCCTTTGAAACGATTCAATCAGCCCTGCGCCGGAATGGCCGACTGCGTCGAGATAAGTCAGCGCCGCCTGGTCCGCGGAGGATTCCTGACCGCGGCTGTATTTCAGCGCATTGGCAATGCCGACCGTCTGCCCGAGCGCAAGCAGGCCAATGCCAGCGTCAGGGGCGCCCGCGGCAATTGCGGCGGCGGCGAGAACGAGGCTGAGAATCATCGGGCGGGTCGCGGCGCCATAGGCCTCGTCCGATCGCGCCGTGTGACCGCCGGCTATGTGGCCAGCTTCATGCGCGATAACGCCTTCGATCTCGTTCGGCGTTTGCGAAATCGTAAGGAGGCCGGTGTTGACGCCCATGACGAGCCCGCCCGCAAAGGCATTGAACGACTGGTCGCCGACGATGAGGATTTCAATTTCATCGGCGGGAATGCCTGCCGCGCGGAAGATCGGCCGCGAATAGTCATCGAGCCATTGCTCGATCTCGACATCGCGCAGCAAGGACTGCGCAGCGGCGGGGGATGACGCAATGGCGATTGAGGCAATGGACGCTGCGGTGGCCAAAAGTCTGTTGGATAAACGCTTCATACTCGCACCATGCCTGACGCCGCCCGCCGCGCAATCATGGGCGCAGCGGATGGCGGAAATGTGACCCTAAAGGGCGCGGCCCCTATTCGCCAAATGCCTTGCGCCACCAGCCCTTTTTCGGCGGCTGGCTGCTACGCTCGGCCGCAAGGTCAGCCGGCAAATCGGGAGATAGCGCGGCCGGGGCGGGCGGGGTTGCTGGCGCCGGCGCCGTCTCTTCGCTTTTCGCGGAAGGATCAGGCGCGCGCCAGGATGCGCCGGCCGGCGGCGCCGGAGGCTCATCCAGTTGATCGCGCGTTTCTGCAAATTCGCTATCCGATCCGGACTGCGACGGCGCGATGGCAAGTCCGGGCGCGTCACCGTCGCCGTCGTGCTGGCCATTGGCGAGCGGGGCAGCGCTGGCTGCGTCGGCGTTGTCGGCATTGTCACTTGGCGTTTCAGCGCCTTCGGGGCGCCGGTCGTGGCGGCGCCCGCCCCGACGGCCGCGCCGGCGGCGCCGGCGCGTGGGATCCGCTTCAGTCTCGCCCCCAACGTCTCCATCCGCGCGCGCTTCGGCTGGCGCCTCGGCGTTGTCGCCATGGGTGCGGGGTTCGTCGTCGTCAAACTCGACGGAGGGCTGTTCGCCCGATGCGATGTCCGTTGCAAATTCTGAACGCGGCCTTGCTTCCGGACGTCCGCCAGTTCCCTCCCGCGTTCCCTCGCGCGTCCCTTCGCGTCGGCCGCGGCGGCGGCGCTTGCGCCGGCGCCCGTCGCGCTCGTCGCCCGATGCGTTGCGCGGGGCCTCGCCGGCGGTTTCGCGAGAAGTTTGGTCGTCCTCGGCGTCTTCATCGGCGTCGGGCGACGCTTCGATCTCGTCGTCGGCTTCAATCGTCTCTGTCGTGTCGGCCCGCACGATAACGGGCGCATCAAGGACTTCTTTGCGCGCGCCGGTTTTCTCGATCTCGAAATTATCTCCAGCTTTCGACGCGTCGGCGGCGACTTCGACGGTGACACCGTAATTGGCTTCGATGCGGCGCAGCCAGTCGCGTTTGTGATTGAGAATATAAAGAGCAACATCGATCGCGACCTTCACTTGAAGGAGCCCCGCCGTCCCCGATGTCGCTTCATGCTCGGTCGAGCGCAGGATGCGGAGCGCCGCCATTTCGTGCGAGCGCACGGCGCCCGCGCCTCCGCACGTCGGGCAAGCGTGTGTCGTGCCGTCGATGATGCCGGAGCGGCGGCGCTGGCGCGACATTTCCAGAAGGCCGAACGATGAAATCCGGCCGACCTGCAAGCGGGCGCGGTCCGCGCGCAGCGCATCTTTCAGGCGCTTTTCGACCGAGCGGTTGTTGCGCCCTTCATCCATGTCGATGAAGTCGATGACAATCAGCCCGGCAAGGTCGCGCAGGCGGCATTGGCGCGCCGCTTCGTCCGCCGCTTCGAGATTGGTGCGCAGCGCGGTCTGCTCGATATTGCGCTCGCGCGTCGATTTCCCCGAATTGACGTCGATTGCGATCAGCGCCTCGGTCTGGTTGATGACAATATAGCCGCCGGATTTGAGCCGCACCGTCGGCTGATACATCGAATCCAGTTGCGCCTCGACATTGTGTCGGACGAACAACGGCGTCGGCTCTTTGTAGGGCTGCACGTTCTTCGAGTGCGACGGCATCAGCATTTTCATGAAGTCTTTGGCTTCACGATAGCCGGCGTCGCCCTCGACGGTGACCTGCGCGATGTCCTTGTCATAGAGATCGCGGATTGCGCGTTTGATGAGGCTCGCCTCCTCGTAGATGAGACAAGGCGCAATCGACTTCAGTGTCAGGTTCCGGATGTTCTCCCACAAGCGCACCAGATATTCATAGTCGCGCTTGATCTCGGCCTTCGTGCGCTTGGCGCCGGCGGTGCGGATGATGAGGCCCATGCCGCCCGGCACGTCGAGGCTGTCGACAACGCGGCGCAGGCGCTTCCGGTCGGAGGCGACCGGGATTTTGCGGGAAATGCCGCCGCCGCGCGCGGTGTTCGGCATCAACACGCAATACCGGCCAGCGAGCGATAGATACGTCGTCAGAGCCGCGCCCTTGGTGCCGCGTTCTTCCTTCACGGCTTGCACCAGCAAGATCTGCCGGCGCTTGACGACTTCCTGGATTTTGTAATTGCGGAGAAGGCGCGCCTTCTTGCGCCGGGCTTCCTTGTAGCGTTCGATCAGTTCGCGGCGCGGCAGCTTCGCAAGCGGATTTTCCTCGGCAAGCCGTGCCGCCCGCGCTGCGGCTTCGGCGTCATCGTCCTCCGCATCGTCGGTCTCGTCGCCTTCGCCTGCGCCCTCATCAACAAGCGGGCCGGCCTCGAACTCGATCACATCGACGACATCGTCCCCCGGCGCATCGTACGCTGCATCGTCGTGCGTTTCGTGTTCGTGGTCGTCGCCAGCTTCGGTTGCATCAAGCTCGGGCGTCTCGGATTCATGGACCCCGGTTTCGGCCGCCCCCAATTCAGTCGCCTCGGCTGGCGGTTCGCTGTCGTCATAGGCCGGCGCATCCGCCGTCTGCCTGTCGCCGTCGTGCGACGCCATCGGCGTGGCCTCATGCGACTGGCCTTGATCGTCGTCGGTCGCCGCCTGCTGCATAGGGCGTTGATCGCGCGCATCGTCGCGCGAATAATGACTGCCGCCAGTACTGTCGCGACCTTCACCGCCTTCGCCGAGCGCTGCGTCGATCTCGTCGAGCGCATCGTCATCTTCTTCGCCAATGCGGGTCAGGGCGAGCGCGGCGGCAAGTTCGGATTCTTCCCTGTCCGCTTCTTCAAGCAGGCGGCGATCGGAGATCGGCACCTGATAGTAGTCGGGATGAATTTCGTTGAAGGCGAGGAAGCCGTGGCGGTTGCCGCCGAACTCCACAAATGCGGCCTGAAGCGAAGGCTCGACCCGCGTCACGCGGGCGAGATAGATGTTTCCCCGCATTGGCCTTTTCGACGCCGATTCAAAATCGAAATCTTCAACCTTGCCGTTTTCAAGTACGCAGACGCGAACTTCTTCCTCGTTCGCGGCGTCGATAAGCATCGTCTTTTTCATTGATATCTCTTGCGGCGCGCTGAGCGTTGAGCTCGCGGCGGCCGTTCCAATTGCGCAAACGCGGCGAGCCGCGACCGCGCGGGACATCCGGCTTTTCGCCGTGGTCCCTGATCGCAGATCCTGCCGCCATTCACTTTGTTCCATATGCGCGGCACCTGTTAAAAGCGCCGCAGTTGCGTCGTTGGGCGCGTTGGCGCGCCCGTTGCTCCCGGATCAGCGCGATAGGCCGCACGAAGCGACGCGCCTCTCCGATCCGGCGTCAGGAGCGACCGGACCAATCGTGACGGCTCCAACCAGATCGCCTCCGGTCAGGGCCGCCGCCCGCCGGCGCGAAGCCGTCGGGAAAAATCGCCCCATGGATGTGGACGCACTTGTTGCGAATCTCAACCATGTTTAATCGAAAATGCATTACCACGATAAAAAAGAAAAGCATCGGTTAACGCCGACTCAGCGTTTCATCGATGCCGTAGCATAATTATTAACGGAGCGTTAACTGAGGGGGCCTCATCAAGGGGTGCAGCCAAGGCGGGCTTGGCCTGTTGCCTCAAAACCGTGGTCGGAAGAGATCTGTGGTTTCAAGTTCAGTGTTTAAAATCAGTATTCTAGCGATTGCGGCGGGCCTCACGGCCGCGCTGGCCCCTGCTGCTGCGGGCGAAATTGTCGGGATCCGGTTTGGCGAGACTTCAAAGGCGGAAACCCGCGTCGTGCTCGACGCCGCGGGCGACATCGCTGTGCTTGGCGCGCCGGCCCAAAGCGAGCAAGGGCTAAAGGTCACGTTTGCAGCCGGGACGACGATTGCGGCGCCGTCGCGGTCAGGCCGCGCATCGGGGCTCGTTGAAACCTATTCGCTGATCGCCTCCGGCGCCGAGGCAAGTCTCGAATTGAAATTCAAAACGCCGAGCAAGATCAAATCGTTATTCGTCATACCTCCTGGCGCGTCGAACTCTAGATATCGGCTGGTCATTGATCTGGAGAAGGGGGCAATCGCTGCATCTTCCGTGGCTTCAGCTGCGAAGTATGACACGCTGACCGACGTGATTGCGGCCTCGATTGCCACGCCTGCGCCGGAGGCTGCAGCGCCGACGCTGAAACCCGTGACGGGCGATGCGCCGGTTCCCGCCGTTCCCAGCAGGCTTGCAGCGGCCAAACCGGTCATTGTGATCGATCCCGGACATGGCGGCACAGACCCCGGCGCGGTCGGGCCTGCAGGGTCAAAGGAGGCCGTCGCGACGCTCGCGGCGGCTGTCGCGCTCTCGGATGCGCTAATAAAAACAGGCCGATACTCGGTCGTTCTAACTAGGACCAGGGACGAGCGGCTCGCGCATGAAGAGCGCTCGCATATCGCCCGCACCGCCAAGGCTGACCTGTTCATTTCGCTCCACGCGGATGCGCACAAGGATCAGAAAGTGCGGGGCGCTTCGGTCTATACGCTTTCGCAGGAAGGGTCGGAGCGGTCTGCGCGCGAAGCCCTCGCCAAAGGGAATTACCACGTATTCGACCTCGATATTGGCGAGGCCGACCCGGAAGTTGGCGGTATTTTGTACAATCTTGCTCAGCGCAAGACCGAGAACGAATCCGACCGTTTCGCCGAGGCGCTGATCGGCGGGCTGCGCGGCGCAACGCCGCTTCTCAACAATTCGCACCGGCGCGGGAACTTCAAGGTCCTGCTCGCGCCCGACGTGCCGGCGGTGCTGCTCGAGCTTGCGTTTATCTCCAACACCAGGGACGAGGCCAATCTCGGCTCGCCCGCCTGGCGCACCCGCACCGCGAGCGCTGTCGCGAGCGCAATCGACGCCTATTTCGAGGCGCGCAAGGAAGGCTTGCAGGCGAGCAACATTTCCGCCTCATCTACCCGCTGATATCGATTTTTGAAAGGCGAACCGGTTATAACGGTCATCGCTGACCGGGTAGGTATGGCGCTCCCGCGGGACTTTCTTGGGGGTTTGGCCAAACAGGGGCCGGGCGAGCTTGGTGAGAGTTGGATGTCGAAAGATCAGATATTTTTCGAAGGCGACCGCGATGCGCCGTTGACGGCGCAAGCGTCGGGAGATGGCGATCAGCCAATCGCCCCTGAGCGTCAGTCGCCGATGCGTGCAGGATTCAAACTGCCGCTTGCGGTGAAGATTGCCGGCTATGTCATCGCCGGCGGCGCGGCGCTGTCGCTGCTCGCAGTTGCGGGTTTTGGCCTCTACCTGTTCGGCCTCAGCCGCGACCTTCCGGACTATGCGGTGCTCGCCGAATACGAGCCGCCGGTGACAACGCGCGTCTACGCAAACGATGGATCGCTCGTTGCTGAATTCGCGCGCGAGCGGCGCCTGTTCATGCCAATCGAAGCGATGCCGGCGCTGGTGAAAGACGCGTTTATCTCGGCCGAGGATAAATCCTTCTACGAGCATGAAGGTCTCGACATGCGCGGCATCGTCCGCGCGCAGGTCTCGAATATCGGCAACCTTGTCCGCGGCCGGCGGCTCGAAGGGGGCTCAACGATCACGCAGCAGGTCGCGAAGAACTTTCTGCTGTCGAGCGAACAGAAGATCGAGCGCAAGATGAAGGAATGGCTGGTGACGCGCCGCATCGAGCGGGCATTCACCAAAGACCATATCCTCGAGCTGTATTTGAACGAGATTTATCTCGGCAACCGTTCTTACGGTGTAGCCGCAGCGGCGCTCAACTATTTCGACAAGCCTTTGTCCGAGCTGACGATCGAAGAGGCCGCATACCTCGCGGCGATTCCCAAAGGGCCAAATAACTATCATCCGGTTGCCAATTACGATCGCGCCGTCGATCGCCGGAACTGGGTGATCAACAGGCTTTTCGAAGACGGCAAGATTGACAAGGAAGCAGCGGCCGTCGCGACCGCGACGCCGCTCATCGCAAAGATTGCCGAGCCGGTCGGCGCGCTCGATTGGGCATCGCAATATTTTGCGGAAGAAGTCAGAAAGCAGATCGCCGAGCGCTATGGGTCCGAGGCGCTTTACGACGGCGGCCTTGCCGTCCGCACGACAATCGATCCGAAATTTCAAAAGCTCGCGGGCGATGCCTTGCGTCGCTGGCTCGTCGATTACGATCAGCGCCATGGCTGGCGGGGCGCGATCTCGAGCATGGCCGTGACCGAAAACTGGCGGAAAGAATTTGTCGACGTCGAGAAAACGCTTGGCGCCAGCAAGGCGCTGTCGACCGATCTCGCGCCGTGGCGTGCGGCGCTGGTGCTGGACGTGACCAGCGCTGCGGCAAAAATCGGCCTCGACGACGGGTCGGAAGGCAAGATTGCCCTCGACGATGTAAAATGGGCGCGCGCCTACAAGTCCGTCGATGCGATTGGCGATGAAGTCACGTCGGTGAAGAGCGTGCTCAAAAAAGGCGACGTCATTTACGTCGAGCCGCTCAGCGCTTCTGGTGCATTCGCGCTGCGACAGCCGCCAGCCGTCAACGGCGCGCTTGTCGCGATTGATCCGCATACGGGCCGTGTGCTCGCGATGGTCGGCGGCTTTTCTTTTCAGCTCTCGGAATTCAACCGCGCGCTTCAAGCGAGCCGTCAGCCGGGCTCGACCTTCAAGCCGTTTGTTTACGCCGCCGCGCTCGACAGCGGCTACACGCCGTCGTCGATCGTGCTCGACGCGCCATTCGTCGCGCCGAGCGTCGGCAGCTGGTGGAAGCCCGGCAATTACGCGGAGGGGCGCTTTTACGGGGAATCGACCTTGCGCCTCGGCCTTGAACAGTCGCGCAACACGATGACCGCGCGCCTTGCGCAAGATCTCGGCATCGGCCGAATTCTCGATTATGTCGAGCGCTTCAAGCTTTCCGACGAGCTGCCGCGCGAACTCGCGATTTCGCTCGGCTCCGGTGAAACGACGCTGATGCGCATCACCGCTGGGTATTCGACCTTCGTCAACGGCGGCAAGCGCGTTACGCCGTTCCTCATTGATCGCGTGCAGGACAAAACCGGCGAGACTGTCTTTGCCAGCGACGCCAGGGCCTGTTCGGACTGCAGCGGTCTTGGCTGGGCAGGTCAGGCAGAACCGCAGCTGGCGGACGATCGCGAACAGGTCATCGATCCGCGCACGGCCTATCAGATGGTGTCGATGCTCGAAGGCGTCGTTCAGCGCGGCACCGGATCGAAAGTCAAAAAACTCGTCTCGAAACCGATCGCCGGCAAGACCGGCACGACGAATGACTACAAGGACGCGTGGTTCGTCGGGTTCGCGCCAGACCTTGCTGCCGGGGTCTTCGTCGGCTTCGACATGCCCGCAAGCCTCGGCGAAGGCGAAGCTGGCGGCGGCGTCGCCGCGCCCGTCTTTGGCGACTTCATGGCCGAGGCGCTGAAGGACGAGGCCGGCATCCCATTCCGGATCCCCTCCGGCATCAGGCTTGTGCGCGTCAACGCCAAGACCGGGCGTCCGGCGAATGCGGGCGATCCGAACGTCATTCTCGAAGCCTTCAAGGCCGAGGATTCGCTGACCAGTTCGCCCTCCGGCGACGACCTTGCCCTCGACCCCTTGAGCGCGACCCCGCCGCTTCCGCAATCGCAACCGTCCGTAGACGATCTGAACGGCATCTATTAGGCAAGGATTGATGAGAACCGATATCGTCCAACTGTCAGACAAGACCAAGCAGTCGCTGGACCTGCTGAGGAGGCGTCTTTGACTGGGATAAAGCCAATGCGCGGCTCGCGGAATTAAACGCCAAGGCCGAGCACCCCGCCTTCTGGAACGATCCGCAAGCCGCGCGAAAGCTCATGCAGGAGCGCACCGCGCTCGAAGGCCAGATCCGCGCCATCGGCGACATCTCGTCTGAACTCGACGATCTCTCATCGCTTGCCGGCATGGCCGCCGACGACGGCGACGCGGACGCCGCTGACGAGGTTCGCGCCCTGATGGCGGCGCTCGCCGAACGGGCGGCGAAAGCCGAAACTGAAGCGCTGCTCTCGGGCGAGGCGGACGGCAATGACTGCTATTTTGAAATCAATTCAGGCCAGGGCGGCACAGAATCGAACGACTGGGCGCAAATGCTGCTGCGCATGTATCTGCGCTGGGCGCAGCGGCGCGGCTACGACACTGAAATCATCGACCAGCAATCGGGCGAACAGGCAGGCATCAAATCCGCGACCGTGAAGGTCACCGGCTTTAACGCCTATGGGTGGATGAAGACGGAATCGGGCGTGCATCGGCTCGTCAGAATCTCGCCCTATGATTCGAACGCGCGCCGCCACACGTCTTTCGCCTCGGTCTGGGTATATCCCGTCGTCGATGAGACAATCGACATTGACGTGAAGGAAAGCGACGTCCGGATCGACACGTTCCGCTCATCGGGCGCCGGCGGACAGCACGTCAACACGACCGACAGCGCGGTGCGCATCACGCATCTTGAGACCGGCATCGTCGTCGGGTGCCAGAATGAACGCTCGCAGCACAAAAATCGTGCAACCGCGTGGAACATGCTGCGCGCGCGCCTGTTCGAACTGGAATTGCAAAAGCGCGAAGAGGCCGCGCAAGCGATCGCCGCGTCGAAGACCGATATCGGCTGGGGTCACCAGATCCGGTCCTACGTGCTGCAGCCCTATCAGATGGTGAAGGACCTGCGCACCGGCGTCGAAAGTCCGACCCCGGACGATGTCCTTGACGGCGGCCTTGACGAGTTTATGGCCGCCGCACTGGCGCAGCGTGTCATTGGCGATGCGGCGTAGCTTGTCGGTGGTCGCGCCGGTCTGGCAGAAATCCGGCTTCCGCTTTTCCGCCCGGCGCTCCGTTATCAGCGGAGCGGCGAGCGCGCCGGATTCAGGAAAGACGGCGTTTCGGGCATGGAGCCGCGCTCGGGGTCAATCGGCGTTGCCGCCGCGATCGGGCGCGGCGTCGGTCCGCTGGTCGGGCGCGATTTGCGGAAATCATTGGCGGCCGCTTCCGACAATGGATCGTCCGAATGGCGGCAATTGCCTTCGAAATGCGCGCCGCTCTCGACCGACAGCGAGCTGTGCAAGATATCGCCGACAATGTGGGCCGTCGCGGCAAGCGCGACTTGTTTGGCGCGGATGCCGCCTTCGACGCGTCCGCGAACCGTAACGGACTCGCAGATGATCTCGCCTTTGACGACCGCCTTTTCGCCAACGATCAGCGTTGACGCCTTGATGTCGCCGTCAAGCGTGCCGTCGAGCTGTACTTCGCCAGCGGAATTGACATTGCCGCGCAGCGCCATGTCGGCGGAAATGATGGACGGAACGCCAACCGAGCGCATGGCGCTCGAGCGTTGTTTGACTGGCGCGACCGCCGGCTCTTTGCTGGAGCTGCTGGCTTCGGCCGGAAATGACCGCATCTGGCGCTCGTCTCCGGCGTCTTTTGCCTTAGCTTTCGAAAACATACCTGCCCGCCTCGATGAAGCGAAGTGGATTGCGCGGCTGACCGCGGAAGATCACTTCGTAATGAACGTGCGGTCCCGTGCTGCGACCGCTATTGCCGAGCTCGCCCACTTTCTGGTTCAGCTTCACTCTCTGACCAGCCTTTACAACAATCCGGTTAAGATGCGCGTAACGGGTCAAAAAGCCGTTGCCGTGGTCGATTTCAACGCAGCGCCCAAAGCCTGCGCGGACGCCAGCAAACTTCACGACGCCCTGCGCCGTCGCAATGATTGGCGCTGCCCACGAGGCTGAAAAGTCGATGCCATGATGGCTCGCGGCGCGCCCCGTAATCGGGTCCCGCCGCACGCCAAAACCGCTGGTAAACTTGCGGCTGACAAGCAGCGGCGAGGACAGCGGCACGGAGTTGACCGCGTTCTGAACTTCGCGAAGCTCGTCGACGACGATCGCCGTGCGGTTGGCGTGGCGGAAAAATGCCGAGGAAATGTTTGAGAGGTTCGCCGGGTCAATATAGGGCCCGCCCTGCGCGAGGACGAGGTTTGCGATCTTCGCCGGCTGCACAAGGCTTGTCGCATCAACCCCGGTGTTCGCAAGCACAAGGCGCAATTCGTCGATCTTCTTTGCAGCGCGCTCTTCGAGCGAGGCGAGCAGCAGAACCTGCTCGATATAGAGTTCGCTGGACGCCGAGCGCATCTGCTGCAATGCGGGTGCGGCGGGGCTGTTCGGCGGCACCTGCGCGCCTTGAATGCTGGCCTCGCGCGCGGCCTGGCGGCGCAACATCGACACGCGCGACTGTCGCGGCGTCGGCTCGGCCGGGGCGATATCGATCATGATGCGGTTGCCGTTGGCCGGTTTCTGGCCGTTCGGCGAGCCCGCGTCTGAAAGGCTTTTCGACAGCGCCTGCAAATCGTTATCGACCGACGACTTGCGTTCAACCATCGATTTCAGCGTTTGATGGCGCGAGGCAATTTCCGCCATTGTCGCGTCGAACTCGCGCTGCATGATGACGTTCAGGGAACTGACATCGTCATAAGCGCGTTGCGACTGGGCAAGACGCTTGTTGAAAACCGTCTCGATAACGCGCCGGTCGCGTTCCTTGGCGACGATGATCTGTTCTTTGAAGACAACGTTGACCGAAGCGTAAGCGACCCACAACAGGGCAGAGCCAATAACGGACGCCAGAGCAATCTGGGTCCGTGTCGACATCGAAATAAAATGAACGACGCCGTCGCTGCGATGATAGATCTGCCGTTCCTTGAACCAGCGGCTGATCGCGCGCTTGGCTTGGCCGGACTTTTTACGACTCATGCAACGTCGCCCCTGTACAACGCTTGACGCGTTTTACGCCGCCCACCCTTAATAGATAGCAGCCGATCTGCCCGCATTTCGCAACAGGTATGTGATGAAGTAACCATACTTTTTTAACAATCTGGCAATCCTGGCGGGCTGGATGCGCAAGGATTGTTCCACCGAGCATAGAAAGCGGGGGCAAGTCCAGCTTCGTTTCGCGCCGCTTCGTTAAACGGCGGCTTCAACCCGCCGCGGAACCGGTCCGCGACGAGCCCCTCGAAGGCGGCGCCCGGCTCAAGCCCGCGGGCAGCGCACAAGCGGGTGAACCAGCGAACGCCAATGGCGACGTGGCCGATCTCGTCGGCGAAGATCCGGTCCAGAATGGCCGCGCTTTCCTTGTCCCCGGCCGCCCGCAGGCGCGCCGCCATGCCCGGTGTCACGTCGAGCCCGCGCGCTTCAAGCACCATCGGCGCAATTGCCAATCGGGCAAGGGCGCTGTCGCCGGTCGCCTCCGCCGCCTCCCAAAGGCCGTCATGCGCCGGAAGGGCGCCGTAATGGGACCCGAGCGCCTGAAGCCGGGCGTTCAGCATCAGAAAGTGGCTGGCCTCCTCGTGGCCAACGCCGACCCAATCCGCGACAAACGCCCCGGAATCGAGCCCCGCCCGATCGATCTCGCCGGCGAAACGAAGCGCCATATCGAATGCAAGATCGACAGCGTTCAATTCAATATGGGCAAGCGCATGCAACAGCCCGGTCCGGCCGGCAGCCGTGCCAAGCCGGCGGCGCGGGACGTCGCGCGGGGCAACGAGGGCAGGCGCGGTTGGCCGCGCCGGGCGGGCGGACGGGAAGGTGTTGCAGCCTGCATCTTTACCGCGCGCAGTCGACGCCAGCAGGGCCGCCTGAGCTTTGGCCTCGGCGCCGGCGGTCGTCAGGACCCCATATGCCGCCGCGCGCCACGCCATCTCAGCCGAGCGCCTTGACGGCGGCCAGCACTTCATCGACGTGGCCCGGAACCTTCACCTTCCGCCATAGGCTGCGGATGACGCCCTTACCGTCGAGGAGGAAGGTCGAGCGCTCTATCCCCATGTATTTCCTGCCATACATCGATTTTTCCACCCATACGCCATAGGCCTCGACGACCTTTCCGTCTTCGTCCGCACCGAGCGCGACCTTCAGCTTGTGCTTGGCCTTGAACTTGTCGTGCTGCGCCACGCTGTCCTTTGAGACGCCAATGACGATCGCACCCGCTTTGGCGAACTGTTTTTCCGCCGCCGAAAAGTCGATCGCTTCCCTCGTGCAGCCAGCGGTGTCGTCCTTCGGATAAAAGTAAAGCACGACGGTTTTGCCTGTGAAATCCTTTAGCTTGAGACGCCCGCCGCCATCGGCGGCCAAATCAAAGCCCGGCGCCTTGGCGCCCTCAGTTAAGATACTCGCGGTTTTTGGCATGGGCCGATCCCTTATGCGACGCGCTGACGTAATGGTCCGCGTCCAAACCATCAAGGAACCATGCGCCGCTTTCGCGCCGGGGCAATTGCCAAAGCGCCCTTGCACGCGAGTTATATTGTCACTACGCGTTCATCATCGATTTGTAGGCTTGTGGCGCGAGCCGAGGGTGCTGCGGCGCCTTGGGGTTGGGCGGCGCTTTCGGTGAAGGGGCTCTGAAAGCGGGCATGAAATCACGATTGGCGACAGCGGGACTGATTGCGGCGGAAATCGCCGGCGTCGCTGTCGCGGCCGCCTTGGGATTTGCCGGCTTCATTGTCTGGCGCGCGCAGTCCGGCCCCGTTGATCTTGGCTGGGCGGCGCCCGCGTTCCGGTCGGCCGCCAATGCCGCCGCATTCGACGGCGCGGTCCGGCGCATTGGCGACGTATCGCTGGAAAAACTCGATGAAAAAGGCGGCTATCGCCTGACGCTTGCCGACGTGCGGCTCGGCAAAGCGAAGTCCGAAGCAACGGCAAGCATGCCGAAAATTGCCGTCGATCTTTATCCGCGTGATTTTCTCTCTGGCAAAGCGGGACCTCGCCGCGTCCTGTTCGACGGCGCTGAATTGCGGATTGTCCGGCGCGCGGACCGGCGCTTCAAACTCGACTTCGGCGAGGCGGGCGGCGAGAAGGCCAGCGCGTTTCAGTCGCTGACCGGCGGCGCTTATTTTCGAGAGGCGTTTGAACGCGCGGAGTTGCGCCGCGTACGAATCAAATTCGTCGATGAAGGATCGGGGCGCACCTGGCGCAGCGATGAGGCATCGGCGTCGCTAGAGCGCACAGCGGGCGGCTATGCCGCGGCGCTTGCGGCGTCGTTCGATATTGGCGGGGCCCCGGCGCGCGTCGCCTTTGACGCCAACTACGCGCTCGCCAGCGATCTGATTAACGCGTCCCTCAATCTTGATGATGCGCCCGTCGGCGATCTGCTCGCGATCTTTTTCGACGCGCCGCCGGATCTTTTTACCTCGCTTGTCTCGGGGCGCGCGAGCGTTCGCATGAAGGGCGACGGATCGGTGATCGCCTCGTCGATCGATCTTGCCGCCGACAAGGGCCTCTTGCGTCTCGGCGGCGTCCTGACCAATGTTGAAAGCCTTGGCGTCAAAGCGGCGTTCGACCCGCAGGAAAACCGCTTCGATATCGAGCAGGCAACGATTGAGTCCTCGCTCGGCGCGGTGTCCGTGACCGGCATCGTGCGCCTTGCCCGCCGCGACGGCGCCCGTAAAATTGTCGCGGTGTCGTTTACGCTGGGCGGCAAAGCGTTGACGCTTGCGCCGCCCGGAGTATTTCCGGCGCCGGTCGAAATCGATACAGCCTCCGTCGATGGCGTCTTCGACATCGCGGCGCGCTCGCTAGATCTGAAAGCGATCACCATCGGCGCCGACGGGCTCGATCTGCAAGGCGAAGTTTTTTACAAGCCCGCGCCCGGGAAATCGCCTGCCGTGCGCGGCGCGGTAAGACAGGCCGGGGCAATCGATGTCAAACGCATCCTCGCAATCTGGCCGGAGAAGCTCGCCCTTGGCGCGCGCAATTTCGTCAAGGACCGTGTCGCGCTGGCGACATTTACAGACATCGATTTCCGCATCGATCTAGCGGAAGGCGCGATCGGCGCCGATGGTGCGCCGCCTGATGCGGCGCTGACACTTTCCTTTGTCGCCGACAACGCCGTCGTCGAATACGCGCCGGGCATGACGCCGCTGCGCGGCGTGCGCGGGCGCGGCGTTCTCAAAGGCAACAGTTTTCGCTTCGCGGCCGAGCGCGGCGAGGCGAACGGCGTTGCCGTCAGCGAGGGCCTTGTCGATATTCCGGTTCTCGTTCCGAAAGGCGAACTGGCGCATTTCAGCTTTCGCGCAGCGGGCGATGCGGAAAATATCATGAGCATCCTCGCGCAACCCCCGCTGGCGATTTTGAAAGAGACAAAGCTGACGCCGCAGCAATTTGCCGGCCCTATCGATGCGCGCGTAAAAATCAGCCGGCCCAATCTCTCGATCGCGCCGCCCGATGCCTACCGCTATGAGGGAACGGCGCGCTTTTCCGGGCTATCGGTCGATAGCGTCTTTGCGGATGTCGATCTCGACAAGGCGGCGGGCGTATTGACGTTGAAAACCGACGGGCTTGCCGTCAAGGCGACGGGCGCGCTCGCGTCAGCGCCTGTCGCCTTCGACTGGCGACAGCGTTTTGCCGGGCGCGGCGACAAGACCTATCTTGAAATCACCGGCGTCGCAGATTCCACTGCGGCCGATCTTTTCGGCGTTCCATCGCGCCAACTTATGCAAGGCGATGTTGCATTCAGGGCGATCGCCAAGGGCGAGCTGAGCGCTTTCCGGACACTCGATGTCGAAGCGGACTTTTCCAACGCGGCAATCGTCGTCGAGCGGCTCGACTGGCTGAAGCCCAAGGGCGTTGCCGCAACAGGAAGTGCGGGACTGACATTCGGGGCGGACGGGCTCGATATCGACGCCATTCGTATCAGCGGCGACGGGATGGCGATTGAAGGCGCCGCGGCATTTGCAGCGGGGGGCAAGATCGTCTCGGCAAATTTGCCGGTATTCCGGCTGGACGGCGCGGCTGATTTGTCGCTGTCAGCAACGCGCAGTCCGGCGGGCGCGCTGCAGATGACAGCGACAGGGCGGTATCTGAACGCCGGCTCAATGGTGCGCGAGCTTGTCGAACGCGGCGTTGGCGGAAACGGCGGGCCCACGGAGGAAAACGCGATGTCGCTGACAGCGCGCATCGAACGGCTCGACCTGCGCGCGGGCGCCTCGTGGCGCGATGCAACGCTCGATTTCCGCCGCACCGGCGGGGAGATCGAGGCGTTTTCGCTCTCGGCGATCGACGACGAGCGCCGCTCGCTCTCGGTCGCGATGCGGCCGACGGGCGAGGGCGGCATGACCGATCAGGCGATCGATGCGCGCACGGACAATATCGGCGCGTTCATGGCGGGGGTCTTTGGCGTCACGTCGCTGAAAGGCGGACGTGGGCACTTGGCGCTCGATCTTTCCGCAGCCGACGGCGCGCCGCGCCCGGGCATCATCGAGGCAAGCGACCTCCGCGTCGTCAATGCGCCAATCCTCGCGAAGGTCTTTTCGGCGGGCTCGTTCTCCGGCCTTTCCAATCTCGTCAATGGCGAGGGGATTGAGCTCGAGGGCGCTTATGCCGCGTTCTCGATCGACAATGGCGCCGTGCGCATCACGGAGGCGCGCGCGACCGGCCCCTCCGTCGGCCTGACCGCGCAAGGCTCCTTCGGGCTTGGCGGCAACGGCGCAATTGCGCTTTCAGGCGCGATTGCGCCCGTCTATCAGGTCAATTCGATCCTCGGGCGCGCGCCCGTTATTGGCGATCTGTTCGTCAATCGGGATGGCGAAGGCCTGCTTGCCGTTGCCTATTCGATTGACGGCCCGGCCTCTGAGCCGCGCGTCACGGTCAATCCGCTCTCCGCGCTGACGCCAGGCGTCTTCCGCCGGATGTTCGAAGGCGGACGGGACGATCCGGGGACGGAGTAAGACTTTGTCTCTTCTTCAGCAGGCGCGCGAACGGCGACGACTAGCGCGAAAAAGCGTTGATCCCCAATCTGGTACACGTCTCCCACGGACTTGTTCCGTGGGGCCGAGGCAACGAGGGAAAATGCTCGCGGCTTTAGATCCACGGGACACGCCCGTGGATGACCATAAAACTTGAGGCGGTTGTTGCCCCCGGCGCTATCCGATCCGCACCAAGGCGTGCTTTTTCCTGCCAACCGACAGCTTGATCACGCCAATTACAAGATCGGCTTGCGTAATGGCCCGTTCATCTGTGCACGGCGCATCGTTCACCTTTATCGCACCCGCAGCGATGTGCCTGCGCCCTTCGCCCTTTGAGGCGATAAGCCCGGCCTTCAAAAGCAAATCGAGCAGCGGCAAACCCGCCGCGAGCGCGCCGGCATCAACCGTAATCGTCGGCAAGCCGTCGCCAGCCGCGCCATCCTCAAAAGTGCGCCGTGCGGTTTCCGCCGCCGCCTCCGCAGCGGCGCGCCCGTGAAGAAGGGCGGTCGCCTCGTTCGCAAGCACTTTCTTGGCTTCGTTGATTTCCGCGCCGCCAAGGTCCGCGAGCCGCCGGACCTCTGCCATCGGCAGCTTCGTAAAGCGCGCGAGCAGAACGCCGACATCGGCGTCCTCGGCGTTGCGCCAATATTGCCAATAGTCATAGGGGCTCGTCATGTCGGCATTGAGCCAGACGGCGCCGCCAGCGGTCTTGCCCATTTTCGCGCCAGACGACGTCGTCAAGAGCGGCGTCGTCAGCCCGAAGACTTCGGCGCCGTCTTTACGGCGGCAAAGCTCAACGCCGTTGACGATGTTGCCCCACTGGTCCGAGCCGCCCCTCTGCAGCGCGCACCCCGTCCGGCGCAGCAGCGCGTGGAAATCATAAGCCTGCATCAGCATGTAGTTGAATTCAAGAAATGTCATCGGGCTTTCGCGTTCAAGGCGCAGCTTGACCGAATCGAACGTCAGCATACGGTTGATCGTGAACTCGGTTCCATAATCGCGCAGGAATTCGACATAGCCGAGCTTCGATAGCCAGTCGTCATTGTTTGCCATCAGCGCGTCCCCTGGCTCGTCGCCGAACCTCAGGAACCTTGCAAAAACGCCCTTGATGCCGTCGATATTGGCGTTGATGTCGGCGTCGGTCAGCATCGCGCGGGCCGCGTCCCGCCCCGTTGGATCTCCGACCTTTGTGGTGCCCCCGCCCATCAGGGCGATCGGACGGTGGCCCGTCTCCTGCAGCCAGTGCAGCAGCATGATCTGAATGAGGCTGCCAGCATGCAGCGAGCGCGCTGTCGCATCAAAGCCGATATAGCCGGTCACGACGCCGGCATTCAGGCGCGCATCGAGCCCTTCAAGGTTCGTGCTCTGATGAATGAAGCCGCGCTCGTCGAGGGTGCGGAGGAAGTCGGATTTGAAGGTCATTGTCTGGCCGTCTGTTGCGGGCGCGCCTTTTAGCGCGCGCTGGCGCAGAGGGCGAGGGGGATCGGAATTTCCCCTCTCCCGCTTGCGGGAGAGGGGTCAGGGGTGAGGGGGTGTCAACGGGCGCCGCACTTCGATTAACGCCCCCTCTCCCGCAGAGAGCGGGAGAGGGGAGAAGAGCGCTACTTCACCGGCCAATCGAAATACCGATCCGGGTACGGCTCATCCTTCAGGGTGAAATGCCACCATTCGAGATCGTATGGACGAAACCCGTGCTTTGCCATCAAGAGGCGCAGGAGCATCCGGTTCGCGCGCGCTGCGTCGCCGGGGCGGGGGTCGGTGGTGTTCGACAGCAGGTCAAAGAAATCGAAAGGGCTGCCCATGTCGAGGCCGTCGATCGTCAGGTCGATCGTCGAGGCGCGCGAGTGACCGGATTTTTCGGCGATGTAGCCGTCAGCAAACAATGCCGGCTTCTCCGTATTCGGATAATATGCCGCCTTCGTCTTTTCATCGGCGCTTTTTGACCAGCGCACGAAGTGATCGACAGCGCGCTGGGGACGATAGCAATCGTAGAGCCGGAATTTCAGACCCATGCCGGCGAGATCATCCGCCGCCGCCTTCAGCGCAGCCGCGGCCGGAGGTGAGAGCAGGCATTTGGCGCGTTTATAACCGTCGATCCGCACGCCAACGAAATTGTCCGCCCCTGCATACCGCATATCGACAATCGCGGCCGGGATAACTTTGCCCGCGTCAACGAAATCGGGCGCCGAAGACGCCGCGAGAAAAGCGAGCGCAGCAATCAGCATGCGGGCGCTTTCTTCTCCTTGCGCATTTTCTCGCGCAAAAAGTCGATGGGCTTCCTGCCTGTTTGGGTCTCGTAGTGCCAGAACGTCCAGCCATTGCAGGCGTCAAGCTTTTGCACGGCTGCGCCCATCTTGTGGATCGAGCCTTCAATCGCGCCGTCGGGACCATTGATTGCGATAGAACCGTCGGCGCGGATGCGCGCGTTAACCGGCCCTCGCGGCGCGTAAAGCGTCTCGCCGGGTTTCAGCAATCCGCGCTCGACGAGGGCGCCGAAGGGGATGCGCGTCGCTGTGCGCTTTGATGGCGTGACAGCGAGATCGGCGGCGGCGGCGGGCGTTACGCCCGCAATGCGCTTGGCGGCGGCGGCGATGTAGTCGGGATCGCGTTCGATGCCGATAAAACGGCGCCCGAGCATTTTGGCGACCGCGCCAGTTGTGCCCGATCCGAAGAATGGATCGACAACAATGTCGCCGGGATTGGTCGTTGCCAGAAGCACGCGATAGAGAAGCGCTTCCGGCTTTTGCGTCGGATGAACCTTTGTTCCCGCAGCGCCTTTGAGACGTTCATTGCCGGTGCAGATCGGCAGCACCCAGTCGGAGCGCATCTGCAAATCGTCGTTGGCGGTTTTCAGCGCCGAGTAATTGAACGCCGGGCGCCCGTCTTTCGATTTTGCCGCCCAGATCAGCGTCTCATGCGCATTCGCAAACCGTGTGCCGCGAAAGTTCGGCATCGGGTTCGACTTCACCCAGATGACATCGTTGAGAAGCCAGAAGCCGAGATCCTGCATCGCGGCTCCGACACGGAAGATGTTGTGATAAGAGCCGATCACCCATAACGCGCCATCGGGTTTTAGAACGCGCTGGGCCTGCGCCAGCCAGGCCCGGGTGAACGCGTCATACTCAGCAAAAGAGCCAAAGCGGTCCCACGCGTCATCGACGCCATCGACCCGGCTGTTGTCGGGCCGCGTCAACTCGCCGCCAAGCTGGAGATTATACGGGGGATCGGCGAAAACGAGGTCGGCGAAACCGTCGGGAAGTCTTTTCAATTCGTCGATCGAGTCGCCCTTAAGGATCGTGTCGAGCTGCGGCGCAACGTTGCGCAGAGTCGCCGCCGCCTTCGGCGCCTGCTGTTTCTCCCTCGCCGCCATTCGTCCGCCTCCCAACTAACGAGCGGCGGACCATGAGTCAGAGCAATGGGCGCGTCAAGAAATTTTCAGTAAACGAGGCGTTAACGCGCGACCGGGATTAGCGCGTCCCCGCGCTCCTCACACAACATGTTGTGGATTGGCGCGAAGGAGCGGCGGTGATGCGGGGTCACTCCAAATTCAGACAGAGCGGCGCGATGGGCCGGCGCCGCGTAGCCCTTGTTCGAGGCCCACGCATAATTTGGATAATCGCGCGCGAGTTCGAGCATCATGCGGTCGCGAGTTGTCTTGGCGATGATCGAGGCGGCGGCAATCGACAGCGATTTTCCGTCGCCGCCAATGACAGTGTAAGCGCGGCATTGAAGCGTCGGCTTGATGTTTCCATCGACAAGCGCAATCGCTGGCCGCACGGCGAGGTTTGCAACCGCGCGCGCCATTGCGAGCAGCGAGGCGCGCAAAATGTTCATCTGGTCGATCTCGTCAACGCTCGCAACGCCGACCCCAATGCGCGCCGACTTCCATAGCGCCGCAGCAAGTACGCGCCGCCGCTTTTCGGTCAAGGTCTTGGAATCGCGCAAGCCTTCCGGCGCGGTTGCGCGGTCGAGAATGACGGCGGCGGCAACAACCGGCCCCGCCCAAGGGCCCCGCCCCGCCTCATCGACGCCGGCAATAAGGCCGGAGAACTGGTCCTCGATGTCGTAAGTCGGGGTGACGGGCATTGGACGCTGATGTTGATTTGCGACGACAGAAGCCTGCGATTCGGAAATGCGCGACAGCTTGGGTTTTGCGCCGCTGCCGGCTCCGCCTTCCGCCGACACCCTGCGTCGGCCCTGCGCCGGGGCCCGTAAGCATAATTTGGTGCGTCACCTCTCATCGATCACTTGCATTTTGGAGCATTATAGTGCATCTTTAGATTAAGCAGCGGTGTTTCATGAACGACCAAGGCAACGCGGAATTTTTGGCCCGGAAGCATTTTGACAAAGCGTTTGGCAAGTCGAGCCTTGAGACCGTGCGGCAGCGGCCGCCGAAGGGCTGGATCCGCGCTATTCGCGATGCGCTGGGCCTCACGGCGCGCCAACTCGCCGCGCGCATGGGCAGGGCGCATTCAACCCTCGTTCGGCTTGAACGTAGTGAGGTCCACGACGCCATTACGCTAGCCTCGCTCAAAGCCGCGGCGGCGGCTATGGAGTGCACGCTGGTCTACGCGCTTATCCCCAACCGGCCGCTCGCCGACATCGCCCGCCATCGCGCCGCGTTGATTGCGGATGCTCAACTTGCGCGCATGCATCACACAATGCAGCTCGAAAATCAGGCCTTGCGCAAGGATCACCTCGCAGAGGAGCGCGAGCGTCTGATCGCCGAAATTCTTGCGCGCGGCGGGCGTCGCCTGTGGGAGGAGCCATGAGCGATCCGCTTGTCGATGCGGATGACGACGCGGCGACGCCGCTGACGCCCGAAGAGCGCGCTCAGATCATTCCGACTTATATCACCGAACGCGCACAGCTTAACGAAGCCGAGCAGCACAACATCACCGCGGCTGATCTTTGGGCGTTCAAGCGCAAACGCGATGTTCTCGATACGGATTTCCTGCTCAGGCTGCACAAGCGAATGTTCGGCAAAGTCTGGAAATGGGCGGGTTCGATCCGGAAGACCGAACGCAACATCGGAATCAATCCAATTCGTATCAGTGTGGAGCTTCGAACGCTGCTGGACGATGGCGCTTATTGGATCAAGTGCGAAACCTATCCGCCCGATGAAATCGCCGTACGGTTTCATCATCGGCTTGTGCTCATTCACCCGTTTCCAAACGGAAATGGCCGTCATGCGCGTCTTGCCGCCGATCTTCTCACAGTCCGCCTCGAACAACCTCGCTTTTCTTGGGGAAGCGGTAACATCGCCAAGCCAGCCGCGACGCGTGCGGCTTACATCACCGCCTTAAAGGCCGCCGATGCGCATGACATCGCACCGCTTCGAGCCTTTGCCCGCAGTTAAACTTCCATTGTGCAGGCGCCGCAGCGGAGTGAGATTTTGTCATAACACATTCAAAACAACTCCATCTGCCGCGCCGTGTCCGTTGGCCGCCTATATAGCCCCGGGTCGAGCGGCGGTTTCTCGCCGTCGAGGCCCAATCGCGCCACGGCTTTCCGGAACCGTTCGTCAATCAGCTTGGCGAAGACGCTTCTCGGCGATGTCGCGCGCGACCATTGCGCGTCGTAATCCTGCCCGCCATTCATGTCGCGGATGTGGCGCATGACGCGCGCCGCCCGGTCAGGAAATGCGCTCTCCAGCCACTCGCGAAAGAGGCCCGCAACTTCGAGCGGCAGGCGGACGATCGTATAGCCCGCCCAACTTGCGCCGGCGTCCTTCGCGCCAGCAAGCAAGTCTTCAAGCTCGTGATCGGTAAGGCCGGGGATCATCGGCGCGGTCATGACGCCAACCGGAATGCCGGCCTCGCTCAATGCGCGCACCGCGGCAAAGCGCCTTGCCGGCGTCGACGCGCGCGGCTCCATCGCGCGGGCGAGCCTCGCATCGAGCGTCGTGATCGACAGCATCGTCCTGACAATCTTCGCCGCCGCCATCGGCGCGAGGAGGTCGAGATCGCGCGCAATCATCGCCGATTTCGTCAGGATCGACACCGGGTGATTGAACCTCGCCAGCACGGGAAGAATGCTGCGCATCAGCTTGAATTTTTTCTCGATCGGCTGATAGGGGTCGGTGTTCGTGCCGATCGCGATATGGCGGGGTTTATAGTTCCGCGCGGACAGTTCACGCTCCAGCAGCAAAGCAGCGTTCGGTTTGGCAAACAGCTTGGTCTCGAAATCAAGCCCCGCCGACAATCCGTAATAGGCGTGTGTCGGGCGGGCGAAACAATAAATGCAGCCGTGCTCGCACCCCCGATACGGATTGATGGAGCGGTCGAAGCCGACAAAAGGACTGGAGAGATAATTGATGATCGTGCGCGGCGTCTCCGCTGTCACCGATGTCGCAATTGACGGCGCATCGCCGTCCCCCTCCCAGCCATTGTTGGCCCAGCCATCATCGACCGCCTCCCGCCCGAGCGGCTCATAGCGGCCTTTGTCATTGGAACGCGCGCCGCGCCCCTTTTCTCTCTCTGGCGGTCGGGCCTTTCCCGGGCGAGGAAAGGGAGGGAAAGGGGCAGCGGCGCGCGTCATGGACGGAAGCTAGAGCAGGGACGGAACAAAGCAAGAACATTCTTTCCACAAGTCTGGCCCCCGCAACTCCGCCCCAATAGCGGGAAAGTTTCACAACCCATTGAAAATATTGACAAACAAAAATCCGTCCCCCTCCCTTGCGGCGGCTTTATACTGAGCGTTCGAATAAGTGGAGACCGTTTGCGGACATGACTGCCGGGATTGATGCTGAAAATTTCGCCGAAGCGGCAGATGAGGGCCGCACGGCGCATCCGCGCCACCTTGCTGGACGTTTGCCTGCGTATTCCTCGAATGGCGCCAAAGTGACGCGAACCCCCTCATCTGTCTCCAATAGCGAGAGCGAAAGACCCTTGGATCGGTGTCAACGCGCGCCGCTTTCGGTCATCATTCCAACACTGAACGCGGCTGCCGGCCTGCCAGCGACCCTCGCAGCGCTTGCCCCCGCCGCCGTCAGCGGCCTCATCCGCGAGGTCATCCTGGTCGATGGCGGATCGACGGACGCAACCTGCGCGATCGCCGAGGCGGCTGGCGCGCGCGTCTTGTTGGCCCCGCCCGGCCGGGGCGGCCAGATCAAGACCGGCGCCGATACAGCGCGCGGCGACTGGCTGCTCGTTTTGCATGCCGACACGGCGCTGGGCGCCGGCTGGCCGGACGAAGCCGGCGCTTTCATGCGCGCGGGCAAGGCCCGCGCGGCTGTCTTCACGCTCGCCTTCGACGCAAAGGGGCTCGGCCCGAAAATCGTTTCGGCCGGCGCCATGCTCCGCACACGCCTTTTTGCCTCGCCTTATGGAGATCAGGGCTTGCTGATTGCGCGAACGCTCTACGATGCGGTTGGCGGCTATCGCGCCCTGCCATTGATGGAAGACGTGGACCTCATAGACCGCCTGCGCCGGTTTGGCGGGCGGCGCGCGCTTGCAGTGCTCAAGGCGCGCGCCATCACGTCTGCAAGCCGCTATGAGCGCGACGGCTATGCAAGGCGCGTCCTCAAGAACGCCTGCTGTCTCCTGATGCACCGCCTTGGCGTTGCGCCCGAGAAAATTGCCGCATTCTATCGATGAGGGGCACACTGATCATCTTCGTGAAGGCGCCGGTCGCGGGGCGCGTGAAGACGCGCCTTGCAAAGGGGCTGGGGCCGGGGCGCGCTGCCGCGCTCTATCGCCGCCTATGCGCCAATACGATTGGCGCGGCCGCAAAGGGTTCATGGCGGACAATTCTCGCAGTCGATCCGGCGGCCTCGGTTCGCGGATTTGGCAATCTTTGGCCCTTGGAGCTTGCGCGGATAGAGCAAGGGCGCGGTGATCTTGGCGCCCGTATGCGGCGCGCCATCGATGCGGCCCCTTGTGGTCCCGTCGTGATCATCGGGTCGGATGCGCCTGCCTTGCGCACGCGCCACATCCGCGCGGCGTTCAACGCGATGGCCGGCAACGACGCCGTCTTCGGCCCCGCGCCGGATGGCGGTTACTGGCTAATCGGTCTTGCCCGCCGGCGCGGCGCTGCAACGCTCTTTGAAAATGTGCGCTGGTCGAGCGAACACGCGCTGGCGGACACGCTGAGCACGTTTCCTGCATTCTATCGGGTCGCATCGCTTGTACCCCTCGCCGACATTGATGATGCCGGGGATCTGGCATTGGCAGGGCCGCGCGCGTTGATGCGATCGGTCGCGGTCGTTAACTCCGGCGCAGGTTCCGTTGTTAACGATAGTGCAGCGGCGAAGTAGGGACTCGCACGGTGGGAGATTTCAGTTATACACGCCGTCGGGACGGGAGAGATCTGTGTGAGTGAGAGGGGGAGGGGCGGCGCGCGCGGCGTTGCTACGCGTCTGCGCGCCGCGAGCGGGCTTGGGGCGAGCCTCGCGTTCAGCGTTTGCGGCGCGGCGAGCGCGACGGATATTGGTCCTGACCCGGATCAAATCGTCGTCATTGGCCAGAAGTCGGCCCCGGCGCAGCTTGACCGGGTGCTGACGCCGGTGATCGAAACGCCGCAGTCGATCAGCACGCTTTCGCGTGAGGAACTTGTCGATCGCGGCATCAACAATCTCAATGACGCGCTGCGCTCGATCCCCGGCGTTACGCTTGGCGCTGGCGAGACGAGCTTTCAGGGCAATAACGCGTTCCTGCGCGGCTTCACGACGCGCAACGACCAGTTTGTCGATAATCTTCGCGATTACGGCTATTTCTTCCGTGACACGTTCAATGACCAGTCGATCGATGTCTACAAAGGCCCGTCGTCGGTCTTGTTCGGGCGCGGATCGACGGGCGGCGTCATTCACCGCGTCAGCAAATCGCCGCAAGCGGACAGTTTCGCGGCGCTGGAAGCGCAAGGCGGCCTCGACGGCACGCGCCGCGCAACATTTGACGGCAATCTCGGCGGCGTTGCCGGCGCGTCGAGCGCGCTGCGCCTCAACGCCGTCGCGCACCGGTCGGAAGTTGAAGACCGCGATGGCGGCTTTGCGAAACGCTGGGCGCTTGCCCCGTCCTTCGCCTTCGGCCTCGGCGAGCCAACAACCGTCACGCTGAGCTATCTGCACCAGGAGGAAGATAATCGCCCCGATTACGGCGTGCCTTGGATTCCGGGGCGCATTGCCAATCCGGGCGTTCCAGCGCTGGTCGAACGCTCGAACTATTACGGCTTCAGCAACGACTTTTTCGACACCAATGTCGATGTCGGCACGGCCCGTCTGACGCATCAGCTGAACAGCGCCGTCACGCTGCGGGCGAACGCGCGCCTGTCGCACAACACGCGGCGTTTCCGCTATTCGGAAGCGATCATTCCCGCCGCAACGCCGCCGGGAACGCCGCTCGAGACGATCACAGCGCCAGTCAATCTCTTTGAAGGCTTTTCAACCGACGAGTTCCGTCAAGTGCAGACCGATCTCGTCGCGCAATTCACGACGGGGGCAATCCGGCACAAGCTGATCGCCGGCGTAGAGACCGGCTTCGAGGGGTCGGAGCCGGTTTATCTCACGAACACCAATGTTCCGGCGATCTCGCTCACCAACCCGGTGACCGTCGCCTATGACAGTTCGATCAGTCAGTTCGTGCGTCTTCGGGCGGACAGCGAAGCAAAAAGTTTCGGCGTCTTCGCTGTCGATACGCTCGAGTTTGGTAAATCGCTGAGCGTGATCGCGGGCCTGCGCTGGGACCGCTTTGCCGCCGATTACCAAAGCACCGGTTTCAATCCCGATGGCAGCGTCGCGAACGGAACCGTCGTCGACCGGGTCGACAAGGATCTCAGCTATCGCGCCGCGCTTGTCTGGCGCCCTGTCGACGATCTCAACCTTTACGCCGCCTACGGAGTATCTTTCAATCCCTCTGGCGAAGGCATTGAAGGGTTCATTTCGGCCGGCCGATCGGTCGCGCAGGCGAACATCAACCTCGATCCTGAGACCGCTGCCAGCCTTGAGATCGGCGCCAAACTCTCGTTGTTCGATGGCGCAGGTCTCCTGACCGTGTCGGCGTTTCGCATCGACAAGGATAACGTGCGCGTACCCGATCCGGCGACGCCGGGCTTTAATTCGCTTGGCGGGGAACAGCGCGTTGACGGCGCCGAATTGGAGTTTCAGGCAGAGCTTTCCGAGGGTTGGCGCATCCGCGCCGGCTATACGTTCCTCGACAGCAAAACGCTGACGACAAGTCCCGCGGGGCCAATCGCCGGCGAGCCGCTCATCCTGACGCCGCGCCATCAGGGCGTTGCTTCGGTCTGGCGCGATTTCGGCACGCGTTTTTCCGCGGGCGTCAGCGGCGTTGCGATGACGAAGCGCCTTGGTCAGAACACGCCGGCCTCCTATCTCGTGGCGCCGGGATTTGTCCTTGTCGATCTCGGCGCAAGCTATCGGCTTTCGGAAAATCTCAAAGTGCGCGCCAATCTTACCAATTTGTTCGACACGCTCTATTATGAACAGCTTCACCCGGTGCATGTGATACCGGGCGCGGGCCGCACGTTCGTGGGTTCCGTGACGCTGTCATTCTGACGGAGGCGGCGACGACCGGAATGCTCCATATCGAAGCGGCAATCGATGCTGACACCCTTGCGCAGTTACGCGCGAGCCTCGACGCCGCCACGTGGACGAGTGGGCGTGCGACAGCCGGCAACCTGTCCGGCAATGTCAAGAATAACCGTCAGCTTGCGGAGGATGACCCGCGCAGCGCCGGGCTTGGCGCGATGGTTTTGGCAGCGCTCAGCCGCAACGCGCTTTTGCTGAGCGCGGCGCTGCCGGCAGTGATCTCGCCGCCGATCTTCAACTGTTACGGGGAAGGCGAGGGTTACGGCGACCATATCGACGGCGCGATCCGGCCGCTGGCGCGCGGCCGGATGCGCACGGACCTGTCGGCGACGCTCTTCCTCGACGATCCGTCAGACTATGACGGCGGCGAACTCGTCATTGCTGATGCCGGAGGCGATCACAGCGTCAAGCTCGCTGGCGGCGATCTCATCCTTTACGAGGCGTCCAGCATTCATCATGTGAGGCCCGTGACGCGCGGTTGCCGTCGCGCGGCAGTGATGTGGATCCAGAGCATGGTGCGCGATCCGGCGCAGCGCAGCGCGCTGCACGGCCTCGACCAGTCGATCCAGCGTTTGCGGGCGATGGAGGCGGCGCACGCCGAAGTGTTGCCGCTGACGGCGCTCTATCACAATCTCTTGCGGATGTGGGCCGAGCCATGACATGCGCCCTGAGAGCGCTGTTCCAGTCATTTGCGGGCAACCGCCCGATCGCCTAAAACGCGCCAGCGCGAACCCCGCGCCGCATCGGGCGGCGACTGTGACCGCGCAGGAAAAACGGGATAAGAATTATGGCGATTTTCACACACGTCGTCCTCGGCACGAATGACCTTGAACGGTCGAAAAAATTCTACAACGCAACGCTCGGCGCGCTGGGCCTCAAGGGCATCGGGCCGCTCGGCCAGAATGGCTTCATGTGGGGCAAGGGCGGGCCTGAATTCATGGTGACAAAGCCCGCGAACGGGCTGCCGTCAACCTACGCCAATGGCGGCACGCTCAGCTTTGCGGCGCCCGACAGAAAGTCTGTACACGCCTTTCATGAAGCGGGCCTCGCCAATGGCGGAACGTGCGAGGGAAAGCCCGGCCCGCGCAGCTTCACCCCGACCGCCTTTGCCGCCTATCTCCGCGATCCGGACGGCAACAAGATCTGCACCTATTGCTTCGCGGCGGAATAGGGCTCGATCGGACCGTGTGCGGCCATGCAAGATGAGCTGACCGCACTCTGAAGGTGAAGAGAAGGCTGCCGATTTATGAAGCTTGTCCTGTCAGTCGTCAGTCTTCTCCTCGCCGCAGCGGCGGGCATCTTCTTCTTTGTGATCCCCGGCCGGATCGACGAGGGGATGAACGCGGTTGTTCCGCACGCGCCCTATGCGATCAGCGACGAGGCGGCGGCTCTCCACCGCAGTTTGCGCGTTGCCGATTTGCATAATGACGCGCTGCTCTGGGACCGCGATTTTCTGAAGCGTCATGCGCGCGGCCATTCGGACGCGCCCCGCCTCGCCGAGGGTCGTTTCCGTTTGCAGGTTCTGTCGTCGGTCACGAAAACGCCGCGAAACCTCAATTACGGCGAGAACGACGGATCTTCCGATAATATTACGCCGCTCGTCATAGCGCAGCGCTGGCCGATCAAGACGTGGACGAGCCTTGCCGGGCGGGCGCTCCACCATGCGGCGCTGGCGGCAAGCGCTGCGGCGCGCTCAAACAGCGCCGTCGCGGTCGTCCGCACCAGGAGCGATCTGGCCGTCGCGCTGGATGGCGGCGCGCTCGCTGTCATACTCGCGACGGAAGGCGCGCATCCGCTGGAAGGCGAGCTTGCCAACATCGACCGGCTCTATGACGCCGGCTTCAGAATGCTCGGGCTGCAACATTTCTTCGACAATGAACTCGGCGGCTCGCTGCACGGCGTTTCAAACGGCGGCCTCACCGATTTCGGCAGAGCCGCTGTCATTGCCGCCGCAGAAAAAGGCATGATCCTCGATGTCGCGCATTCCTCCGAAGCGGTGGTGCGCGACGTGCTGGCAATCACCACGGGTCCGCTCGTCGTCTCGCACACGGGGATGCGCGGCCACTGCGAGAACGACCGGAATTTTTCCGACGACCTGATGCGCGAGATCGCGGGCCGGGGCGGCCTTGTCGGCATTGGCTTCTGGGACGGCGCGGTGTGCGAGGCGAACGTGCCGTCGATTGCTGCCGCGATCGCTTATGCGATCGAGACGCTCGGCGTTGCCCACGTCGCGCTCGGTTCCGACTATGACGGCGCAACGACAGTTCCGTTCGACGCCTCGGAGATCGCGGCGCTGACGGATGCGCTGCTGAAAGCTGGGGTCAGCGAAGCCGGCATCCGCGCCGTCATGGGCGAGAACGCCATCCGCTTTTTTGCTGAGCATTTGCCGGAAAGCTAATGCAATTTGTTGCAAAAACGCGGCTTGCATGAAATAAAGTTGCGGTCGCCATCGTCCGTCCCATGGTCCGCAATCGCACCCGCCTCCAAGATCTTGCAAAGCTCGCTGGCGTTTCGACGGCGACGATCAGCCGTGCGCTCAATGACAATCCCAACGTCAATCAGGAAACCAAACGCCTGATCTGGCGCCTCGCGCAGGAGCAGAACTATTCCTTCCGCCCCTCGATGCCGGCGATCCTTTCCGGCGCCGGGGCCAAAATTGTCATCGTCATCCCGATGCAAACGGGCCGCGACGCGAAAACGTCCGACCCTTTTTATCTCGAACTGATCGGCGGCGTCGCGGAAGCCGCCCGCGAGATCAAATGCGACATCGCAATTTCGCATCTTGCGCCGGAAAATTATGAAGACTTGTCGAGCCTCGTCGCGACCAACCGCGCGGACGGAATTATCTTCCTGGGGCAGAGCTTTCTGCATGACCGCTTCAACCGGCTCGCGGAAGACGAAGGGCGTTTTGTTGTCTGGGGCGCGGAACTGCCGGGGCAGAAGTACTGCTCGATCGGCAGCGACAACATTCGCGGCGGCAATCGCGCGACGAGCCATTTGATCCGCCTGTCGCGCCGGCGGATTGCGTTTCTTGGCGACCTCGAGGGTCCGGAAATCTATCAGCGTTATCAGGGCTATCTGGCCGCGCTTGCTGGCGCGAAGATCCCGTTCGACGATGCGCTCGTCTCGCCCGCGCATTTTGAACTGGAATCGGCGGAAGCGGCCGTTGACGCAATGCTCGCCCGCGCGATCGATGTCGATGCGATCTTTGCGGCCAGCGATCTGATCGCGGTCGGCGCCATCCGGGCGATCAAACGCTCGGGCCGGTCGGTGCCGCAGGATGTGTCGATCGTCGGCTACGACAATATCAAAATGGCCCGTTACAACAGCCCGCCCTTGACGACGATTTCGCAGGACATGGCGAAGGCGGGGCGCCTGATGGTGTCAAAGCTGCTCAATTCGGCAGATGTGAAAGCGATCCATTCCGAGCGCTTGCCGACGGAGCTGATCGTGCGCGAGTCGTGCGGTTTGTAGGGCTAAAGGCGCTTCGCTCAACCTGCCCTACGCGTCGCGATATACCCTGACCAAGCTGGCACGCTCGACGGCAGCTCGCCGCCGGTCTGCGCGGTCGTCTCGATACGGATAGACCAGTCGCCAGCGTCCGGCGGCGTAAACGCCGCAGCCTTTTCGCCGATATTGAAAACGCAGAGCGTCGTGTCCGGCCCGAACGAGCGGACGAAGGCGACG
>JBJXFO010000064.1:0-40451 GCA_046154725.1 Parvularculaceae bacterium | reverse complement strand
CAACGGCGCCGACGCGCTGGCGACCGACTGGCGGTCACCAGCGACCGTGCGGATGGCTTCCGCATAGGCGCTCGCGAGGCGCGCCTTCTCACTTTGCAACGGCGCCATGTCGCGCGGGCGGCGCGTCGCCAGCAGGTCGTTTTCCTGCGCAATAATGGCGCTCAATTGTTCTGTCAGATCGATCAGCGTGCGCACGCGCTGTTCCGCGGCGGCAATTTCTGGTTTTGGGGTTGCGTCCATCATCACAATGTCTCCGAAAATGGCGCGGGTTCCGATGCCGCAAGCGCCGGCGTCTGCAATTCGATCAGCGCGGCCTTGACGTGCGCGGCAAGGCCAAAGCCGCCCCGCTCGGCGAAAGCTTTGGCGTAGTTTTCCTGAAGAAGGCCCTTGAAAAACGCCTCGCTCTTGCCGCCCCCGGCGATCGCCGGCGTCTCGACAGACGCGAAAAGCGGCTCCAGCAATTGCGCGATGAAGACGGCCTCAAACTCTTGCGCGGCGGCCTCGGCGCGCGCTGCCGTCGCGCGCACCGGCACTTGCGTTGCTGGCGGAACAAAAATCGGCAGGCTCCCGAGATCCATCGTCACATCACCTCGATATCGGCTTGCAAGGCCCCGGCTGCCTTGATCGCCTGCAGGATCGCGATCAGGTCGCGCGGGGACACGCCAAGCGCGTTCAGGCCGTCAACAAGATCGCGCAGGCGCACGTTTTCCTGCACGATCGCTAATTCGCCGGGCTCGTCATCGGCGCCGACGCTGGTGCGCGGCACGACGACCGTTTCGCCATTGCGCGAAAACGGGGCTGGCTGGCTGACCAGCGGCGTCTCGCCGACGGAGATGGTGAGATTTCCCTGCGCGATCGCAACAGTCGAGACGCGCACATCGTCGCCGATCACAACAACGCCCGCCGTCTCGTCGATGATCACCTTGGCGCGGCCATCGGCGTCAATTGATAGCCCTTCGATTTCCGTCAGCAGGCTGACCATATCGCCGCGCCAGGATTGTGGGCGTTCGACCGCGACAGTGCCGGGATCGGCAACGGACGCGGAGCCTGCCCCGAGCTGCGCATTGATGGCGTCGCTAATGCGTGCGGCGGTGGTGAAATCCGGATTGCGCAACGCAAGGCGCACGCTAGGCAGCGATGCGATCTTGAAATCGATCTCGCGCTCGACGAGGGCGCCATTGGCGATGCGGCCATTGGTCGGCACGCCGCGCGTCAGCGATGCGGCCTGTCCGCGCGCCGCAAACCCTGCAACCGCCAGCGGTCCTTGCGCCACGGCGAAGACTTCGCCGTCCGCGCCATAGAGCGGCGTGACAAGCAAAACCCCGCCGCGCAGGCTTTCCGCGTCGCCCAGCGCCGATACGGCAACGTCGATGCGCGCGCCCTGACGCGCGAACGGCGGCAGGTTTGCGGTGACCATGACGGCGGCAATATTTTCGGTATCGACCGCTTCCGAGCGGATGTTGACGCCCATGCGCTCCAGCATCGAGACGAGGCTTTCGCGCGTAAACGGCGTGTTGCGGATCCGGTCGCCCGTGCCATCGAGGCCAACGACGAGGCCATAACCGATCAGCATGTTCTCGCGCACGCCCTCGACATCGGCGAGATCCTTGATGCGCGCGGCGGAGTGTGCGGGGGCAATCGTCGCAAACAAAGTCAGCGACAGCGCAAAGGCGAAGAGAAACGATCTGAACAGCGAAAGCGGCATGAGGGGCCAAAGCGTCCTTGTCGGGCAGGGCGGCAAAGCGAACGCCGTGCCAGCGCGCGCGAGCCGGTTCGGAGGCGAAAATCGCGAATGATCTCAACTGTCTGGCGCGCGTCCACGCTTTCCGGCGAAAGCATCGTCACGACGTGCCAAGCGCTTTCTGCCGGGAAAAATCTGCCGGTTTAACGAACCCTTTATGGGCTCCGCGCCATGGTCCGCCGTTAGTTTCGATTGATCGGTGCAAGGATGATCAGGGTTTCAGGTCCGGGCGGGCCATCGGGCCCGCGGGCAACAGCGGGCGCGCGCGGGGCCGGCGGCGCGTTTCATGTCGCGGACTCTGGCGGCGCTGTGGCGGCGGCGCCTGTTTCTGAGGCCGCATCGGCCTCCGCGCTCGGCGCGCTTATCGCGCTCCAGAGCGACACAGGTAGCCGAAAGCGCAACCGCGCGGGGGCAGAACGCACGCTGATGCTGCTCGAACGCCTGCGCGACGGCTTGCTGGCAGGGCGCATCCCTGTCTCGGATTTGGCCGGCCTTGCTGATGCTGCAACTGCGAAGCTCGACGATGCGGACCCGGAAATTGCCGCGATCTATGCCGATATCGCGCTGCGCGCCCGCGTAGAACTCGCCAAGTTGGGGCGTTGAGCGGGGCAATCCGCGAAATCGTCAGTATTTTGATTTTGCACTCGCTTTGGCAATTTCCAGGCGCGATTTTTGCGTCTTGAGGGGCCAAGGCGGCGCGACTATAGAGAGCGCGCAAACGGGGGCCGTAACGCCTGTTAAGAGTGGAAAGGCGGGGTGGGGACGTGAGCGCGAAAAAGAAGAAATCACCGGCAATCGACTTGAGCGATTATCGGCCGCACGAGGCCGAAGAGTTCATGAGCGAGCGCCAAAAGGAATACTTCCGCCGCAAATTGATGGAGTGGAAGAACGACATCCTGAAAGAGAGCAAGTTTACACTCGAACAACTTCAGGAAGAGAGCCTGCACCTCCCGGACATCGCCGACCGCGCTTCAAGCGAAACCGACAAGGCGATCGAACTGCGCACGCGTGATCGCCAGCGCAAACTGATTTCGAAAATCGACTCGGCGCTGCGCCGTATTGAGACCGGCGAATACGGTTTTTGCGAAGAAACCGGCGAGCCAATCGGCATAAAGCGCCTTGAGGCGCGGCCGATCGCAACCCTTTCCCTCGAAGCGCAGGAACGCCACGAGCGCGCCGAGAAAGTGCACCGGGACGATTAAGGTCGCCGGGGCGAGCACGGAATTTGCCGCCAGCACCGTTCCAAGTTTTGAAGGCGGTTGATCGCGCTTGGACGCTTTCGGGCAATGTCCGACGTGGCTCGGTACCCCCACATGTTCATGGTCATCTACGGGCTCGTCCCGTGGATCTGAAGCCGCGATTATTGACCTCGGTTGCCCGAGACCCACGGAACAAGTCCGTGGGAGACGTATACATGATAAGAGACTACCGCTCTCCGCTCAAAGCGGGCTGGCGCGCCTCTGACGGCTTGCCAATCATATAAAGATATCCTTATATGCTGGGCTGCTCAAGGATCGCGCCATGAAAGACCCCTATCCCGGCCGTCCCGTCCGCATTGAGGCGCTGAAAGCCGCGCTGTCGGCGCGCATTGTCGTCCTCGACGGCGCTGCCGGCACGTTCATCCAGTCCTATGAGCTCGACGAAGCGGGCTATCGCGGTCAAAGGTTCGCCGATTGGAAATCGGACGTGCGCGGCAACAATGATCTGCTCATTCTTTCTCGGCCCGAGATCGTCGCGGAGATGCACCGCGCCTATCTCAACGCCGGCGCCGAAATCATCGAGACCAACACGTTTTCCTCGACGACGATCGCGCAGGCCGATTACGGTATGGAAGCGCTCGCCTATGAGATGAATGTCGCGGGCGCGGCGCTCGCACGCGAAGCGGCAGACAACGCCGCGACGCCGAACCGTCCGCGCTTCGTTGCGGGCGCGATTGGCCCGACCAATCGTACGGCGTCAATCTCGCCCGATGTCAACGATCCGGCCAAGCGCAATGTCGATTTCGACACGCTCGTCGCCTCGTATGGCGAGGCCGCGCGCGGCCTTGTTGAGGGCGGCGCGGACGCGATCCTTATCGAGACGATCTTCGACACGCTGAACGCCAAGGCGGCGATCTATGCGGTGCAGGACCTCTTCGACGATCTCGGCTTCGAACTGCCGATCATGCTGTCCGTCACGATCACCGACCAGTCGGGGCGGACGCTCTCAGGGCAAACCCCCGAAGCGTTCTGGCATTCGGTTGCCCATGCGCGCCCGCTGTCGGTCGGCATCAATTGCGCGCTCGGGCCCGACCTCATGCGCCCGTTCGTTGTCGATCTTGCCCGCGTCGCCGATTGCGCATTGTCGGCCTATCCGAATGCCGGCTTGCCAAACGCGTTCGGCGGCTATGATGAAACGCCGGCGTTGATGGGCAAACACCTCGAAGAATGGGCGCGCTCGGGGCTTCTCAATATCGTCGGCGGCTGCTGCGGCACGACGCCGGACCACATCGCCGCCTTTGCGAGAGCCGTGAAAGGCGTCGCGCCGCGCGCTGTCGCAGAGCCAGCGCCGGGCCTCAGATTGTCGGGCCTTGAGCCATTTTTCCTGGCGCGAACGCTGCCGTAAGTGCGTCAGGGACGCGCCAACATTGTGGCGAACTCAAACCGGCCGTAGACACGTGGCATGACCGACTTGGCCCATCAACTCGCCTGGCTCGCGCGCCTCGTTGCTTTTGACACCACGTCGTCAAAATCGAACCTTGCGCTGATCGATGACGTCGAGGCCTATCTCAAAGACCACGGCGCGCGGACGCATCGCGTCTGGAACGCCGACCGGACCAAGTCCAATCTTTACGCCGTGGTCGGACCCACTGTCGGAGGCGGCGTCGTTTTGTCCGGGCATACGGATGTTGTTCCGGTCGCGGGTCAGGCGTGGACGAGCGATCCGTGGACGCTGACGGAGCGCGACGGCCGGCTCTATGGGCGCGGAACCAGCGACATGAAGGCGTTTTCGGCGATCGCGCTGTCGCTCGTCCCTGACATGATCGCTGCGGGCCTGAAACGGCCGGTTATTTTTGCTTTATCCTATGACGAAGAGATCGGTCTTTTGGGTGCGCCGCACATGATTGCCGAAATCAGGGATCGCCTGCCGGCTCCGTCGGCGGTGATCGTTGGCGAACCGACGATGATGAAAGTGATCGACGGCCATAAAGGCATTGCGTCTTTTCGAACGACAATTACAGGTTTCACGACGCATTCCAGTCAGACCGATCGGGGCGTTTCGGCGGTCGAGGCGGCAGCGCGCCTGATCGGCAAGGTCTCTGCGATGCGCGCCGCGCGTAAGGCAAGCGCCGATCCGATGAGCCCGTTTCATCCGCCGTACTCGACAATGACGGTCAATGTTGTGCGCGGCGGAACGCAGCTGAATATCATGGCGGGCGAATGTCAGTTCGACTGGGATTGCCGCGTGATCCCGGGGGACAGCGCCGCGGCTGCACGGGCTGATTTCGACGCCTATGCGGGAGAGGTTGAGGCCGACATGCGCCGTACCGCGCCGTCGTGCCGAGTTGAGACAATGCAAATCTCCAACGCGCCGCCGCTGGCGCCGTCCCCTGACAATCCCGCCGCCGATCTCGCCAAAGCGATCACGGGCCTCAACTCAACCGATGTCGTCTCCTATTGCGCCGAAGCCGGACAATTTCAGGAGGCGGGCTTTTCAACCGTCATCTGCGGCCCCGGCTCGATCGATCAGGCGCATCAGCCTGACGAATTCATTGCAATCAGCCAGATCGCGGAAGGGACCGCGTTCATCCGCAAGCTGATTGCCCGCCTCGCCGCCTGAACCTCGAAATAAGGAAACACGCATGACGTCGCTCGACGCGGCCGGTCTCTGGATTGGCCTTAACGCTCTCTTTCTCATTTACATCAGCCTGCGCGTCGGCCAGGTGCGCACGAGGCTCAAGATCAATCTGGGCGACGGCGGCAATGATGAAATGATCCGCGCAATCCGCGCGCAAGGCAATTACGTCGAATATGCGCCCATTGCCCTGATCGCGCTCTTTGCGCTCGCAAGCCTTGGCCAGCCGCCGGCGATCATCCATGCGCTTGGCGCGCTTTTCCTTGCCGCCCGCATCGCCCATCTCCTCGGGTTAGGGGTCGGCATCTGGCCGCAAGGGCGGTTTTTCGGCACGCTCGGCACGTTCATATCGCTGCTCGCGACCGGTGGCGTTCTGGTCTGGGCGGCGCTTACCTGAGCCCCCTTTACGACGAATTTACCCTGGCCTGAGATCATCATCGCTTCGTGTTTGCGTAGGGGCGGGTTCGGGTGAAGCGCATTTCTCATTGCCGCGCGTGCGGTTCGGCGGCGTTAACGCCGGCCTTCACGCTGGAAGGCGCCAGCAACAGCGCCGGCAAGAAGGGCCTCCTTGGCCGCGCCAAAGCTGAGCCGCTGGAATTTGTCCTGTGCGATCCTGCGAAAGACGTGCACGCCTGCGGCCTGCTTCAGAACGCGTTCTGCGTCGATGGCGCAATCCGGCAAACGGCGCCGTCCGGCATTTATCGCACCACGCGCTCAAGCCTGCGTGCGCTGGCGACAGAGGGTCTTGAACTGATCTCGGGGCGCGATTGCTGCGCGCTCGACATCGGCTGCTCTGATGGCACGCTCTTGTCGTTCTATCCGCGCTGGGTCGATCGCTACGGCGTCGATCCGTCTGACGATATTGATCAGATCGGCGCATGGACATGGTCGGCGAAGACGGCGTTTCCTGGCCCTGAGACCGACCGCGCCTTCGCCGGAAAAAAATTCGACCTGATTACGGCAGCCTCAACGCTTGAAGAAGTTGAGGAGCCGCGCGCCTTCCTCGCGCGCATCAAATCGCTTCTGACGGATGACGGCGTCTTCTGCCTTGAAACGCTCTACGCGCCGATGGCGTTAACGCACACGGCGGCGGACATCTTCGCAAGCGGCGTGTCGGCGGTCTATTCGCTGACAGTTCTCGAACGGCTTATCCGCGACTGCGACCTGAAGGTATTTCGCGGCGGGCTGACCGAGAAAGATGGCGGCTCGATCCGTCTGTTCATCACGCATGCGCATTCGGCCGAGTATGATTTCGACCCCTGGTATGAACGCCTCGCGCAATTATGGGACGAGGAAAACGCGCTCAGCTTGCGCTCGATCCAGCCCTATCAGGCGTTTGCCGCGCGCACGGTCGACGTTCGCGAGGCCTATGCCGGCATGATCGACGGGCTCTCGACGCGCGGCGACAGCATTCATCTTTACGGCGCTGACGCTGGCGCGGCGATGATTTTTGCCTGGGCGGGCGGGCGGTCCAATGCGATCGAGGCGGCCGTCGTCGCAACAGCATTTGAAGACGGGGCGCGTTTGTGCGCTGGCGGCCCCGCAATCGTTTCGGAGACCGAATCGCGCGCAATCAATCCTGAATGTCTGATCGCGCCCGCAGCCTTGAAGCGCGAAATTCTGGAGCGCTGGCGCGACTATGTTTTGCAGGGCGGGAAAATCCTGTTCGTGACGCCGCAGCCCCATGTCGTTCATGGCGGCAATTACGCGGCCGAGTTCGGCAAATCGCTCGCCGGCGCCGAGGGCGGCGGCGGGGCCGACAGCTTGCGCGCGATCCTGAAGGCGGCGGGCGGCTTGCGCGTCGTCGGCGGCAAGGACGGCCGCCGGACGGCCTGAAGTATCGCTTTTCCTGGTCGCGCGATTATGCGCAAAACCGGCGGCCACTTTTGCGCATCGCGCTCCGAAGCTACCGTGTACTGATGAAGCGCCGCGCCGTGCCGTCGAGCACGACCGCCGTCAGCGCATCGGACCAGACGGCGCCGGTATCGACAGCGATCCGCCAGCCAAGATCGAGCGGCTTCTTGACCGGGTGATGGCCGTGCACGACCGTCTGTTCAAGTCTTGCATCCGGCGGAGTGTTGTGAAACTCGGCTCTGATCCAGAGGCAGTCTTCTTCCTTTTGCTCGTGAAGCGCGACCCCGGGCTTGAAGCCCGCGTGCACGAAAACATAATCCCCGACGACCCGCCAAAGTTCGAGCGACCGGAGAAAGTCGCGGTGGCTGGCGGGCAGCCTGTTTGCGAGTTCTTCGGCAAGGCGGGCCGGCGCTTTTTGCCAGATGTTCTCGACGCCATAGCTCTCAAGCGTCTTGTCGCCGCCCCAATGCAGCCAATCCTCGTTGCGGTCCGGCGCGTCCAGGAAGTCGAGCAGCGCCTGTTCGTGATTTCCTTTCAGGAAAATCGCTGCCGCATCGCGCGCCTTGATCGCGATCAGTTGGTCGAGCACGTCCTTCGAATCCTCGCCGCGATCAATATAATCGCCAAGAAAGATCAACCGCCGGGGCTTTTCGCCCGGATCGGCCTCGATCGCCTTCAGCAATTGGCGTAACAGCCCCGCGCAGCCATGAATGTCCCCGACGGCGTAAAGTCGCTGTTCGGGCGGGGCAGCCGCGGCGGGGGGTTTTGGCTGAAAAAGTTTGCCGATCATCGGTTCAATCGTGCGCGCATCCGCCTATATTACCGGCGTTGCGCCGATTGCCCAGAAACTTGACTGAAGAAATTTGATTGAAGTGGAGATGCCGCCTTGCCGCAGACGCCTGATCCGCTGGCAAAGCCGATATGACCGTCCTCGTCACCGGCGCGGCTGGCTATATTGGCGCGCATATGCTGCTGGCCTTGAAAGAGGCTGGCGAGCCGGCGCTGGCGCTTGACGATCTGTCGGCGGGCTCGCGCCGCCTTGTCCCCGAGGGCATATCGCTCGCGGTTGCCGATGTCGGCGATCGCGCCGTGGTGATGCGCCTCGTGCGCGAGCACGGCATTCGCGAAGTCGTCCACTTTGCCGGCTCGGCGCTCGTCCCGGAGTCGGTGCAAAAGCCATTGCACTATTATTGGAACAATACCGCCAAGACGATCGCGCTTCTCGAAGCGTGCGTTGCGTGCGGCGTCGAACGGTTCATCTTTTCATCGACTGCCGCCGTTTATGGAACGCCCGACCACTCGCCCGTCAACGAAGCCTCGGCGATCCGGTCGATCTCGCCCTATGGCGCCTCGATGGCGATGAGCGAGCGGGTGCTGCAGGATACCGCGCGCGCGCACGGACTGTTCTACACAACGCTTCGCTATTTCAACGTCGCCGGGGCTGACCCGAAAGGTCGCGCCGGCCAGATTGGCAAACCCACGCACCTGATCAAGGTCGCGGCGCAAATCGCTGCCGGAGTGCGCGAGGAAAGACTGCAGATTTACGGCGCCGATTATCCGACGCCGGACGGAACGGCCATTCGCGATTACGTGCACGTCTCTGACCTTGCGGACGCTCACCTTGCGGCGCTGACGCGGCTGCGCCGGGGCGGGCGCTCCGAGACGCTCAATATCGGCTATGGCCGCGGATATTCCGTGCGCGAAGTGATCGATGCGTTCGAGATCGTGACGGGCGCTTCCATGCCGCACGCCATGGCGCCGCGGCGACAGGGCGATCCGGCGCAACTGATTGCAGATACCGCCGCAATCAGGACCGAGCTTGACTGGCGCCCGCGCTATGATGACATCGCCTTTATCGTCCGTTCCGCCATCGAGTGGGAACGCCGCCTTGCCGCCGAGCCCTCCGCATGACGGCCACAAAGGCATGGCAGGCGATTTTCGTGCTGCTGGTCATCTTCGTCACATGGCAGACATTGACGCCCGATCCAGACGACACCGAGCAGGGCATTGCTATTGCGCGCTGGATCGCTGCGTTACTTTTCCGTGCTCCCGAGCAGGCTGACAAGATTGCGCATTTTCTTGCCTACGCGGCGCTTGGCGGATCGGCGGCGCTGGGCGATTTGCGGGTTATCGGATTGCGCTCGCCAGTGATCGCAATGCTTGCAACTTACGGCCTCGCGCTTGAGGGTCTGCAAGGGCTCGGCGGCGTGCGCGCGCCGGAAATCGCCGACGGGGTTGCCAATGCGCTGGGGGTGATCGCCGCTTTCGCGGCGGTTGCCGTGGCGGAACAGGTCGCGCGACAATGGCGGCCAGCGTGAAAACCGTCATTATAATCCCCGCAAGGCTCGCCTCGACGCGCTTGCCGCGCAAGCTGTTGCTGCCGATCGGCGAGCAAAGCGTCATTGAGAGGACCTGGCGCCGGGCCCGCGCCGCACGTGCGGCCGACGACGTTGTGATCGCAGCCGATGCGCCGGAAATCGCGGAAGCAGCGCAGGCGTTTGGCGCGCGCGTGATCATGACGCGTGACGATCATCAATCCGGAACCGAACGCATCGCCGAGGCGGCGCAGGCGCTGGATGCCGATCTGATCGTCAACATTCAGGGCGACGAGCCAGAGATCGATCCGGCGCACATCGATGCGCTGATCGCCTTGCACAGGGCCGGGGGCAACTTCGCCTCGACGCTTGCCTGTCCGTTCCCGGCCGATATCGATCCGGCCAATCCGGCGGCGGTCAAGGCGGTGCTGGGCCCGGCGATTGCCGGCGCCGATGCGTCCTTCAGGGCTATCTATTTCACGCGGGCGCCGGCCCCCTATCCGCGCGACGGCGGGGGCGAATATTTTCTGCACATCGGCGCCTACGCGTTCGGGCGCGATGCGCTGATGCGTTTTGCCGCGACGCCGCCCGGGCGGCTCGAAACGATCGAAAAGCTTGAACAGCTGAGAATCCTGGAAATGGGCGAGACGATCGCGGTGCGCGTCGTCGGCCGCGCCGCGCGCGGGATCGATACGCGCGAAGACTATGACGCCGCTTGCGCGCGCCACGCGGCGAGGGGTTAGATCGTAAAGCGCGTCTTCCGGTTCATCATGCGGTTGCCCCCCTTCGATAAAAAAACAGGCTCCGACAGATGGTGTCGAAGCCTGCTCGGCGCCGGCGAAGGGGTAAGCGGCGCACTCTGATTTTCGGGACGCATACCCCCGATCAGGCAAGGGCGCCCATCGCGTAGACCGCCGGGAAGATCGCGGCGAGTGTAACGATGAGCATCAAGGTGACGGACGTGAGTTTGGCCATTTTTTCTCTCCTTTTTTCGTTGCTGCCGTTACCGGCATGGAGAGGGAAATAGGCTGCCTACGGAAAAAGGGAACAGCCGGGGCGGCCGTTCCGCCGCAATCCGGACACGGTTGGTCGAACACGCATTTTAACGATTCAGCCCGGCCCGCACTGGCCTCGCTTCGTCGCCTCTTAAAGCCCGATAAACGGCTGAATGATGCGCCCGACCAGGCTTCTGAACCGCAAGGGCGCACTCGTCGCGATGAGGCAAATGCACGCCTCGCCGCCGGTTGCCAGCGGCGAATGCAGCACGTCCTCGTCAAGGTCAGAGAGATCGCCGCGATGAAACTCGCCGACTTCGTCCGTGTAAGAGCCGCGCAGGATCAGCGTCAATTCTTCATCGCCATGCGTGTGCTTCGGGATGCGCACGCCCGGTGAAATCTTCAGAAGGCGCAACACGCCGGGGCGATAGCCGTCAGCGGGAATGACATGTTGGGCAAGGCCCGGCGCAACGGGGCGCCATTCGATCGCGTCAATGCCGTCCTTGAGATAGGCCGCCAGCGGATGCGCAATATCGAGCTCGTAATCGTTGGCGGCAAGCATCGATGCCGGCAACATCGTCGCCTCTTGCCGCCCGGCGCGCAGCCAGAAGCTGTCATGCGCGCTGGCGC
Source organism: Parvularculaceae bacterium (assembly GCA_046154725.1). Lineage (GTDB taxonomy): Bacteria > Pseudomonadota > Alphaproteobacteria > Caulobacterales > Parvularculaceae > Amphiplicatus. The sequence continues at coordinate 29,082 of JBJXFO010000064.1, read as the reverse complement.
TCATCGCGACAGGCGTCACCGTTTCCATGCAGGCGCCGCCGAGGCCTTCAAAATCGCGAACAGCAAAACGGCAAGACGCGCAGAGCTTCAGGTGCGTGGCGATGACGACGCCGCGCGCCTCATCAAGCTGGCCAGCCGCGTAGGCGGCGAGGGTCAGGTCTTTCGGGTGATGACGGATATTACTCAACGCTGTCACCAAGTTCCTTTCTGATCTTCTCAAAGGCAAGGCGAAGCCTCGATTTGACGGTGCCGAGCGGAAGATTAAGCCGTTCGGCGATTTCGGAATGCGGCGCGTCCTCGACGAAATGTAGCCGGACGACCTCGTACTGGGCTGGCGGCAGGGACTGGAACGCGGCTCTGATTTGCTCGTCGCGGTGGGCGCGCTCCATCAGGACGTCCGCGCGCGGATCCTCTTCGCGGGCAAAGGCCGGGTCCTCGGCGTCGAGGGCGGGCTTTGCTGCCCGCCGCGCGGCGTCAATGCGCAAATTCCGGGCGATCGTAAAAATCCACGTCGCCGCTGACGCTTTGGCCGGATCAAAAAGGCGCGCTTTGCGCCAGACCTTCAACAGCGCCTCCTGCGCCAGATCTTCCGCGAGGTCAGGGGCCGTGCCAATGCGCATCAGATAGCCTTTGACCCGAGGCGCGAAAAACGCGAACAGGGCATTGAACGCCTCGCGGTCCGCCGTTGCGGCGACGCGCAATAACAATTCATTGACCCGGTCAGGGTCCGCGGGGGTCGTCGCCGATGGGGATCTGGGGACGGTCACCCGGCGCGCCAATGCTCCAAACATCCAGCCGCCTCGATCGGTTGCGTTTCTGATACGCGGGCCGCCCGGCTTGGATCACCATGCATGGACGCGAACGTACAGATTACCTCGCCCCTCATCCACCCCGAAGCCCGGCGCGTATTGCTACCTATCAGCGCTGCCCTGAAGGATTTCCATGGCCTTTGAGAATCGTGACCCGCGCGCCGCGACCCCGGCGCCCGCCCGGAGGCTGCGCGTTGCGGTTGTTGGCTCAGGCATTTCCGGGCTTTCGGCCGCATGGCTGCTTTCCAGCGCCCATGAAGTCGTCGTTTATGAAAAGGACCGCCGGCTGGGCGGCCACGCCAACACCGTCGATGTGCCAACCCGGGACGGGACGATTGGCGTCGATGCGGGCTTTATCGTTTTCAACAAGCCCAATTATCCCAATCTGACGGCGCTGTTCGCCCATCTCGGCGTTGGCATCGAAGATACGGACATGTCGTTCGGCGCGTCGATCGACAACGGCCGCATTGAATATTCCGGTCAGGGGCTATCGTCGGTTTTTGCCAACCGGATGAGTGCCTTCTCGCCAGCGCACTGGGCGATGGTGCTCGACATTCTGCGGTTCAATCGCGAAGCGAAGTTGGCGCTGGCAGACGGCATTGCCGAAGACCTGACGCTGGGCGCCTTTGTCGATCAGCAAGGCTATTCGAAAGCCTTTGTCCGCCGCTTTCTGGCGCCGATGGCGGCAGCGATCTGGTCGACGCCGTCCTTGCGAATTCTCGACTATCCGGCGGCGGCGCTGTTTCGCTTTTACGATAATCATGGCCTCTTTCAGGTCTCGAAAAACCCGCGCTGGAACACGGTGACGGGCGGCTCGCGCACCTATGTCGAGCGCCTGTCGCAGCCTGTGATTGCCAATGCGCGTCTTGGCGTTGGCGCCGCCCGCATCGAGCGCATCGCCGGCGGCGTCCTCGTCACGGACGACAAGGGCCATGCCGATCGCTTCGATCATGTCGTTGTCGCGACGCACGCGGACCGGGCGCTGGGCATGATCGCGGCGCCAACCCCGCGGGAAGCCGCACTGCTCAAGGCTTTTTGCTATCAGCAAAACCGCGCTGTCGTGCATTTCGACGAGCGTCACATGCCGCGCCGCCGACGCGCCTGGGCCAGCTGGAACTATCTAGGCGGCGCGGCAGGGCCTTCGGTCACCTACTGGATGAACCGGCTGCAGAACCTGCGCAGCGACCGCGAGGTGTTCGTCACGCTCAATCCCGGCTCGCCCGTTCGTGACGAGGCGATCGTCGCCGAATTCGACTATGATCATCCGATGTTCACGCTTGAGACCGCGAAAGCGCAAGCCGAGATCTGGTCCCTGCAAGGCGCAGGCGGCGTCTGGTATTGCGGCGCGCATTTTGGCAGCGGATTTCACGAGGACGGCCTGCAGGCTGGCCTCGCGGTCGCCGAAGACCTTGGCGGCGTGCGCCGGCCCTGGACGGTCGCCAACGAGTCTGGACGCATCTGGCGCCGCGACGCGCCGCCGGTCGCGCTGGCCGCGGAATGACCGGGGCGCCAGCCCGGCTTTACCACGGCGTCGTCACGCATCGACGGCTAAAGCCGGTCGGCCATCGCTTTGCCTATCGCGTATTCTCGATGCTGATCGATATCGATCGCATCGACGACGCGGCAAACCGGCTTCGCTGGTTTTCACGCAATGCGTTCAACCTTTTTTCGATGCGCGACGCGGACCATGCCTTCGCCGATGACGCGACGATTTCAGAGAGCGTTCGCGCGGTGCTGCGCGAGAACGGGTATAGCGGCGCAGGCCGGATCGAGCTTTTGTGCTATCCGCGCATTCTCGGATATGTGTTCAATCCGCTGTCGATCTATTACTGCCGCGACGCAGGCGGCGAGATGGAAGCAGTGCTCTATGAAGTGCGCAACACGTTTGGCGGGCGCCATTCCTATCTGATGCCGGTTGAGCCGGGGGCGGGTGTGATCCGCCAGAACGCCGCCAAGGCGTTATACGTCTCGCCCTTTATGGACATGGATCATCGCTACGCGTTCCGGCTGTCAAAGCCGGCCGACACCCTCTCTGTATTTATTCACCAGACGGACCCTGAAGGGCCGATCTTCAACGCGTCTTTTGCCGGCCGCAGCGAAGACATGTCCGACGCCGCGCTGATCCGCGCGTTTTTTCGTTATCCGCTGATGACGGTGAAAATCATCGCCGCAATCCATTTCGAGGCCGTGCGGTTATTGATGAAGGGCCTGCGCTACAGACGCCGGGTCGCCGATCCGGCGCACGCGGTGTCGGCGGCGCCGCTAGCGCCACGCCTGCGGCAAGAGCTGCGAACGGGCGCACGCTAGATCGAGACGAGCTGAGTTTGCATCACGGGCAGGTCATCCAAGGACTTGTTCCGTGGATCCAAGGCAACGAGCCCCGGTGCTGTGTAGCCTGAGGCCCACGGAACAAGTCCGTGGATGGCGCTTAAACTCGATGCCGGGTTTTTTGCTCCCCCGCGTTAAAGCGCAGGCGCTAGCTTCTTCTGCAAGGGTAACGAAAAGTCCCGTTGCAACCGCAATGTCTCCGCCCACGACTTGATCAATGTCAGTTCCGCCGCAAACTTCGTTTCAAAATCGGCATTCGCTTCGCTTCTATCACGCGCCGTGAACGTCCGGCCCGCGTCCTTGGCGTCCGTCTGGAACACCGCGCCGGTCGCCGCCTCGGTATACGCCTCTGCTGGCAGATCGAGGCGAAGCGCGTGCGCGGCGGCGCGCAAGATGGCTTCCGGGTCTGCAATAAAGCTTGCATAGTCCAGCGATGCGGCCGCAACGCCCGACGCAATCAAGCGGTCAAACTCCTCGATTTGATGGCGCCAGATGATTGCGGCGATCTGCAGATCGGTCATCGCCATTGCCTGACGGGGGTTGATCGACGCGATGCCGCCGCCCTTGTCCATGGCGAAAATATTAAACAGCTTACGGACGAAAGCGCGGCCTTCTTCACCCTTCTTCAGAATTGACACAAGAAATTCGTGCAGCGAACCGTAGAGGATCACGATCGGGCTGCCGCGCCGCGCGATCAGCGGCGCGAGCGGCAATACCAGATTTGTCGGTTTGACGAGAACCTGCTCGTTATCAGCCCACGGACGGTCGAGCAGGCGGAGGATGACCTCGGCGTGCTGCTCATAGAGTGCGCCAGATTGATACGCCGTATGCGCGCGGCGGGCGTTGACGAGATCGAGGAGGATGCCCGGCTCCTTCAGCGCCAGGCACCGCCCCGGCGCGTCAAGCGCCCGGGCCAGCAACGTCGATCCGCAAAACGCTGAGTGAAAGATGTAACTGGCGGGTTTTGGCGCCGCGAGGAACCCGGCGACATCGCCAATGCGCGCCTCGGCCCGATCGCTGACCGACCCGTTCTTGCGCGCGTCAAGAAAAGCCTCGCGGCGAATGTTGCCGCTGTCGATCCTGGCAAAACGGATGACGCCGCGCCCGGCGTCCAGCGCATCAGGCAACCATGCGGGGTCCAGCGCCAGTGTTTTTGCGGTGCTCACGTCATCATTTATGGACGCACTCGCACGAATGCGCTAGGCGAGCATGCGCTCCGGAGATGCAGATGGATAAAGCCTATAAAGACGCAGGCTCGGCCCTCGATGGCCTCCTGTTCGACGGCATGACGGTCATGGCCGGCGGGTTCGGTTTGTGCGGCATTCCGGAAAATCTCATTCTCGCCGTGCGCGATTCGGGCGTCAAAAACCTGACCGTCATTTCGAACAATGCGGGCGTCGATGGCTTTGGCCTCGGGATGTTGCTCAACACGCGGCAGGTGAAAAAAATGATCTCGTCCTATGTCGGCGAGAACAAGGAGTTCGAGCGGCAATATCTCGCGGGCGAGCTAGAGCTTGAATTCAATCCGCAAGGAACGCTCGCCGAACGCTGCCGCGCGGGCGGCGCGGGGATCCCTGGTTTTTATACCAAGACCGGCGTCGGCACGCTGATCGCGGAAGGCAAGGAACACAAGGTCTTCAACGGCGAGACGTTTATTCTTGAAACCGGGCTTGTTGCCGACCTCGCTATCGTCAAGGCGTGGAAGGCCGACCCGGAAGGCAATCTCGTCTATCGAAAGACCGCGCGCAATTTCAACCCGATGATGGCGACGGCCGGAAAAGTCACCGTTGCAGAGGTCGAGGAGGTCGTAGCCCTCGGAAGTCTTGATGCGGATCATGTGCACACGCCCGGCGTCTTCGTGCAGCGCTTCATCAAGGGCCAACACGAAAAGCGCATTGAACAGCGCACGGTGCGCAAAAAGGAAGGAGAAGCCCATGGTTGACGATGAAGACGGCGCGGGTGAAACCGCCATCAGCTATACCAATCAGTTTCTCGACGCGGCGATCGCCAAGCTCGACGGCCGCTTTGGCGCCGGGTTCGCCAAGGAAAACCCCGCGCTTATTGCCGCCTATATCAGCGCGTGCAGCGCGAACCTGGCGGGCTTCATGCAGTCAGCATTGGCAGTCGCGAGCATGAGCGAGCCCGATATTTTCTCTGACATGCTGGAAGGCCTCAATGAATTGGAAGGCCTTGATGAAAAGCCGCGCAAGAAAAGAAAGCAGCGCTGATGTCCGCAATCGCCGGATGGGACCGCAACCAGATGGCGGCGCGCGCCGCCAAAGAGCTGAAAGACGGCTTTTACGTCAATCTCGGCATCGGCATCCCGACGCTGGTTGCGAACCTCATTCCCGCAGGCGTCGATATCACGCTTCAGTCTGAGAACGGCATGCTCGGCATGGGGCCCTTTCCGTATGAGGACGATGTCGATCCTGACCTCATCAATGCCGGCAAGCAGACGATCACCGAGATCAAGGGCTCGGCGTATTTCTCGTCGGCCGACTCCTTTGCGATGATCCGCGGCGGACATATCGACCTGTCGATCCTCGGCGCGATGGAAGTCTCGGAAAAAGGCGATCTCGCCAACTGGATGATCCCCGGTAAAATGGTGAAAGGCATGGGCGGCGCGATGGATCTGGTCGCCGGCGTCAAGCGCGTCGTTGTCGTCATGGACCATGCGTCGAAAGCGGGCGAGCCCAAGCTCTTGCGCGAATGCTCGCTGCCGCTGACGGGGCGCGAGGTCGTTGACATGGCAATCACCAATCTCGGCGTTTTCACGATCGAGCGCGGCAAGGGCATGACGCTCATTGAACTCGCCGAAGGCGTCTCTCTTGACGCTGTGAAAGCGCAGACGCAGGCGCCGTTCATCGTCGCGCTCTGACGCCAAAGCGACATTGTCTAGCGAGGGAAAGCAGCCTAACCGCAGCAAAGATGGGCAGCCGCCGGCCGCCGCAAGTGTGTATTGAGCGATGCAGGCGAGCCCGCCCGAATTAACTGGCGCCGACACAACCGAAGCGGCAACCGAAGGCTTCCTTGTCGCGGCGATCTTGCTCGGCATTGTCGAGGGGTTGACGGAGTTCATTCCGGTTTCCTCGACCGGGCACCTGATCGTGCTCGTCGACTTTTTTCAGGTGCAAACGCCGCCGGGCCGCGTATTTGAAATTGTCATTCAGCTTGGCGCCATACTCGCGGTCTGCGTCGTTTATTGGCGCAGGCTGCTGGCGAAAGCGTTGGGCCTTGGCCGCGATCCCGCCGCCCGCCGCTTCGCCGCCGGCATTCTCGCGGCGTTCGCGCCCGCCGTTGCGCTCGGCCTTGCCGCTGGCGATCTTGTGCGGGAGCAGCTGTTCAGGCCCGAGATCGTTGCCATCAGTCTCATCCTTGGCGGCATCGCCATTATAGTCCTGGAGCGGCGCAGCGTGCCCGTACGCTTTGCCGATGTTGACGCGATTGATCCGCTGACGGCGCTGAAAATCGGCCTTGTGCAGTGCGTTGCCTTCATTCCCGGCGTTTCGAGGTCCGGCGCGACCATTATCGGCGCGAGGCTGATGGGGGTCGAGCGCACGGCGGCGGCGGAGTTTTCGTTCTTTGTCGCCATCCCGACCATGCTTGGCGCAACGGCCTACGCCGCCTTCAAGGCGCGCGGCGAGATTTCGGCCGATGGCATGGCGATGGTGGCGGCCGGCTTTATCGCGGCTTTCATCGCGGCGCTGGTCGTCGTCAAGGGTGTGATCGGCTTCATCTCGCGGCGCGGGTTGATGCCGTTTGCCTACTACCGCATCGGCCTCGGGGTGCTAATCTTCGCCCTGCTGGCCGCCGGGGTTGGCGGCCGCGGGGCCTGATCTCGGCTGCCGGGTCTGTTGCGGGGTCTTCCTTCATGGCGTCACCAATCTACGACTCGTTGCGGGCGGCGATCCGCAAGGGCGAGGGGCAATTCGTCTCCGCCGAGGAAGTCATTTCCGCGCTCGGCCCGCGCGCGTTCGGGCTCAGCGTCATGATCGTCATGGCGCCGGTATGCCTGCCGATGCCGCCGGGCGTGCCGACAATTGCCGGCGTCATCCTCGCGATGTTCGCGATGCAACTGATGCTAGGCTACAAGACGCCGTGGCTGCCGGGCTGGATCAAGCGCCGCACGATCGCGCGCGCAAAGTTGCTGGGCGGCATCGACACGCTCGAGCGGCGCTTGAAATGGGTCGAGAAAATCGCTCATCCGCGCCTTCAGTTCCTGACCCAGGGGATTGGCGCGCGCCTGATCGGCGCCGTATTCCTGATCCTTGGCGCGATTCTGATTTTGCCGATCCCGTTTCTCGGCAATCTGCCGCCAGCGATCGCGGCGAGCATCCTGGCGCTCGCCCTCGCGCAGCGCGATGGGCTGTTGGCGCTTGCAGGTTTTGCGGCGTCCGTTGGCGCGGTCTGGTTCACCATGAAGATGGCGAGCGTTACGGCCGGCTGGCTTGGCGGGATGCTGGGCTGAGGCAATCGCACCTTCCGTGCGTCTGCGCCGATGCGCGCGCCTTCAAATCCACGGGACGCGCCCGGGGATGACCGTGAAACCTGAGGCAGTTTTATTTGTGCTGCGCGCCGCCGCGCGCACGGTGCGTTTCCGGCAAAAGCAACAGCCCGAAGATCAGCGTCGCCAGCGCCACGATGACGGGATACCACAGCCCGGCAAAGATATCGCCGGTCGCGGCGATGATCGCAAAAGCTGTCGTCGGCATCAGGCCGCCGAACCAGCCATTGCCGATATGATAGGGAAGCGACATGGACGTATAACGGATCCGCGCCGGGAACAATTCAACCAGCAGCGCCGCCATCGGCCCATAGCACATCGTCGTGATCGTCAAAAGCAGGACGACGATGGCGACAACAAGCGGCCGGTTGATGTGTGCGGGGTCAGCGCTTGCCGGGTATCCGACATCGGCGAGCGCCGCGGACGTATCGGCCTGGAACTGCGCGATCGCGTAGCGGCGCGCTGCGTCATCGAGTGCCGACACATCCGGCGCCGTCAGCGTGCGATTGCCGATCTCGATCCGCGTCGCGCCTTCGCCCGGCGGCGCGTTGCGATAGGCAACGCTCGCGCGCGCGAGCGTTGCTTTGGCGATATCGCACGCCGATCTGTCGAATTTTGCGCGCCCGACCGGATCGAACTGAAACGAACATGTAGCCTTTTCTGCATAGACCGTCACCGGCGCTGTCGCCTGCGCCGCGGCGAGCGCGGGGTTTGCCGCGGCGGTCAGCGCTTTGAACAGCGGGAAATAGAACAGAACCGCGCAAGCGAGCCCCGCCATGATGATCCGCTTGCGGCCGATCCGGTCGGAGAGCCAGCCAAAGAACACGTAAAGCGGCGCGCCGATAACCAGCGCCGCCGCCATCAGGATGTTTGTCGTGAGGCCGTCAACCTTCAAGATGCGCTCAATGTAATAGAGCGCGTAAAACGTGCCAGTGTAGAATGTGACGGCCTGTCCGGCGACGCATCCAAAGAGCGCGATCAGCACAACTTTGAGGTTGGGCCAGCGCAAAAAGGATTCGGCAAACGGCGCCTTGGATGTCTCGCCGGCGTCTTTCATGTGCTGAAAGACCGGGCTCTCATTGAGGCGCATCCGGATCCACAAAGAAATCGCCAGCAGCACGATCGAGATCAGGAACGGAATGCGCCATCCCCAACTATCGAATGCCTCAACGCTCATCGCGCTTCTGGCAACCATGATGATCATCAGCGACAGCAATAGCCCAAAGGCGGCGGTTGTCTGAATCCAGCTTGTGTGCAGCCCGCGCCTGTCCGGCGGCGCGTGCTCGGCGACATAGATCGCCGCGCCGCCATACTCGCCGCCGATCGCAAGGCCCTGCAAGAGGCGCAAGACAATGAGCGCGATCGGCGCGGCAATGCCGATCGAGGCATAGCCGGGCAACAAGCCGACGACGAATGTCGAAAGCCCCATCACGCCCATGGTGACGAGAAACGTATTCTTGCGCCCGACAACATCGCCGATACGCCCGAACACGAGCGCGCCGAGCGGGCGCACGATGAACCCCGCTGCAAACGCCGCGAGCGCGAAAATAAAGCCGGTCGTCTCGTTGACGCCGGAAAAGAAATGCCGCGCGATATACGTCGCGAGCGCGCCGTAGAGGAAGAAATCGTACCACTCGAACATGGTGCCGAGCGAGGAGGCGCCAATCACCAGCCGTTCGCGCGCCTTGTCGCGAACGCCTTCGCCTAACGCCGGCGCAGCATCTGTTTTCATTGACTGTCGCGCCCCTAGCGAACCGCGAGCGCGGCGGCGTGCGCGCGCGCTTCTTCGATATAGTGAAGCGCGCCGCCGAGCGCGAACTTGGCCTCGCCCTCGCGCAGGTCGCGGAACTTTTTCGCCGGCATCCCGGCCCATAATTCGCCCGCGGGAACAATCTTGCGCGGCGACAGAAAGGCGCCGGCCGCTAGCATGCCGCCGGTCCTGACGACCGAGCCGTCGAGCATCGTTGAACACATGCCAACGAAGCCTTCGTCCTCGACCGTCGCGCCGTGCAACATGCACTTGTGGCCGATGAGCGCATGCGCGCCGATGATGGTCGGCAGGCCGCCATAAGCCGGATCATCGACATGGATGATCGTTCCGTCCTGCACGTTCGAGCCTTCGCCGACGATAATCTTGTTGGTGTCGCCGCGCAAAACGCAGCCATACCAGATCGAGGCCTTCGGCCCGATCTCGACATCGCCGCAGATGACGGCGCCGGGCGCGATAAACGCGGTTGCGTCAATCTTCGGCGCTTTGTCGCCAATCGCGAAGATCAGGGCGCTGAGGGTCATGATTTTACGGCGTCCGGCTGGTTTTCGGGGTGTGCGCGGCGGAATGGCTCCATGCCAGCGCAGCGCTCATAGATCGCCCGGATGCGCGGCGTGCGCGACAGGTCGACGCCAAAGCGCATCGCGCCATACATTTGGGGCACAAGAAACACATCCGCGACGCTCGGCCGGTCGCCGACACAAAAGTCGCCCTTCCCATTGGCAATCAGCGCCTCGACGGATTCCATCGCGCCGCCCGCCCATTTGTTGAGCCAGCCCGTTATGGCGGCGTCATCAAAATCCAATTCCTCTTTCAGATAGGTCTGCATACGCAAGTTCATGAAGGGTTGCGCTTCACAGGCAATGATTGCCGCGATCGAGCGCGCCCGTGCGCGCGCTTCGGCTTCCGGCGGCAATAGCGCGATTTCAGGATAGCGCTCCTCAAGATATTCGATGATCGCTGTCGACTGCGTCAGGATTGCGCCTTCCTCTGTCTGAAGCGCCGGGACAAGCCCTTGCGGGTTGCGCTTGAGAAAGGCGGGCGCGCGTTGTTCGCCTTTCAGGAGGTTGACGGGTTCATAACTGAACTCCAGCCCCTTCAATTCCATGGCGATGCGCACACGATAGGTCGCGCCCGACCGCCAATACCCGAACAATTTCATTGCAGAGCCTGCCCATTAAGAGTTTCGTCGAACTTACCCCGCATTGTTTGCAGAACTCAAACAGCCGGGGCAGCCCCCTCGCAATCGGTAACGGCACATGCAGCAGGCAACACGTGAACGGGTCGCTGAAAGCGCAGCCCCCGCTGACCTTGATTGGGCGACAGAAAACCTGCGGCGAACCGATGGCGGCGTCATCCTCGATCTCGCCAATTGCCTGCGCATCTTCGAACGCCACCCTGATTATCGGGGACGCTTCCGGTACAATGATATGCTGAACAAGGTCGTTGATCGCGGCGCCGTCATGGTCGAATGGCGCATCAACGAAATCACCGCCGACATCCAGGAGCGCTTCTTGCCCGGGCTTGCGGTTGAAAATGTTTCCAAGGCCCTGTTCATCGCCGCCAACCGGTCGAGCGCGAAATAGACGCGGCGCGGGCTGGACCGGTTGGTAACATATGTTACCAATAGCGCTTTCCGGAGCGCTCCATGGCCGACCTGTTCGACAATCCTTTAGGCACCGACGGCTTTGAATTCGTCGAATATACCGGTCCCGACCCGGACGCGCTGGCAACACTTTTTGAAACCCTCGGCTTTACCGCTGTCGGCCGCCACCGCTCAAAAAACGTCGTCCACTATGCGCAAGGCGATATCAATTTCCTCCTCAATCGCGAAACGGCGGGCCAACCCGGCGCCTTCCGCAATCAGCATGGGGCCGGCGCGAACGCGATGGCCTTTCGCGTCAAGGACGCAGCTCTCGCGTTTCGGGAAGCGATAGCGCGCGGCGCCAAGCCGATCGAGGCGAAAGCTGGCCCGATGGAATTGACAATCCCGGCAATCGAAGGGATTGGCGGGCTCAACGTCTATCTCGTCGATCGCTATGGCGCGCGCACCATCTATGACGTCGATTTCGAACCGATCGAGGGCGCCGATCCCGCCAGGAACGCTGCCGGCCTGACCTATCTCGATCACCTGACGCACAATCTTCGCCGTGGAAACATGGGGCTATGGGCGGATTATTATGAGCGGATTTTCAATTTCCGCGAGATCCGCTATTTCGACATTGAAGGAAAGCTGACCGGCCTCATCTCGAAGGCGATGACCAGCCCGTGCGGCAAGATCCGCATACCCCTCAATGAAAGTCAGGACGACAAGTCACAGATCGAAGAGTTCATCCAGCGCTATAATGGCGAGGGCATCCAGCATATTGCGTTAGGGGCAAGCGATATCTACGCGACGGTTGAAGACTTGCGCCGGCGCGGCGTTCCGTTCCAGTCGACGCCAGACAGCTATTACCAAAAAACCGCTGCCCGTGTTGGCCCGCATGGCGAGGATGAGGGCCGGCTCCACCGCAACAAGATCCTGATCGACGGTGCGCCGACGCAAGGCCAGGGGCTTTTGCTGCAGATTTTCACCCAGGACGCGATCGGCCCGATCTTCTTCGAAATCATTCAGCGCAAGGGCAATGAAGGCTTCGGAGAAGGCAATTTCAAAGCCCTGTTTGAATCAATCGAAGAAGACCAGATTCGCCGGGGCGTCCTGAAAGACCGCGCATGAGCGAGGCGGCGCCGCACAGGAAGGCGCTGACGCTCGCGCACTTCACGCCGTACCGGATCGTTGTGCTCGGACAAAGAATGAGCGAACAGCTCGGGGCCGCATACCGCGACGAGGGGTTGACCATCCCTGAATGGCGGGTGCTTGCCGCGATCAGCGAGGCGCCGGAAGTTGCCGCGCGCGATGTCGCCTCCATGACGCCGATGGACAAAATGGCGGTCAGCCGGGCCGTTGCGTCGCTCGTGGGCAAGGGCCTTATTCTCCGGGTGCGAACAAAAGACCGGCGTGTCGCCTCGCTGAGGCTGACGGCAAAGGGCGAGAGCGTCTATGAAAAAGTCGCCGCGATCGCGCTCGACTATGAAGAAAAATTGTTGCGCCGCCTTGCGCCCGCTGAACGCCGCGCCTTTCTGGAGGGGCTTTCACGCCTTGAGACGATCGCGCATGCAGCCAGATAGGCTAAGCCGGATCAGCGTCCTTGCATCGGCGTTCGCGCTTCTCGGGTGCGTATCCTATCCATCGGCGCCGCTTGCGACGCGTCAACCCGTGATCGAAGACGCCGCGTTTGTCGCCAGCGATGGCGCGCGTCTCGGGCTTACCCGGTGGCGGGCGGAGAATCCGGTTGCGATCATCGCCGCCGTACACGGGATGAATGATTATGCGGGCGCTTTTGCGCTCGCGGCGCCGGGCTGGAGCGCGCGCGGCATCTCGACCTTTGCCTATGATCAGCGCGGGTTTGGCCGCTCGCCGCAGCGAGGGCGCTGGGCGGGCGGGCCTGCGATGAAACAGGATCTCGCCAACTTCGTTGCGGCGTTAAGGCGCGATCATCCGACTACGCCTATTTTCGTCCTTGGCCATTCGATGGGCGCCGCCGTTGTCATGGCGGCGCTGAAGGATCAAACGCTTGACGCTGACGGCGTCATTCTCGCGGCGCCGGGCGTCTGGGGCGGCGCGCAAATGCCGCTCTTCTATCGCGCGACGCTGAACGCGGCGGCGACGCTGGCGCCCGGCAAAGCTTTGACCGGCGAGAGCGCCGGCCGTCAGGCGTCGGACAATATCGAATTCTTGCGCGCGATGTATCAAGACCCGCATGTCATCAAGGAGACGCGCCTTGATGCGGTCCTTGGCGTTGTCCGGATGATGGGCGAGGGGTGGGACGCCAGCAACGACATCACCGGCGATTTTCTTGTCGTCTATGGCGACCGCGACGACATCATTCCCGTCAAAAAAATGAAAAAGGCCGCCGCTCGCCTTGCCGGCGACGTGGACGTTCGCGCCTATCGGGGCGGATGGCATCTCTTGCTCGCCGATCACGGACGGCAGTTGCCGATTTCAGATATTGCCGATTGGGTGAGCGAGCGCGCACGCGCCAGGCAGGCAGACCGGAAACCGCCGCTCCTGTCCGAGGACTAAAGGAGCGAGCGGTTTCCAATCCCCCCGAAGGCCGGCCGCGATGGGGAATTGCGGGCGCCGGCGTTTCGGTTGTTGTCATCGCGCTCCCGGATGCTGGCTGGTGAGGGGAAGCAGAACCGGGGTCGGCTGGAGACGATTGCGTTTTGACAACGATGCAACTTATACGGGTAGATGGTTAAGGAAGGGTTTCTTTGAGTTTTATAGTTCTTCTCCACCACATTCATCTCGCGGGCGCACGTTGCGCTGGCCCGATGGCCAGCCTATCCGAACGCGCTCGCCTGCAACGACGCCAATTTCGGCCACTCCATGCGCCACCTCGATCACCGATCTGCGCTTGTCCTTTTCTCAGGCGGCCAGGATTCCTCGATCGCACTCGCGTCAGCGCTGGCGCGGTTTGATCGCGTTGAGACGATCGGCTTCGATTATGGCCAGCGGCACAGTGTCGAGCTTGAGGCGCGCCTTCACATGAGCGCGGCCTTGCGCGCCCTGAACGCTGACTGGTCAGACCGATTGCAGGCGGATCATCGGATTGACCTCGCCGCACTCGGCGCGATCAGCGACACGGCCTTGACGCGCGACGCGGAGATTGCTGTCGGCGAGAACGGTTTGCCGACGACATTTGTTCCCGGGCGCAATCTCATCTTCTTGACGATGGCGGCAGCGCTCGCTTATCGCCGCAATATTGGCGTCCTCCTTGGCGGAATGTGCGAGACTGATTTTTCCGGCTACCCCGATTGCCGGCAGGAAGCGCTTGACGCACAACTATCGGCAATCCGGCTCGGCATGGATGCTGATTTTGACCTCGAAACGCCGCTGATGTTGCTGTCAAAAGCGCAAAGCTGGGCGCTGGCGGAAGCGATTGGCGGCGCGTTGCTCGTCGATGCAATCGTCGAGCATTCGCACACCTGCTATCGCGGGACGCGCGGCGAGCGTCACGATTGGGGCTATGGATGCGGCGCTTGCCCTGCTTGCAGCTTGCGGGCGCGCGGCTGGCGCGATTATGCCGATGGCCGTGCGTGAGGGCCCTGCGGTGAAAACCTACGCCGTCAAAGAGTGCTTCCTGACTTTACAGGGTGAGGGCGCGCAAGCCGGCCGCGCCGCGGTCTTCCTGCGCTTTGCCGGATGTAATTTATGGTCGGGCCTTGAGCGCGATCGCGCCAGCGCCGTCTGCAAGTTTTGCGACACCGATTTTATTGGAACCGACGGCGCCGGCGGCGGCAAATTCGCAAATGCCGCCGCGCTTGCCGCGCACGTGCGCACGCATTGGGCAGCTGAATCCGGGACGCGTGCGCTTGTCGTCTGTACGGGCGGCGAACCGCTGCTGCAGCTCGACACTACCCTGATCGACGCCCTGCATGCTGAAGGCTTTGAAATCGCGGTTGAAACGAATGGCACAATCGCCGCGCCCGCTGGTATCGACTGGGTGTGCGTCAGCCCTAAAGCGGGATCGACGCTCGTTCAGCGTAGCGGTGATGAGCTAAAGCTCGTTTTCCCGCAAACTATGGCGATGCCGGACCAGTTCGACGGCCTCGCCTTCAAACATTTCTTTTTACAGCCAATGGATGGCGCTGCGCTGCGCGACAACACCGGCTCTGCTGTCGATTACTGCCTGCGGTATCCGCGCTGGCGCCTCAGCCTTCAGACACACAAGCTGATCGGAATACCTTAAGCTGCTGCCGGCGCTCCCGCGAGGCGCGCGATCAGGAATTGAGCGTCGCGGCAATAGGCGGTCGCCGCGCGGTCTGCTTTCTTCAGCGCGGTATCAAGTTCGTCGAGCGACGCGTTGATTTCCTCGAACGTCTCGAACGCGTCTCTCGGCGGCGTGATGTTGAGGCCCTTCGACGATGCGTCGAGCCGGATTGGCGAAACGGAATAGTGCGCCTTGCCGCCAAGCTTGACGTCGATCTGCCGGGGGTTCTTGCCGATCAGTGTTGCCGCCCGGTCATCGACCGCTTCGATCGCGGCGTTAATCGAGAGGCGCAAATCGTCGAAGCTTTCGGCGAGCAGCGCGCGTGCGCCGATTTCTTCGGCCTCATGCGCAGACAGCGTCACCTCATATGCCTGCTCGATAATCTCGCGCACACGGTCGATCGAATAGAGCGCCGATTCGATCGCGACGAGCGCCTCGCGAATGTTGTTATCGGCCTCCGGCAATGCCGGCTTTGTGGCCTGGCGCTGAGCGCCGGCACGGCGCAGCGCCCGGTCAACGCCGCCGGCGATGTCCATCGCCGGCAGCGCGTCTTCTTCTGACGGCGGCTGTGAAAACCCGAACAGCCCCGACAACGGGCCGCGCCTCGGCTTGTCTTTTCTGCCGTCTACAGACGGCTTTCCTAACGCAAACGCCACAACGCAACACTCCCGCACTTCCCCGGATCTTGGTTCACCACTTTCGACGTTAAAGCGCGTTAATTGAAGGGATGTTAAGCCCTGCTCCAAAAAGCGGCTGACGGGTCAGGGCTTGCGCCGCAGCCGGCCGCCCTCGATCAGCCAGGCCGTGATGAGGAAGGCCGCGACTGCAAACAGCCAAACCGGCGGCGGCGCGAGCGGCCGGTCGCGGAGCGCCGTCGTCTGGAATGCGCGCCGTTCGGCAAGACCAGCCCAGCCCGCGCCATGGCTCGCAGAGTTTGCCTGCCTCACGCGGCGAATGTCCGGAATTGAGACGCCGGCGTCCCGGCGGATGTCAAAGATCCCGCCGCCGGACGCCTCGGCAAGCGGCGACAAGGGTCGCCGGTCGGCGACGACGTTCTCGAATTCAGGCGGCGCCGCGAGGCCGACGGCGCCGATCGCGAACAGCGTTTGCGCGCGGGCGCGGTAAAGCCCGCGCGGCGCCTCCGGCAATCGCGCTGCAAAATTGCCGGCGGTGACAGGCGACAGCGCGACCTCGCGCGCGCTCCCGTCAGGCGATGTCAGGGTCACCGGCGGCGCCTGATCGCCAATCGTGCGTCGCTCGATGACAAGCGCCCCGTCCTCCTCGCGCAGCGCGAGGCTCTCTTCCTCGAGATCCGGCTCCTTCATCAGCCAATGCGCGACGCGGCGCAAAAGCTCCGCATGCGGACCGCCGCCGTCAAAGCCGCGCGCCCACAGCCAGACATGATCGGACTGAATGAGGCCGACGCGCCCTTCGCCGACGCGATCAAGGATAAGGAGCGGGCGGCCCGACGCATCCGTCATCAGGACTTGCCCGACGCGCACCGCGGCTGGCGTAATGCGCAGCCAGCGCCCCCAAAAGTCCTTCTCGGGCAGGTCAGCCGTGACCGGATGGCGCTCCCCCGCTTTGCTGACCTGCGGGCGAAAGGGGCCTTCGACGGCGTCGCCGGCCGGCGTTGCAGGCAGGACGAAGGAAAAATTCCGCTGCAACGCGATACTGCCGGCGCCGGCGAATTCGGGGCCTGATGAGACAAGGACAGCGCCGCCGCCTTCGACATACCGCGCGAGGTTATCGAAGTGATAGGCGTTGAGCACGCCGCTATAGGTGTAGCGGTCAAAAATGACGAGATCGAACTCGGTCAGCTTTTCAATAAACAGCTCGTCTTGTGGAAATTCGATCAGCGCAAGCTCGGTTTCGAGCGCGTTGTCGCTTTGCGCCTTTTCGACAGGACGCAGAATCGTGAAGTGGACGAGGTCAATTGCCGGATCGGATTTCAACAGATTGCGCCACACCCGCTCGCCCGCGTGCGGTTCGCCAGAGATCAACATGACGCGCAAACGGTCGCGGATGACGGTAATCGGCAAGACGGCGATATTGTTGCGCGCAGTCAGCTCGCCCGGCGAGGCATCGACCTCGATCTCGATAATCGAACGACCTGGCCGAACCAGCGGCGCAGTGAAAGCGACTTCGGCGCCAACCGGCACCGGCTGGCTGACCACCGCTTCGCCATCGACGCGAAGAACAACCGCTGCCTGCCCGCGCGCCGGTAAAGCGGCGCCGTCCGGCCCCAGATCTTCGATGCGAAAAGAAATTTCGGCGCCTTCGCGCACGATGCCATAGCGCGGCGCCTTGACGAGCGTAACCTTGCGATCGACTTCGTCGCGCCGGCCCGTCAGCAAGAGGTGAATTGGCGCAGTGTCGCTGATGCGGCCGGCTGTGGGCGTGTCCGTCGACTGTCCATCCGTAATAATGAAAATGCCAGCAAGCCGCGCGCGCGGGTTATCGCTGATCGCGAGCAACACCGCCTCGCCAAGGCGTGTCTCCTCAGCGCTTCCCGCGTCGACGCGGATGACCTCAACGCCGTCAAGCGCCGCCAGCTTTTCCTGCAGCGCCGCAGCGGCTGCCTCCGTCACCCCCGCGCGGCCGTCCAAAGTCTGGCTGGCGCTTTTGTCAACAATGATAACGGCAAGATCGTCGAGGTTTGTGCGTTCTGCCTCGCGAAGCTGCGGGTTGGCGATCAAAACGGCGAACGACGCAATTGCGGCAGCGCGAAGCACGCCGCTGGAGGGTCGCCGCCAAATGACAATCGCGCTGGTAAGCGCGCCGGCTGCAATAAGCGCGATAAGGACTGAAGCGGGAGCGAGGGGCGCGAAGGCAAGGTCAATCATTCCCGCCCGAGCCTTTCGAGCAGGATCGGCGTGTGCACCTGGTCCGATTTGTAGTTCCCCGTCAGCGCCACCATCACCATGTTGATGCCGGCCCGATAGGCGATTTCGCGCGCCCGCTCGCCGCCTTGCGCCATCGGGAAGAGCGGGCGGGACGCCTCGTCGCTCGCCCATGCGCCGGCCCAGTCGCGCCCGCCAATGATAATCGGCGTGACGGAATCGTTCGGGCCCTCGCCCGCCTGCACCCAGACCGGATTGGCGAGCATGCGGCCCGGAAGATCGGGTAAAAGGTAGAACGATCGCAACAAAACATGATCGCGCGGCGCCGGCGTCAATGCCGGCAGGTCGAGCCTCGTCAGGATCGTCTGCAGCGCGGCGCGCTCCGGCGTCTCGGCGCCGGAAAAGGCGCGCTCGTCGTCTCTGGTGTCAAAGACGATAAGGCCGCCAAACCGCATGAACGCCTCGATCTTCGCTACAGCCTCGTCGCTTGGCGGGGCGGCGCCGGCGGCGATCGGCCAATAGAGAAATTGAAACACCGCAAGATCGTCAGTCTCGGGATCAACTGCTGTGGGCAGCGCTGGCTCCAGCGAGGTGCGCTCGATGAGTTTTCGGGTTAGCGCGCGCAAGCCCGCCTCCGCCGTCCGGTCGACTTGCGGGTCTCCGGTGCGCACATAGGCAAGGCGGGTCGCTAGCGCCGCGTCAGTCGTTTGTTGCGCGATGGGCGCATCGAGCGGCTGCGCATTGGCTGGCGAAGGGGCAGGGGTTGCAAGCGCCATGACGGCGATCGCGGCCAGCGATTGGCGCAGCCGTCCCGAAAGCAGCAGGGCAATAATTCCGTCGGCAGCAAAGAGCAAAAGCGCGATCGCGAGCAAAGCGCCCGCAAGGCGCCGGGGCGGTTGATCGACAAAGGCGCGCGGCTCCGCGCCGTCAATCGCAAAAGGAAGGAAAGTGTCGCCGTCGTTCATCGCATTGAGCGCCAGCGGCGCTTCGGGCGCGCCGTATAGTCCCGGCGGGCGCCCCGGCGCCGGCCCCAGCGCGAGGTCCGCAATCGTTGCCGCGCCCGCTGCGCGCGGGGCCGGCCGCAACGCGCCATAGCCGTCCATCACCCGGAAGGGCAGGAATTTCGCATCCTTTGCCGCAACTTGCGCGTCGGGCCCCAGCACCGACAAGAAAATCAGCCGGCGGAGCATTTCGATGAAGGCGGACGACAAGGGCAGGTCCGACCATTCCGGTGTTGCCGTTACGTGAAACAGCGCCAGCGCGCCTTTGCCGATCCGCGCGCCGGTGACAAGCGGCGTGCCGTCGGCAAGACTGGCCCATGTCCGTTCCGCCGTCTCGCCGCCCGGCTCGGCGAGTATCTGGCGCCGCACGACCACATCGGCCGGCGGCGCCAGATCGAAAAACGGCCCGCCTGACGCAAAGTTGCCAAGGCTTTGCGGCGTTTCCCATGTCAGCGCGCCGCCAAACGCCCGCCCGCCGCCGCGCAAGGGCGTCGGGATCAGCGCCGGCGTTTCATCCTGCGCCGCCTCGGCGAGCGCAGGGCCGGAAAAGCGGATCAACACGCCGCCAGCGTCAATCCAGGCGGTCAGGGTCTCGGTGTCGCCGTCCCGGAGGCGCCCGATATTGTCGAGGACAATCACCGAGACATCGGAGGCAATCAGCGACGCCAAATTGTCGGTGACAAAGCGCGCATAGGGAGCTAGCGCCTGTCGCACATAATGCTGGCCGGACAGCAGCGGATCGGCCCCTGCCTCGCCGCTGTCGATGAAGCCGACGAGGGCGCGGCGGCTGCGCGAATCGGCAAGCTGCACGGCGCCCGCTGACAGGACGCCATCAATGCGCACCATCGCCAGTTCGTTTTGCAAGGCGAGCGGCAGGTCGATGCGCGCCGAGCCGGACGTTTTGCCGCGCGCAATGGCGATCGCACTGCGGCCTAACTCGCGGCCGTCGCGTGCGGCCGCGACAATCTCGCCGCGCCAGCCTTTATCATCCGCGGCAAAGACCGTTGCAATGACGCCCGCCGGGTCACTCGTCAGCGGCGCAAGCGCGACGCGGGGCAGAGCGTCGTCAATCCGTACGATGACAGGGCCGCGCTTGCGCAACGCATCATGGAAGGCTTGCGCGCCGCCGTGTTCGACGCCGTCCGAATACCAGACTATGTCAGCGTCATTGCCGGCAAGCGGGGTGGCCTCGAGGCGCGCAAGCGCGCCAACGTAATTGGGGCGAAAGGGCTGTGGGCCTGCCGTTGCGGATGCGCGCAACATATCGCCGGTCATCGGCTGCAGCGCCCCGGCTTCGGCGCCGCCCGTCTGCAAGAGGTAAACTGTCCGGTCGGCGCGCGCCGATTGTTCGGCAATGGTTTCAAGCTGGTCGCGAATGCGCCGCCAGGACGGCGCTGCAATCCAGCTGTCATCGACGACGACGATGAGAGGCGCCGTTGTCGCGGGCGGCGGCGGCGCGTTGAGAATGGGTCCGGCAAGAGCGAGGATTGCCAGAGCAGCGATGATAAGCCGCATAAGGAGGATCGGCCATGGCGTTTTGTTTGGCGTTTCGGCAGTTTTCTGCAGGCGCCGCAAAATATCGAACGCCGGAAATCGAACCCGCTGCGGCGCTGGCGGCGTGACGCGCAGCAAGAACCATATCGCGGGCAGCGCGAGGAGCCCTGCAAGGATGAACGGCGCTGAAAACGAGAGCGCTCCCATCAGCCTGCCGCCAGGTGTGCGCGCATCATCACATGGAGCCGCGCGGATTGAGCGCGCTATGGAGCGCCATCAGCGCCAGCGGCGCCGGCGCATCCGTCCGATGCAGGAGGAGCGGCCAGCCGAGCGTGTTGCAAAGACTTTTCAGCCGCGCGCGGTGGTTGGCGAAGGCCAGCCGGTAGTCATCGCCAAGGCGGGCAGCATCGCCGAAGGTCAGGCGGTCGGCCGATTCCGCATCTTCAAATTCGGTTCTGCCGTTGAAGGGAAAATTTTCTTCTGCGGGGTCATTGATCTGCACCATGACGCCTTGCGCGCCAACAGCGGCGCTTCGCGCGGCCGCGGCGCCAAGCGCATCAAGATCGCACAGAAAATCGCTGATATAGACGACGCGGCTGAATGCGCGGATCGGCGCATCGGGCGGCACAGAGCCCGCTTCGTCAAAATCTTCTGACAAAAGCGCCGCGCAAAGCCGCTCGCCTGCGCTGCGCCCGTGAAAGACGCGCGGCTTCTGAGCGATAGCGCCAATGCGCTCGCCGCCTTCGGCCAGCAACAAGGCGAGCGCGACGGCGAGCGTATCGGCACGCCGGCGTTTGGCAGGCAGGCGCGCCTCCGACGTATAATCGAGCGAGCGCGACGGGTCGCGCCAGATCCACACGGTTGCCGCCGCTTCCCACTCATTCTGGCGGACGTAAAGCCTGCCCGTCGAGCGCGCGGACTGGCGCCAGTCGATTGACGCAACGCTATCTCCGAACGCGTAAGGCCTGTGCTGCCAGAAGGTCTCGCCGGGCCCCGCGCGCCGCCGGCCATGAAAACCCGCAGCGACCGTGTGCGCGATGCGCTGCGCTTCAATCAGCAAAGGCGGCAGAGCGGCGGCAAGCGCGCCAGCGTCACGGCGCACGTCCGCGCGGCGGGGCCCGCTTTCGATTTTCGACCCTTGCGGTTGGCGCATCTACAGCAACTTTGCGACGATCTCGTCGATGAACGCGTCGATCTCGACAGCTTCGGCGCGCGCCGTGAAATTCAGCGCCATGCGATGACGCAGCACGGGCTTGGCGAGGCGGCGAATATCATCGAGAGACGGCGCCTTGCGCCCATCGATAAGCGCGAGCGCGCGCGCGGCAAGCGACAGCGCCTGGCTGGCGCGCGGACCCGGACCCCATCCAACCAGCGCGCGAACGCGCTCATCGGCGCCATCGACAGGACGCGCGCTGCGGACGATCGCCAGGATGGCGTCCAGCAATCGCTCGGCAATTGGCATCTGCCGCACCAGCGCATGCGCGCGCAAAAGATCCGCTGGCGTCATCATCGCCGGCAGCCCGGCGGTTTCAGGGCCGGTCGTTGCGACAACCATGCGCCGCTCCGAGGCTGCGTCGGGATACCCGACATTGATCTGCATAAGGAAACGGTCGAGCTGCGCTTCGGGAAGCGGATAGGTTCCTTCCTGTTCGATCGGGTTTTGCGTCGCGAGCACATGAAACGGCGCAGGCAAATCATGCCGCACGCCAGCGATCGTCACATGATGCTCTTGCATCGCCTGCAGCAAGGCCGATTGCGTGCGCGGGCTGGCGCGGTTGATCTCGTCCGCCATCAGGAGCTGGCAAAAGACTGGCCCCGCAATAAAACGAAACTCGCGCCGCCCGGCCGGCGATTCTTCCAGCACTTCCGAGCCGAGAATGTCGCTCGGCATCAAATCGGGCGTAAACTGGACGCGCCGCGCATCGAGCCCGAGGAGCGCGCCGATCGAGGTGACGAGCAGCGTTTTGGCAAGGCCCGGCGCGCCGACAAGAAGCCCGTGACCGCCCGCCGCCAGCGTCGCGAGCGTCAATTCGATCACATCGCCCTGGCCGTAGACGACGCCTTCAAGGCCCTGACGCGCCAACTTGAAGCGGGCGGAGAGGTCATCAAACTCTTCGAGCAGGGTGTGCGCGGACATCGTGCCTCATAAAACGCGTCTTGGGGCTCAATCGATACCCCGCTGAACCCGCTAAAGCCTTCAGATAACACGCTTTTGATCGGCAACTGCAACCGTTTGGCGGCTGCGGGAGCCGCTTTGTCGCATGGGCCTTGCCCCTTGCGCGCCGCGCGACAACCTCACTACCATGATCTATTAACGGGGCGCGCACGGTCCTGTCGCGACAGGGTTAGCGCAGCGTTAAGCGGGGTCTGGGATAAACGAACGCCGGCGATCCGGCAGTCAGGGGCGGCGCGCGCCGCTTCAAGCAAGGGGTATGTCGGTGGCTGAGGAAGAACATAAGTCGAGCGTGTGGGGTTTTATCAAAGGGTTTGGCAAACTGATCATCGGCATTCTGCTGGTGCTGCAGGGCGTTGTCGGCCTCGCCATGTTGCTGCTCATCATTGGCCTGTTTTCCGGGGCCAGCAATTTTATCGGCGGCGGGGCAGGCCCCGCAGCATCGGTGCCGAGTGAAGCCGCGCTGCTCGTCAATCCGAACGGCATTCTTGTCGAAGAAGGCGAGCCGACCGATCCGTTCGAACAGGTTTTCCAGCAAGCCTACGGCGCCGAAGAGCCGTCGCAGATTGAAGTTGGCGAACTCGCGCGCGCCATCCGCGAGGCCGCAAAGGACGACCGCATCAAGGGCATGGTCCTTGATCTGACCAATCTCTACATCCCGGCGATCAGCGCCAGCAAGGCGCATTACATCGCGGGCGTGCTCGAAGAGTTCAAAGCGTCCGGCAAGAAGATTTATTCGGTCGGCGACTATTATTCGCAAGAGCAGTATCTTCTCGTCGCGCATGCGGACGAGATCTACATGCACGACAAGGGATCGCTCGTCCTGCTCGGCTATGGCTCTTATGACGGCTATATCAAATCGTTCCTCGAAAAGATCCTGGTGACGCCGCATGTCTTCCGGGTCGGCACTTTCAAGGCGGCAGTTGAGCCGTTCATCCGCGATGACATGTCGCCCGAAGCCAAGGAAGCCAATCTCGCTTTCCTCGGCAGCATGTGGTCGGCGTATACCCAGTCTGTCGAAAAGGCGCGCGATCTCGCGCCCGGCACGATCGACCGTTTTGCCAACGACTTTAATTCGATCCTGCGCGATGCCTCCGGCGATCTTGCTGAAACGGCCGTAAAGACCGGTCTCGTCGATAAGCTTGCCAATCGAATTGAACAGCGCTCCGCCCTCGTCGAAGTGTTCGGCAAGGATGACGACGTCGATGCCGGATACACCAGCGTCGAGCTTTCAACCTATCTCGCCGCAATCGGACCGGAAAAAGACGGCAGCGCGCCAAACGTTGCGATTGTGACCGCAGCGGGGACGATTGTTGATGGCGAAGCAACGCCGGGAACGGCCGCCGGCGGCGACACCGTCGCGGCCAATCTGAAACTCGCCCTCGAAGACGAGGACGTGAAGGCGGTCGTCTTGCGCATCGACAGCCCGGGCGGCTCGGCCTTTGCGTCGGAGATCATTCGCGACGGCGTTCTGGCGCTGAAGGCGGCCAAGAAGCCCGTTGTGGTGTCCATGGGCTCGCTTGCAGCCTCCGGCGGCTACTGGATCGCGGCGCCGGGCGATGAAATCTGGGCCTCGCCAACGACTGTCACCGGCTCAATTGGCATTTTCGCGTTCTTCCCGACCTTTGAACGCGCGGCGGAATATTGGGGCGTCAACATCGACGGCGTCGGCACCACCTCGCTGTCCTCGCTCTACGCAACGGGCGTCGGACCGCTTGAAGACAATGTCGGCGACATCTTCCAGCAGAGCGTCGAAGCTGGCTATCGCGACTTCATTGATGTTGTCGCCGATGGCCGCAAACTGGACCCTGCTTATGTCGACAGCATTGGGCAGGGGCGCGTGTGGATCGGCGCGCAGGCCAAAGGCCTGAAACTCGTCGATAATCTTGGCGACATTGACGAGGCGGTGGCGTCGGCCGCCAAACTTGCCAACCTCACGGAGTTCGACCGCGTCGAGATCCGGGAAGAAATCACGCCGTTCGAGCTGATGTTCGGCAAGGTTGCCGTAAAGGCGACGAAGCTCGTTGGTCTCGACCGGCAAGAGGCGCGCGCGTCGCAGTCCGCGATCCGCAAACTTGTCGGCGCGGTTGAAGACAAGGCGCGCTTCTTCGGCGAATTCAACGATCCGGGCGCGCTTTATGCCCGTTGCATGACATGCGGCGGCTGATTGCGCGCAGTTGCTGACTGTTTATAGCGGGCCGGCGCGGTCAACGCGCCGGCCTTCGCGTTTATGCTGGCGATGCTGTTATGACCGATCTCATGCGCTACGCGGCGGACCTTGCTGGCAACCCCTCCCGGCCATTGCCGCCGGTTGACCGGTGGGCGCCAGCCTATTGCGGCGAGATCGATCTCGTTATCCGTCGCGATGGCGTCTGGGTCTATGAAGGAACGCCGATCGGACGCGCGGCGCTGGTGCGGCTGTTCTCGACAGTGCTGCGAAAAGAGGGCAGCCGCTATTTCCTCGTCACCCCGACTGAAAAATTGGGGATCGAGGTTGAGGACGCGCCGTTCCTCGCCGTCAATCTGCGCAAGGAGCACGCATCGTCGGGGCAGACGCTCGTCTTCACAACCAATGTTGGCGACGAAGTGATCGCGGGCGACGATCACCGGCTAGATCTTCGCGGCGCGCCCTACCTTCATGTTCGCGCAGGTCTCGACGCCTTGATCGCGCGTGCGGTTTATTACGATCTTGTTGCGCTCGGCGAAACGCGCGAAATCGATGGCGAGATGCATTTCGGCGTCGCGTCCTGCGGTGAATTTTTTTCCTTCGGTCTTGCCGCCGCGATTATGGACACCGGGGCGGCGGCGATCGGCATCCTTTAAAGCCCGTTTTGCGACTCATTATGCTCCAAACAGCCGCCACAAACATTCTGCCGAATTGGCGCGAAACGATTAGCGCCAATCTGGAGCGCGTCTCGGCGCAACGCGTTCGTGCGCTCTTCACCGAGATCAATCCGCATCTGGCGGAAGATTTGCGCTTTGAGAACCGGTGGACGACGAAAAGGCAGGATGCCGCCGTCCTTGTGCCGATCATTGATCGCGCCGACGGCCCCACGGTTCTGTTGACCGTCAGGTCGAGCCAGCTTGCGTCGCACGCGGGCCAGATCAGTTTTCCGGGCGGGCGGGTCGACGACGGCGACGCCGACCGCATTGCGACAGCGCTCCGCGAGGCGCACGAGGAGGTGGGTATTCCCCCCGCCGCGGTTGACGTTCTCGGCGCGCTTGGCGTGCATCATGGCGGCCTCGGCTTTGCGGTGACGCCCGTCGTCGGCATTGTCGATGCGCGCGCGCCAATTGCGGCCAACCCGCACGAGGTTGCCGAAATTTTCGAGGCGCCGCTCGCCTGGTTCGCCGATCTTGCCAATCACACGACGGAAGAGCGCGAACATCAGGGCGTTGCCTATCGCATGTTTGCCGCGCCTTACGGCGGCTTTCATATTTGGGGTCTCACCGCGGGAATCCTGCGTTCGCTCGCCGAGACGTTGCAGCCTCACGGGGGCGAGGGGCGCCAGCCAGCAGCCGGGGGCGGGCGGCAATGAGCGAAGGCCTGACGCCGCTTCCCGAAAAAGCGCAAGCGCGCTTTCAATGGATGCGCTCAGGGCCGGTCGAGAAGATCATTCGAGCCCTGACGGTTACAAACGACAGCGCAATCAGGTTTGTCGGCGGCTGCGTGCGCGACAGCCTGCTCGGCTTGGCGCCAAAGGATATCGACCTCGCAACCCTGCTTACGCCCGACGCGGTGATCTCGGCGCTAAGGGTCGCGGGTCTCAGCGCCGCGCCGACCGGCATCGAACATGGTACGGTGACAGCGATTGCTGACCATGTCCCCGTCGAGGTGACGACGCTGCGCGCGGACGTCTCGACGGACGGCCGGCGCGCAAGCGTCGCCTTCACGACCGACTGGACAATCGACGCGCGCCGCCGCGATTTTACGATCAATGCCCTTTACCTGACGCCTGATCTGAAACTGTTTGATCCCGTCGGCGGGCTCGCCGATCTCGCGGCGCGACGGGTCGCATTCATCGGCGCCGCCGAAGACCGCTTGCGTGAAGACTTCCTGCGCATCCTCCGCTTTTTCCGGTTTTCGGCGCGGTTTGCCGATCGCTTCAATGCTGATGGTCTTGCGGCCTGCACGGCTTTGCGCGCAGGAATTGCGAAACTGTCGGCCGAGCGTGTCGGCGATGAAATGATGAATATTCTGGCGCTGCCTGTCGCGGCGCGCGCTGTCGAGGCGATGGCGGCGTGCGGCGTGCTGGCGGAGGTTTGGCCTGCCCCGGCAGATCTGGCATCGCTCGCCCGGCTGAAAGCGATCGACCCTGATGCAGCTCCGTCGCTTGCGCTTGCAGCGCTGTGGGGCGAGGCCGGCGACGGCGTCGATGCGCGCCTGAGGCTGGCGAACGCGCAAGGCGCGCGGCGCCGCCGCGCTGTTGAACGCGCGCCCGCGCTGACAGCAACGCTCTCCGATCCGGCGGTGCGCGCGCTTGTCTTTCGATTTGGCGACGCGGGATTTGCCGACGCGCTATTATTGGCCGAGGCGCGGGGGGATGTTCAGTCAACGGACGGTAAGCGCCTGCGCCAGACTGCGCGCGGCTTCACGCCGCCGGCGCTGCCGTTTTCCGGGCGCGACGTTCTTGCTGCCGGGTTGCAGGAGGGGCCGCTGGTCGCCGAGACGCTTGCTCGTGCGCAAGCGCGCTGGATCGAGGAGGACTTTCCCGATCAGCGGCGCGCGCGCGCCATTCTTGTCGAGGAAATCGCCCGCATCACTTCGACAGGCTGATGTTTCTGAGACTTGCCGCGATCGAGCCAAAGGCGTCAATCAGATCGGCGGAGTTTTCCGCGTCGAAATAGTATGCCGGCGTCGTTGCGCAATTTCGCAGAATGTCCTTGATCGCGGTGTCCGTCACCTCGAACGCAATTGTGTAGATGACAATGTCGGTCGGCTTGATGTTCTCGCAGACGTCGCGCGTCAGGTCGTTGGCGAGGGCGGCGTCGGCAAGATTGTGCGTCGGATAGTCGGGCGCGCGGGTGTTGGCGCCGTCGGTCATCAGCATCAGCGCTTTAATACCGTTCTTTGCTGGAAGCTCCGCATACGTAACACCTTCGGTGAATGGCTCTTGCGAGCTGAGCAGGCTCCACCCCCACATCAGCCCGGCGGGAATATAGGTCCAGCCGCTCGCTGTCAGCGCGTCGATTCTGTCCTTCAGCGCTTCGGCATCATCCGTCAGCGGCGTTACCGCAGGCGGGCACGCCGAAGGGTTAAGGCCGGGAACCTTCACGACAGCGAATTCACGGTCTTCGACATTGAACGGAAAGGGCCGCGACCCGGCACAGCCGCCCCAGGCGCCGGCAGGCGGTTCCAGCCAGATCGCGCCGACATGCGTGTCGCTGATGTTCACATATTGCGCGAAGGGCGCGATGCCGATCCGGACATCGGCGCCGGGCTGGCCGAAGAGCGTGTCGATCAGGCTCACTGACGCGCTCTTGAGCGTCGCCAGCTTGCCGTTGCTGTTCATCGAGCCGGTCACGTCAAGCGCCATGGCAAGTTCGATATAGGGCGGCTTGCCAAGCTTGGCTTCAGCAACCGTATCGAGGGTGTACGCCTCGGCGCCGAACAGGCCCATGATCAAGAGGTCGAGGTCCGCATCGACGTCGAGCCTGAACACCGAGGCGTCGGTGTTGAAGGAGATAGCAAAGGCGCCAATGCTGACGTCTGGCTCGTTGCGCATCTGCGCGTCGAACAGACGGCGGGCGATCTCGGTCAGCCGGTAATTGTCCGCGTCCGGGTTCGCCCCCTTATGGCGCGCCGCCGCGATCAATGCCGCGTCGCCAGCCTCGTTCAGCGCTGTGCGTGCCTTGTCGATGCGCAGGAAATCGATGGCCGCGCCCGCCGCCGCCAAGATCACAAAAATGGCGATGCCGAACAGGATGGCGATATTGCCGCGGTCGTCCTTGACGAAGGCGCGCGGGCCGCGTGGTTGTGACGCCATAAGAACCCCCCTCCCGCGCAGGGCGCGGCCGCAATCAAGCTTGGCAAGTCTGGGCAAGTCTGAGGCGTCGGCGTTAAGGGAGCGATAACGTCCCGTTCTGGCGCACCGCGTCGCGCGGGGCCGCTTCGCAAAATAATCTGTATACAGAATAAATACCCTGTTGTGCCTGCACCCTCGCCCGCCGGAAGGGACAGGCAAGCTGTCCCGCTCCGGGACTGGCGCGGGTCTTGCTTTTGGATAGATCGCGATCCGCCCGGAAGAGGCTGCGAGGTACCAGGTCTCGAGAGTGCGGAGCGCCCCGGCGAGCGGGCAGGAGGATCAGGCTTGGAGATCCTCACGCGACCCTGCCGGCCGACCTGAAC
>JBJXFO010000053.1:0-14502 GCA_046154725.1 Parvularculaceae bacterium | reverse complement strand
TGAAACACGCTATTCTCATGCCGCACGGCATTGACCTCCTTCGTGTCCAAATCGTCGCTAAACGCTTGGAAATGAATAGAATCAATGTCGTGCAACCAGTCCACAAATTTTAACCGGACACCAGTGGACTTGTTCCGTGGATCTCATGCCCGAAGCAACGAAGCCCGTTGCCTGAGACCCACGGAACAAGTCCGTGGGAGACAAGTCCGTATCTGGATTCTGTCGGCTTCAGCGCGCTGGGCTTGCCGAGCCGAAGCCCGCCCGCCGCCGTCAGGCGGCAAAACAAGAGGGGGGCGAAGGCTGGTGCGGGCGGTCGGGGTCGAACCGACACTTCTTGCGAAACCAGATTTTGAGTCTGGCGCGTCTGCCAATTCCGCCACGCCCGCATGCGTGAGACGAGCCTTATAGAGCGCGGCGCGAAAAAGGAAATCACCCGCGCCGCCCCGCATGCCACCCCCGTCAAATCGCCCTGTCACCAAAAAATAACCATGCCGCACGGATAGTCGCCATGCGGCACGCTTGCGTTGCGGCGCATTCGGAGACATGCCCTTCATGCTTGAAGTGACCCCTGCGCCGCCATCCATGCTCACCGTCGACCCGATTGAAGAAGCCCGGCACGAGGCCGATGCCCGCGTCGGCGTCGTCGATCTGTTCCGCAGCATGATTGGCGATCTTGAGAGCCGCTGGCGCGAGCAACGCGCGCGCGAAAGCCGCGCAGCCGAGCGGGTATCGCTGCCGGATGCGAGCCCGGATGCCAGCCCTGTCGCCAGCCCCGATGCGAGCCTTGGCGAGATCGTCGATCGCCTTGATGAGCGTGCGTTCGGACTGTTGATTTTGCTGCTGTGCCTGCCTTGCATCCCGCCCTTTATCTATGTGCTGCCGCAGATCGTCGCGCTGCCGATGCTGGCGCTTGCCGGACAGATGGCGGCCGGGCGGCAGAGCCCCTGGTTCCCTGAGAAATTCCGCGCGCGCCGCTTTCAGCTGGCCGAGTTCACCAAAGTCTTGAACGTCTGCGAAAAATACGTGCGCTGGTTCGAAGCGATCGCGCGCCCGCGCTTGCCCGCCGTCACGGGGCGCAATGGCGCGCGCATTGTCGGCGCGCTGATGATTATTCCGGCGCTGTCGATCATGATGCCGCTGATCGGCACCAATACAGTGCCGTCGATCGGCATCGCGATTGCGTGCCTCGGCCTTATCCAGCGCGACGGCCTTCTGGTGATCCTCGGGATGCTGGTCGCGCTCGGCTGGGTTTTGATGCTGATCTTGTTCGCGGTCTTTTTCGGCGTCGAGCTTGCGACGGTCGTTAAAGACTGGCTCTCCGGCCTGTTTTAATCTCTTCCGCGACGGCTCGCCCCGCGACGATCCGCGCAGGGCCGAAGGTTCCGCCGGAGCCCTATCATCCCACTCGATGACAATTATTGTTCAACTCATGGCCGGCCCGCGCGGCGCGCTTGTCCTGGCGGCGGCAGCGAGCGCGGTGCTGCTCGCTGGCGCGCATGCATTCGAGCGGTTTGGCGGATTTGCGCCGTGCGCCCTGTGTCTCGACCAGCGCGAGGCGCATTGGACGGGCCTTGCCGTCGCGATTGCCGGCCTCGCGCTTGGCTCGGTGTTCAAGGCGCGGCGGGTTGTTGCTGCTGCGGTCGGCGCAGCCGCGCTTGTTTACGCCTTCAGCGCGGCGCTCGCCTTTTACCACACCGGCGTCGAGTACAAATTCTGGCCGGGCCCTGCGACATGTTCGGGCGGGGGGCCTGTTGATGTCAGCGCCGGGGCGCTTGCCGACGTGCTGGCGGGCGTTGCCCCGGCGGTGTCGTGCGTCGATGCGCCGTGGACAATGTTTGGCGTGTCGATGGCAGGCTATAATTTCCTGATCTCCGCTGGCATCTTCGCCTTGTGCCTGCTTGCTGCGGCGCATGCGGTTCGCGACGCGCGGCGCGCGGCGCGCCCGCGCCTGCGCACCGAACGATCGGAGCCTCTATGAGCGAAGCTTACGCACACGGCCCTGCAAGCGCGTCCCCTGCAAGACCGGGCCCCCGCGACCGGCGTCTTGCCGAAATGCTGCGCGTCGATCACGCGGGCGAATATGGCGCAGTACAAATCTACCGCGGCCAGCGGGCAGTCTTCGACCGCGCCTCAGGCCGCGCCGAAATTGCCCGTCTTCTCAAAGAGATGGAAGACGGGGAAGCCGCGCACCTTGAAACCTTTGACCGCTTGCTGGCCGACCGCCGCGTGCGCCCGACTTTGCTGTCGCCGGTGTGGAACGTCGCTGGCTACGCGCTCGGCGCGGCAACCGCGCTGATGGGCGAAAAAGCGGCGATGGCCTGCACGGCCGCCGTTGAAGAAGTGATCGAACAGCATTATGCGGAGCAGGCGCTGGAGCTTGCGGCCGCGGAGCCCGAGCTTGCCGCAACGCTGGCCGGCTTTCGCCAAGACGAGCTTGGCCACAAGGAAACCGCCGAGGCGCATGGGGCGGCCGAGGCGCCAGGCTATCCCTTGATGCGCTTTGTCATTCAGGCAGGCTGCCGCCTTGCCATTCGGCTTTCTGAAAAAGTCTGATGGCGGAGAAAGTCTGGCGCGGGAGGCCTCGTGATGGCGAACCAGGCGGGCAGCGCGCCATACCATGCGCACATCTATTACGCCGCGGGAGAGCGCCCTGAGGCCGCCGCGCTGCGCGAGAAACTGCGCGCGGCCCGGCCCGGCGATCCCTTGTCCGAATTGCGGTTTGTCGGAGAATTACGCGACCACAAAGCGGGCCCCCACATCACCGCCCAGTTTGAAATTCACTTTGACGAACGATTGCTGCCCGTCGTCGAAGCGGAACTGGCGCGCTCCGGCCTGCGCGCCTTGATCCATCCGTTGACGCTCGACGATCTTGGCGACCACACCTTTCTCGGGCGATGGATTGGCGAGCCGGTCGCGCTTGACCTTGGCGTTCTCGATCCCCTTGGGGTCAACCAGGGTCTGGCGCGGTTTGGCAAAACCGATTTCTGACTGTGCCGGTCCCGGCCGTTTTGCGCTCGATGCCCGCATCCGCTAGCCTGTCGCGCAAGGCAGAAAACAGCGGGACCCCGAATGATGACTTCAGGAACAGCGCGCAGGATTGGGTCCGCCATGCTCGGCGGCGTCTGTATTCTTGCACTCGCCGCCGCTTGCGGCAAACGCGAGGGCGCGGCCCCAACGCCGGCCGCCGACGCGGTTGCCGGCGCATCGTCCCTGACCGCTGAGGACGCCGTCGCCTTCCTTAAAAAGGTCGAGACGACCTATCGCGACGCGTTTGAGGAGGCCGGCCGCATCCAGTGGGTGAACGCGACCCACATCACCGATGACACCGACTGGCTCGCCTCGCGCAACGCCGCGAAGCTGACAAAGCTGTCGGTCGATTTCGCCAATGAAGCCGCAAAGTTTTCCAGCGCCGACCTCCCGGCCGACCTCCGCCGCAAGCTGAATTTCATCACGCTCGGCATTGTCGCCCCGGCGCCGACGCGCGCCGGCGCCGCGGAAGAACTCGCCGACCTGACGACACGGCTTGGCTCGGCCTATTCAACGGGATCGATCAGCCTTGACGGCGGGGCGTTCTCGTCCGCCGACCTCAAGGCGGCGATGACGCGTCTGCGCAATCCTGACGGCAAAAGTCCGGACGCGGATCTTTCTGGCGCAAACGTCCGCCAGAACGAAACCGAACTCCTGATGCGCCAGCTCAGAGACCCGGCGCAACTCGCTGAGGTATGGACGAAGTGGAACGATTACGCGGCGCGCATGAAGCCCGACTATGTGCGCATGGTCGAGATCGGCAATGAAGGCGCGCGCGACCTTGGCTATGCCGACATGGGCGCCTTGTGGCGGTCAGGCTATGACATGACGCCCGAACAGTTTGAGGCCGAGGTTGACCGGCTGTGGGGGCAGGTCAAGCCGCTCTATGATCAGTTGCATTGCTATGTCCGCACCGAACTGAACGAGACCTATGGCGACAGCGCCGCGCCGCTGACCGGGCCGATCCGCGCCGATCTTCTCGGCAATATGTGGGCGCAGGAATGGGGCGCGATCGGCGACATCGCGTCGGTTGGCGCCGGTGGCGCGTCGATCGATCTCGACGCCGCGCTGACCGCCAAGGGCTATGACCCGGTGAAAATGGTGAAGACTGGCGAGGACTTTTTCGTGTCGCTGGGGTTCGACCCGCTGCCCGAAACGTTCTGGAAGCGTTCGCAGATCGTCAAGCCTCGCGACCGCGAGGTTGTCTGTCACGCCTCCGCCTGGGACGTCGATCTGAAAGACGATTTGCGCATCAAGATGTGCACGACGGTCGGCGCTGAGGATTTCGTGACGATCCATCACGAGCTTGGCCATAATTTTTATCAGCGCGCGTATAAAGACCAGCCGGTTCTGTTCCAGAACGGCGCCAATGACGGTTTCCACGAGGCAATCGGCGACGCGATCGCGCTCTCGATCACGCCCGATTATCTGAAACAGATTGGTCTCATCGATACCGTTCCTCCGGCGTCGGAGGATCTCGGCCTCCTGATGCGGCAGGCGCTCGACAAGATTGCGTTCCTGCCCTTCAGCCTCGTCGTCGACAAGTTTCGCTGGAACGTCTTTTCGGGCGAGATCGCGCCCGCGCAATATAACGAAGGCTGGTGGGCGCTCAGGACGCAATATCAGGGGATTGCCCCGCCCTCCTCTCGCCCGGCGGACGGGTTTGATGCGGGCGCGAAATATCACGTGCCGGGTAATGTTCCGTATACGCGCTATTTCCTCGCGCGTATCCTGCAGTTCCAGTTCTACAAGGCGGCCTGCGATAAAATCGGCTGGAAAGGCCCCCTCCACCGCTGTTCGTTCTATGGATCCGAGGAAGCGGGGAAAAGCCTCAACGCCATGCTCGAAATGGGCGCGTCAAAGCCTTGGCCCGATGCGCTCGAAGCGTTTACCGGCTCGCGCCAGATGGACGGCACAGCCATTGTCGCCTATTTCGCGCCGCTAATGGAGGAGCTGAAAAAGGCGAATGCGGGCAAGCAGTGCGGATGGTGATTGGTCATGGCTTACCCATAGCCTGAACAGTTTCGCATCAGGATCTGCGGTCATCCACGGGCGCAGCGCACCGGCGCCGCTAGCCTGCAAACTTCAACTTCAGTTCCGTAATCACCGCCCTCACCTGCGCCCGCGTTTCCTTGAGCGTGACGCCTGTATCAATTACGTAATTGGCGCGGCGTCTTTTCTCGGCATCGGGCGTCTGCTTCATCAGGATCGAGCGAAACTTTTTTTCTGTCATGCCGGGACGCGCCAGCACGCGATCTTTCTGCACGCTTGCAGGCGCAGAGACGACAACGACCGCATCGAAAAACTTTTCCGAGCCTTTTTCAAACAGCAGCGGAATGTCGAGCACGACGATCTCGGCGCCGGCCCTTGCCGCGTTGTCGAGAAACGCGGCGCGGTCTTCGCCAACCAGCGGATGGATCAGCGCTTCAAGATCGGTGAGCGCGACCGGATCGCCTAGGACCAGCGCGGAGAGACGCTCCCGGTCAACGCCCTCGCCCGACGCTGCGGACGGAAACCGCGCCGCAATCGCCGCATGACCGGCCTTGCCCGGCGCATAAAGACGGCGCACCGCGGCGTCAGCGTCCCAGACGCTTGCGCCCTCGTCCGCAAACATCGCGGCAACCGTCGATTTTCCCATGCCGATCGAGCCGGTAAGCCCAACGCTGATCATCGCGCCAACCTCGCCGCCAGCGCCGCTTCAAGGCGCGCGCGTAAATCGGCGTCGACGACGGCGGTTGCGCCAAGCCATGCACGATAGCCGTACGCTGCTTGATGCATCAGCATCGACAAGCCGTCGATAGTCGTGTGCCCGCGCGCCCGCGCCGCCGCCAGCAGCGGCGTCTCTAGCGGCGCATAGACAATATCCGCGACAAGCGCGCTGCGCGGGAGAGCATCAAGGTCAAGATCCAGCGCGGCCTCGCCGGTCATGCCGAGCGAGGTCGTATTGACGAGCAGGTCGATGTCCGCGAGCGCAGCACCACGCGCGCTCCAGTCGATCGCCGCGCCGCCGGCGAGCGCTGCAACGACTTCGGCGCGGGCCCGCGTTCTGTTGGCGACAACAATCGAGCGCGCGCCGAGCCGGCGTGAAAGAGCAATCGCAACCCCGCGTGCGGCGCCGCCGGCGCCGAGAATGAGCGCGGCGCGCGGCGTGGCGCCGGTTTCCATAACTGCGGCCGCAAAGCCGGCAATGTCGGAATTGCCTGCTGCAATACCGCTAGCCGTGAATGTCAGCATGTTGGCGGCGCCGGCGGCAATCGCCTCTTCGCTTGCCTGATCGGCAAATTTCAAGGCGCGTTCCTTGTGGGGCAAGGTGACGTTGACGCCGCGATAGCCTTCATTCCGCAGGCGTTCGATCGCGCCGCGAAACGCGCCGTCGTCTGGTGCGACGGCAATCGGATCGTACCCGGCGTCGATGCCTTCCCGCGCGGCCCATGTCGTATGAATCAGGGGCGACAGCGAATGCGCAACCGGCCAGCCGAGCATGCCGGCGCGGCGCGGCAAAATGTCGGCGGGAAATCCATGCGTGACGGTCACGGGCGCCCGATATCAAAAGCTCAGAAGATTTTCGCCGCGAAGATACCCAAGCAGCGGAAAGAGCGACAGGCCGAGGACCGTGAAATAGTCGCCGTCGATCCGTTCAAAGAGCCGCGCGCCAAGCGCTTCAACCTGATAGGCGCCAACGCTTGCAAGGACCCCCTCGCCCGCTTCGTCAAGATACGCCTCGATCCCGGCGCGCGACATGGCCCGCATGTGCAAGGTCGCGATTTGCGTGTGGGCAAAGACGCGCGCCCCGTCCCGGACGATCGCAACGCCATTGATAAGGCGGTGCGCCCGCCCCGCGCAGCCGACAAGCCGGTCGGCGGCCTCAGCAATCGAACGCGGCTTGTCAAAAATCTCGCCGTCCAGTTCCATGATCTGATCGGCGCCGAGGACATAGGCGCCGCCTGCATCGACCGAGCGCGCCTTCGCCTCGGCAAGCGCCAGCGCCAGCCCCTCAACGCCGACGCCTTGCGCCAGAAAGCGTGTCTTCAGCGCTGCTTCGTCCGCCGCGGGGCGCGCAACGGTGAATGCGACGCCCGCAGCGGTAAGGATAGAAAAGCGGATCGCGCTTGTTGACGCAAGAACGATAGCCGGCTCAGTCTTCATTGCGCTCCGCCCCACCGGTCACGGTTTCATCGCTTTGTTGATTGCGGCGCGCCGACAGCTTTGTCAGGATTGCCGCCGCGGTTTCTTCAACCGATTTGCGGGTCACGTCGATCACGGGCCAGCGATGCCTGGCGTAGAGACGCTTGGCGCGTAAAACTTCGGCGCGCACCGTTTCAAGATCCGAATAGGTTTCCGCATGTTCGGCCGCGTTCATATTGCCGAGGCGGCTCTGCCGGATCTGCGCCAGCCGCTCCGGGCTGGCGATCAGTCCGATGACCAGCGGATTGCGAAGATTGGCAAGTTCACCCGGTGGCTCTGTGTTCGGCACCAGCGGGATGTTGGCCGCTTTGACGCCGCGATTGGCGAGATACATGCACGTCGGCGTTTTCGACGTGCGGCTGACGCCGACAATGACAACGTCCGCCGGTTCGAGATCCCACGCCATCTGTCCGTCGTCATGCGCGAGCGTGAAATCGATCGCCGCAATCCGCCGAAAATACGCATCATCCATCTCGTGCTGCGCGCCAGCCTTGCGCGTCTGCTCAAGCCCGAGAAAATCGGAGAAGGCTTCGATAAATGGATCAAGGACCGAGATCGCCGGCGTTTGCAGTTCTGAGCAGCGCGCTTCCAGAAGGCGGCGCAATTCCGGATTGACAACAGTGTAGAGAACGAGCCCCGGCGCATTCTCGATATCGCTCAAAACTTTTTCCATCTGCGCGCTGGAGCGAATGAGCGCGTAGATATGTTCGAACGCATAGGCCTTTGCGAACTGCGACGTGACCGCTTTGAAAACTGCATTCAGCGTTTCCCCCGTCGAGTCCGAGACGAGGTGAACATGAAAATAACTCGACATCGCCAAGGCCGCAGCGTTCATCGAAATCTCCCGTGAACGTAAAAATCGGTTGGGGGAAAGAGAAGCAAAGAAAGCGCTTGCGCGCGCCGGTCAGCCGCTGCCGCTCCGGCGTCCGCCGGATTCACGCAAGGGCGCACCGTTGGCGCCCAAAGAGGGGAGGATTGCGGGTTGGCCACAGCGTGAAAAACCTGCCTCGACGAAGCGGTGGAAAAAGATCGCGGGGTGCGCATGCACTGCATATTTCACGCTTGCCAATCAACGCGATAGGAGAGGATACGCGCAACCGGCTTGCCGCTTTGCCCGTGGAAAGTTTTGTGACAAAGCAGGGGATGAGGTCATGAAAACGAGCAAGGGCTGACTTTTCCCCGGGATTCATTCTTCATACTTTCTTCATCAATCTTAACAGACTCTTAAAAGGTTTTATGAGCGAGCGAGCAAGCATGCACAGGGAGGCGCCTTTTCTGGCTGCCGCCAAGGGCTTTGAACAAGAAACGCCGCCGGTCTGGCTCATGCGACAGGCTGGCCGCTACCTTCCGGAATATCGCGAAGTGCGGCGGAAGGCAGGATCGTTTCTCGACCTCTGTTACAATTCCGGCCTTGCCGCCGAAGTGACCTTGCAGCCCATCCGGCGCTATGACTTCGACGCGGCAATCTTGTTCGCCGACATCTTGCTGATCCCTGACGCGCTTGGTCAGGACGTCTCGTTTCATGAAGGGGAGGGGCCGCGCCTTGCCCCCGTCAAAACGCTTGAAGATCTTGAAAAATTTCGGGATCGAGACATTCGCCAGCACCTCGCGCCAGTCTTTGAAACGCTGCGCCTCATCCGGGCGGCCCTGACGCCGGAAAAAGCGCTGATCGGCTTTGCCGGGGCGCCGTGGACAGTCGCCACTTACATGGTCGGCGGCGGCGCGCAGCGCGATCCGGCAGCCTTGCGAGCGATCTGGTATGGCGACCCGGCGTTTGCGCAGGCGCTGACAGACATTCTCGTCGATGCAACGAGCGATTACCTCATCGCACAGCTGGAGGCTGGCGCGCAGGCGGTGCAGGTGTTCGACACCTGGGCTGGCGGTCTGCCCGAGCCCATTTTGAAACGCGCGTGCCTCGATCCCACAGCGGAAATCGCCCGCCGGGTGAAGCGCGCCTTCCCGGAGGCGCCAGTCATCCTTTTTCCCAAAGGCGTTGGGAGCGCTACCGCGACCTTTGCCGCACTTGCCGAGTGCGATGTCATTGGCATCGATCACAGCCATCCTTGGGCAAACGCCCGTAAGACGTTGAGTCCCCACGCGGTCGTACAAGGCGGCCTTGACCCGATGCTGGTCGTGGCGGGCGGCGACGCCATGGAAAGCGAAGCGCTTCGCCTGATCGGGACGTTCCACGGCGCGCCGTATATTTTTAACCTCGGTCACGGGCTGACGCCGGATACGCCGCCTGAGAACGTGGCGCGCCTTGTCGAGTGCGTCAGGCGCGGCGGGTAGGGCGATGCAGGAGTTTCTGGCGTCGCACTACCTCATCGTCAAAGCGCTGCATTTGGCCGCTGTGATCGCGTGGATGGCCGGCATGATGTATCTGCCGCGCCTCTTCATCTATCACATCGAAGCGGCGCGGGGCGGGGAGGCGGAGGCGTTCTTCGTCAAGATGGAGCGCCGCCTGCTGAAAGGCATCATGACGCCGTCGATGATCGCGGTATGGCTGCTCGCCGGGCTGATGCTCTATGCCAATCCGGCGCTATTCAAGGCAGGCTGGTTCCACGTGAAGTTGCCGATGGTGATCGGCATTACGGCAATACATGGGTATTACTCGATATCGCAAAAGGCGTTCGAACGCGGCGAGAGACCCGGCGCCAGCCTGTTCTGGCGGCTGATGAACGAAGCCCCGTTCGCGCTGATGCTGGTCGCGGTCTTCATGGCCATCCTCAAGCCGTTTTGACGGCCGCCAAGAAAACCGAACTCTTGATAATAACCAAGGGATACCGTTATCCACGGACGTGTTCCGTGGATCTCAGGCAATCAGTCCTGCGCGCGCGGCTTTGAATCCACGGGACGAGCCCGTGGATGCCCATTGAAATTCTTGCAGATTGGCGACCGCAAAGGCCAGCCAACAGGATCATCGGATCGGATGTTGCGCGAACGGCAGCGCAGGATTGACCTTGGCCGCCTAACGCCTATATTCAATCAATACCCTCCCGGCGGACGCGCTTTTCAAAAAAGCCCTTCATCCGCTTTTTCGATTTATCCCATCCCCGCCGGCCGTCGCCATTCAGGCGCCTCGCTGGTCACCAAGGCAAATCCGCTCATGTCCATCCCCGGCAAAATCTCCCTTGAAGAGCTGAAGGAGAAGTCACCCGCCGACCTGCTCGGCTTCGCCGAGGAGCTGGAAGTCGAGAACGCCTCGACCATGCGCCGTCAGGACATGATGTTCGCGATCCTGAAAGAGCTTGCCGACCGCGAGGTTGAAATCGCCGGCGGCGGCGTCCTCGAAGTGCTGTCAGACGGCTTCGGGTTCCTGCGCTCGCCGGAAGCCAATTACCTCCCCGGGCCCGACGACATTTACGTCTCGCCCTCGCAAATGCGCCGCTTTGCCTTGCGCACCGGCGACACCGTCATCGGCGAGATCCGCAGCCCGAAGGAAGGCGAGCGCTATTTTGCGCTGCTGAAAGTTGCGACCATCAATTTCGAAGACCCGGAAAAGACGCGCCACAAAGTGCATTTCGACAATCTGACGCCGCTCTATCCCGATCAGCGCTTCAAGCTCGAGATCACGTCTGTTGAGGACGCGAAGAAAAAAGACCTGACCGCGCGGGTCATCGATCTCGTCGCGCCGATCGGCAAGGGCCAGCGGTCGCTGATCGTCGCGCAGCCGCGCACCGGCAAGACCGTCATCTTGCAGAACATCGCCCATTCAATCGAGATCAATCACCCCGAATGCTTTCTCATCGTTTTGCTGATTGACGAGCGGCCCGAGGAAGTGACCGACATGCAGCGCTCGGTCAAAGGGGAGGTCGTCTCCTCAACCTTCGACGAGCCGGCAACGCGCCACGTTGCGGTTGCGGAAATGGTGATCGAGAAGGCCAAGCGTCTCGTCGAACACGGCCGCGATGTTGTCATCCTGCTCGATTCGATCACGCGCCTTGGCCGCGCCTACAACACCGTCGTGCCGTCCTCCGGCAAGGTTTTGACGGGCGGCGTCGACGCCAACGCGTTGCAGCGCCCCAAACGCTTCTTCGGCGCCGCGCGCAATATCGAGGAGGGCGGCTCGCTGACGATCATCGCAACCGCGCTTATCGATACCGGCTCGAAGATGGACGAGGTGATTTTCGAAGAGTTCAAGGGCACGGGCAATTCCGAGCTCGTGCTCGACCGGAAAGTTGCCGACAAGCGCACCTATCCCGCGATCGACATCGCCAAGTCCGGCACGCGCAAGGAAGAGCTGCTGGTGCCGAAGAACGAGTTGCAAAAGGTCTACGTCCTGCGCCGCATTCTGTCGCCGATGGGCACTTCCGACGCGGTCGACTTCCTGCTCGACAAATTGCGCCAGACGAAAACCAATCAGGACTTCTTCGATTCGATGAATACGTGAGGGATTAAAATCTGGCTAGATGTTGGCTAGACTATAGCCATGCGTGAAATAGCCCTCTATGACGCCCGCAACAACCTCTCCGCGCTGATCGATGAAGTCGCGGCGAGCGGCGAAGAAATCCTCATTACCCGCCATGGCGCGCCTGCGGCGCGTCTGGCTCCGGTCCTTCGCATTGCGTCTGCCGCTGACCGGCGCGCGCTCTTCGCTCGCCTCGCTGCCAGCCGCGACGCCTTCGCAATAACGCACGCCAATGCCGCGGCGCCGGTTCCTTGGGATGAGGTCAAATCCTGGATGGATGAAGGCCGCTGATGGCGATCGTCATTGATGCGTCTGCGGCGCTGTCTTTTCTCGCGCCAAGTCAAACGACGAAATCCTCGGAAGGCTTTCGGAACGGTGTCGCGGCGACAGAAGGATTGGCGGCGCCGTTCGTCTTCCGCCTTGAAATGCGCCACGCCCTTGTAAGACTTGAACGGCGCTTGCTTGTCAGCGCTGCTGCGCTCGATGTTGAGCTTGCCGCTTTTGAAGCGGTGATCGAGATTGCGCCGGCGCCGGCAGACGGCGACTTCGCGCGGCTCGTTTCGCTGGCGCGCATTGAAGCCCTCGGCCTTTACGATGCGGCGTATATTGACCTTGCGCTCGCGCGCGGCGAGCGCCTTGCGTCGAGGGACGCGGCGTTGCTCGGCGCGGCGTCGAGGCGGGGCGTTGAGGTCCACGACCTTCGATAAGGCGAAAGCTGCTCTGCCAGCGAGGCGTCAGACCCGCGCCCTATCACAGACCCCGGCAAGAGAGCCGCAAGCGAAAGGGGCTGTCGAGGCGATCGGACACGGCAAGCCTTATCGACTTGAGGCGAACGGGGCGGCCTTCGACGAAGCGCGACTGCGCGCTTGTCGTGGCTTCCCAAACCTGCGCCTTGCCAGATTGCGGCGTCGTTCGCGCGTAGAAGCGAACCTGCCCCGACAGCGCCCGCTCTTGTAATAACGCCATGCCTTGCGCCGGCACGCGCTGGAACGCCGCCCCTGCGCCCCGCACGGCTACGGGATCGTCCGCCTCCAGATAAATCGAGACAGGCTCGTCGCAGGCGTTGACGATTTCAACCGCCCGCCCGCGCACAAACAACGCCGCGACCGTGTCGCCGAAAGCGTCCGCCTCCGCTTCGAGCGCGGCTTTTTCCTCCGTGTAGAGAGCGCTGGTGCAATAGGCGGCTCCATGGCGCGTCCGGCGGTCGCGATGCTGGAGATGATGCTTCATCTCATGCGCGAGCGTCGCGCGGAGCGGCAGAGCCTGATCGTCGGCAGCATACTTCTCATCGAGAAGAATGACGCCGTCGCCGCACGCCGCCGCCGCGACCGGGCCGCCCGCACGCTGCAATTCGCAAAATCCGATCCGCGCGCCGCTAAACTCCCGCGGCGTGAAGACGCCGAGATCGGTTAGCGCCCGCGCCGCTGCGGCGATGGGCGGCGCGTATTGCCCGAATGGCTCGGCCCGCGCGTCGCAGTCAGCGAGCAGGCGTTGGGGCAGACGGTCTGCGGTCAGGGGTTCGGCCGTCGGGGGTTCGGCTTCCGCCGCCGTAGACAACGCAAGCACAGCAAAGACGCTGGCCGCGCGCGCGACGACGCATCGCCCGATCACGGCCGGCTCCCGAGTTCCTTCATCACCGCCTCCTTGACCTCAATTGCGGCGGCGACGCGGTCGCGTCCGATGCGGGCGGCGACGTCCATCGTCGAGAACCAGTAGCGGAGTTCGCCGATAATCTCCTCATCGGCCGCAAGCCGGTCGATCACAGCCTTGGACGCCGCATTGTCGACCGGGGCGGCGCAATCGACGAAGTCCTGGCGGCCGTCGGAATCCGACGCGTAGCAAGTTGCCCAGATGTACCGCTGGATCATGAAGGGGATCCGTTCGCGGACATTTTCGCGATAGGCCGGCCGTTCGCTCAAAGCCGGATTTCCCGCGTATTTGTAATATTGCGCCAGCGTGCCGCGAAGCTCGATGTTTTCTATCAAGCGCAACTCGCCCGCGCTTCGCATTTCGTCCCAGGTCGCGCTGCTCGTATAGAATTCGGCGACCTGACTGGCCTGGAAATAGGCGAGGAGAATGCGCCACGGCGAGCCGCCGCCAAGATCGCGGCTTTCAGCGTAGGAAAGCCCCGTGGCGGCGTAACCGGAGACAGCCTCCCAATAGGCGAGCCGGTCGGCGTAATCGCCGAGATCGGCGTCGATATCGGCTGCAATGCGTTCGAGATAGCCCGCGGCGCGGCCCCGGTCGGCGCGCGCCGCGTTCAAGTTCGACACCTGTATGCCGACGAAGACGCCGACGACGACGATGACGAAATCGATGGCGA
Source organism: Parvularculaceae bacterium (assembly GCA_046154725.1). Classification (GTDB taxonomy): domain Bacteria; phylum Pseudomonadota; class Alphaproteobacteria; order Caulobacterales; family Parvularculaceae; genus Amphiplicatus. Next base: position 559 of record JBJXFO010000053.1, on the reverse strand, counting down.
TCGCCGTCCATTCCTGTTTCCTGAAATGCGCGATGACGCGGCGCAAGATCATGGCGCAGCTCCATTCATATGCGCACCAAGCGTTTCGTCGAGCGCCTGCACCGCTTCAAGGATAAGCTGCGCCATGTTTTCATTGGCCGACGAGCCGCGGGCGCGCCAGCTCAGCTGCGCGACGACTTTATCTTTCAGGGCGGGCGTATCAAGGACACGTATGGCGGCGCCGGCGGACAGCGCACGCTCGATCGTCGGATCGAAAACGCTCGCGGTATACGAAACCGACGCCGGCCGGGGCGCGCCCATCAGCGCGTTGTCCCATTCGTAATGGGCTAAACCTTCATTCCGCACAAAATCCATGAAGCCCTGATCAACATAGGATTGGTTGTTTTTGTCTATCGCGGCCTCAAGGCGGCCGGTGCGGAAGAAACAGGCGACGATCGCGGCGCGCAAGTCGGGATCGGATATGATTTCAAGGTTGCCGGAACTTTGCAGATCGACGAAGGTCGGGCTCGCGGCCTTAAGGGTGCGCCTATTGGCGAGATGCCCCAGTCCGACGCCTATT
>JBJXFO010000042.1:0-7543 GCA_046154725.1 Parvularculaceae bacterium | reverse complement strand
AGCCTGATCCTCCTGCCCGCTCGCCGGGGCGCTCCGCACTCTCGAGACCTGGTACCTCGCAGCCTCTTCCGGGCGGATCGCGATCTATCCCAAAGCAAGACCCGCGCCAGTCCCGGAACGGGACAGCATTGCCCGCCGCTGCCGGCGAGAAAAGGAGGCTAGATTATTTCATCCGTATACTGATTATTTGCCGCACCCTACCCGAACGCCGTGCTGGCCTTCAGGGCCAGCGATGACGCCAACGCATCGAGGCGGCGGCGCGCGGTTTCGTCCATCAGCGGCTTTAAGGCTGCGGGCGCCGTGAAGAGCAGCCTGTCGCCGGCGGGCTCCAGCGCACACATTCGAATAGCGTGCGGCGCCTTTGGCGCAAGGGCGCTGGCGAAGCGCAGCGCCAAGCCAATCTGAACGGCGCGCCGGCGCTCGTCCTCGGTTAACATCGCGAGAATGGCGGGCTCGGGAAAAGCCGCGTTCGCGCCTTCATGGCGGCAAAAAAGCGACAGCGCTAGCGCGGCGCGTTCGGGGTGCGTGACGCCGTAAAAAGGCGCGCGCAGCGCAATATCGAACGCCTGTGCGCCGCGCAGGTCCGGGTGAAAATAAGCGCCCGCATCGGTCATCAGGCAGGCGGCCGTGCGCAAGCGGCGATGGGTCGGGCTTTCGGCGCTGAAAAGTTTGTCGGTAAAGGCCGCAACGGCCTCGCCGATCGCCGCTTCCGGCGACAGGCGCTGCCCGAGAAACCGCGCGCCGGCGATTAGCGGGTCTTCGCCGCGCGCCGAAAGCGGCAGGGCGTCATACAGCAATCCCTCACGGATGCCGCCTGCGGACACGACCATGCGCTCACAGCCGGCGGTCAACATGACGGCCTTAAGGACAAGCGCGGCATAGGGCAGCGTGTCGACCCGCTTGGCGGAAACGCCGGGCGTTTCCTCAAGGGACAGGCGGCTTTGCCGCGCAACGAGTTCGCATGTCTCGATCACCTGGCGCGCCGGGACTTCGTAATGATGGAGCACCGACAGCGGGTGATGACGCAATTGCATGTTGATGCGCGCGATTGCCCGCCACGCGCCGCCGACCGCGTACAGCGAGGCGGTCGTCACGCCATGAAGCCAAGGAACGCCGGAAAGTGCGGTCTCGATCTCCGCGGCCGCGATTTTGTGGTCGCCCTTTGAATGTTTCATCAAGCGGAACGGGCCAATCGACAGGCTGGACGTATTGCCGATCTCGCCAGCGTCGAGGCGGATCAACTCGAGACTGCCCCCGCCCATGTCGCCAACAAGTCCGCTCGCGCCAGGTTCGAACGAAACAACGCCGAGCCCGGACAGCCGCGCTTCCTCCGCGCCGGGAATGACGTCAATCATCAGGCCGAGGGCGCGAACGGCCTCCACAAACTCAGGCCCGTTGCGCGCGTCGCGAACCGCGGCGGTCGCAACAACGCGGGCCGGCGGTTCGCCGTGCTCGGCCAGCAAGGTCCGAAACCGCGCCAGTATCGACAGCGCGCTCTCGACCGCTGCTGCGTTCAACAGATCGCCATCGTCCATGTCGCGGCCGAGGCCGCACAAGGCTTTTTCATTGCAGATCGGGAACGGCGCGCGCGCCGGGCCGTCATAGATAACGAGGCGGACTGAATTGGAGCCGATGTCGATGATCGCCCATCGACCGTCGTTCTCGCCGCCGGCCTTGATCATCGCGTCAGCCGTCATGGCATCCGGTTGCCGCAATCCATGCCCGGTGTCTAGGCGGCAGGAGTTGCCTCAGTCTGCATTCCGGCGCCTCCGCCAATTTGCCATGAGACGTAGCGACAGGCGGATTTCGTTCAAAGTTGCCGGTCGCGTTCTAACGACGAAGGGACCGGGCTTGGCCCGATGCGGACGGTGGCTGACACCTGTTTCCGCCCCTGTTATCGACTCTCCACAGGAAGACGACGATGCGGTACCGGGCCTTCTTCAGTTATGCGCGCGCGGACGACAGTACAGCTATGTTGCGCGCGCTTGATGCGACTTCATGACGTTCTAAGAGATCAACTTTATCGCCCAGACGATGACTGAGGGACGACGCCCAGGCGCCCACGCCCGCTTCCTGACAAGCCAAAAGAGGTAAAATCGGTGACACTCGAAGAACTCAGCTACATCGGTCAGGCGGTCGCCGCCGTCGCGGTCGTCTTATCGCTCGCGGCGGTATACGGGCAGGTGCGCCAGACCAACAAGATCGCGCGCGCAGAGCTGACGCACAGCGTCTGGCTGCAGGCCGGCCAGATGCACGCTTCGCTCTATGACACGCCTGAGAAGGCCGAACTGATGCACCGGGCGCTTTTTGAAACCGGCCCGCTCAGCGATGCCGAAAAGCTCAGGCTGGATATTGTCATCGGGATGGCGCTCGGCGTGCACGAGGCCGCATTCAACATTCGACAGCGCGGGCTGATTGAAATCGGCGCGTACAACGGGCTTGAGATGGCGACGCGGCGCTACCTGCGCAGTTCCTTTGTCCAGCTCTTCTGGGCGCGGCGTCGAAACGATGGCAACGATCCTGCGTACGTCGCGCTGCTCGACGGGATGGTTGCGCAGATCAATGAGCGCCCGCCAGCGCGCGCGAGCGGCGCTTCCGTACAGTAGCGCCCATTGCACCAAGAGCGGCAGACAACGGCGAATAGCTTCCCTCCATCATTACTCCCGCGAAGGGCGGCTTTGCGGCGGCGTCCCGTCCGCGCGCCCCTGCTAGGAATTCAAACCGAGAAACTGCCAAGCGGCCGCCGTCAACCGCGCCATACGAGCGGGCGCGGGGCGTTGTACCGCAGCGCTGCGCCGCGCCCCGAGAGGCTCGGGTACGCCATCATGTAGGCGTGCACGTTGAACGGCGCGCCCTCGCCTTCCGGTTCGACGCGCCGATAGACACCGTCGGGCGACAGGAACCACGATTGCGCTTCGTCATTGAGGTTTGACACCATGATCTGATCGAGAACCTGGCTGTGCACGGTCTCGTTCTCGATCGGGCAGAAAATTTCGACGCGCCGGTTAAGGTTCCTCGGCATCATGTCGGCAGACGAGATATAGACCTTGGCGCCGTCATGCGGGAGCGGATTGCCCGCGCCAAAGCAATAGATGCGCGCGTGCTCGAGAAACCGCCCGATAATGCTCTTGACACGGATGTTCTCCGACAGGCCCTTGACGCCGGGACGAAGGCAGCAGACGCCGCGAACGATCAGGTCAACTTCGACGCCCGCCGCGCTTGCCTCATAGAGCTTGTCTATCATTTGCCCGTCGACGAGCGCATTCGCCTTGATCCAGATCGTCGCCGGGCGCCCGGCCCGCGCGTGCGCAATCTCTTCATCGATCAGCGCGACGATCTTTGCACGGAGCGTGATCGGCGCGACAGCAATCTTTTCAAAGGATTCCTGGCGGGCATAGCCGGTCACAAAATTAAAGACCTTGGCGACATCGCGCCCGATCGCGGGGTCACAGGTGAACAGCGAAAGGTCCGTATAAACCCGCGCCGTGACGGGATGGTAATTGCCGGTCGCCACATGCACATAGGTCTTCAGCGCAGCCCCTTCCTGCCGCGCGACCAGCGACAGCTTGGCGTGCGTTTTGTACTCGACAAAGCCGTAGACGACGTTGACCCCGGCGCGCTCGAGCGCCCGTGCCCACTTGATGTTCGCTTCCTCATCGAAGCGCGCCTTCAACTCGACAAGCGCTGTGACGTTCTTGCCGGCCTCGGCCGCCTCGATCAGCGCCTCGACGATTGGCGACTGTTTCGAGGTCCGGTAAAGCGTCTGCTTGATGGCGACGACGTTCGGATCGGCGGCCGCCTGCTTCAGGAACTGCACGACGACGTCGAAGGACTCGTACGGGTGATGAACGATGAAGTCCTTGGCGCGAATGGCTGAGAAGCAGTCGCCGCCATGTTCGCGAATGCGCTCTGGAAAACGCGGGTCAAAGGGCGGAAACAGCAGGTCTGTGCGGTCCGCCGGGATAAGCTCTGCTGTCTGAGCGAGCCCCAAGAGCCCATCGACCACAACGATGTCTTGCGGCACCGCGCGCAGCTTGTCGACCATTAGGTCGCGCATGTGCTGCGGCGTTGAGGCGTCGATCTTCAGGCGGATGACGTCGCCGCGGCGGCGCCGCTTCAACATGCTTTCAAAAAGCTGAACGAGGTCTTCGGCCTCTTCTTCAACTTCAACATCGGAGTCGCGGACAATTCGGAACGCGCCGTGCCCGTCGAGCGTCATCATCGGAAAAATATGCCCGATAAACTGCGTGATCAGGCGTTCCAGCGAGATACACCGCGCGCTGGTGCGGCGCTCTTCTCCCGAAAGGCCCTGCGGAAGACGTATGAAGCGCGCGATCTTGTTCGGCAGCGGCATCAAGGTGTTGAGGATGGAGCCGTCCTTGCGCTTCAGATCGAGGCAGAGAACGAAACCGAGATTGGGAATGAATGGAAAAGGGTGCGCCGGATCGAGCGCGATCGGTGTCAGCACCGGAAAGATATTGTTGAGGAACTCAGTCTCCAGCCATTCAAGCTCGGCCGGTGAAAGATCGCTGGCGGCAAGAATATCGACGCCCTGCGCCTTGAGCGCCGTCAATAACAAACGCCAGCACGCTTGCTGTCGCGTCATCAGGATCGATGCCTCGGCGTTAATCTTGGTGAGTTGCTCCTGTGCAGAGAGGCCTTCCTGGCTGAGCGCGGCAATTCCCTCGCGCACCTGCCCGCGCAAGCCCGCGACACGGACCATGAAAAATTCATCGAGGTTGTTGGCCGAGATTGACAAAAAGCGCAGCCGTTCGAGGAGCGGGTGGCCTTCGTTAAAAGCTTCTTCGAGGACGCGCGAATTGAAGGCCAGCCACGAAAGCTCGCGGTTAATAAATCGTTGCGGCGACGCAAGCGTGAGGGACGCCGCCTCGGTGAGAGGCGAGCCAGCTATGTCACCCGTGGCTCCATCGTCGGCGCCCGGCATCGCGCGTATCTCCCTTGTTTAATGATCAATATGACGCCGAAGGCTCTTCGGAAAGGTTAGCGATAACACTCCGGGCGAGCGGAAGGCCAATTGGCGCCTTGTTGGCAATTGAGGCGGCATCGATCGCGGCGACAAACGCAGACGCCGCCGCGAATGTTTTTGGCAGGCGCGCCGTGGCGTAAGCGGCAAGGCCGGGCCCTGCGCGCAACTGCCGGTCGCCAAGGAGCTTGAGGATTACGGCCTGCAAAAGCGCCTCATCAGGCTCGACGAGGTCGATGCGCGCGGCCGCGGCAAGGCGGGTTTCCAGATCGCGCAACCCGTGCGCCCATTCGCGGGGATTGCCCCTGCCGGCGAGCGCTAATCGCGCGCCCGTTTCGCGCGCGTGCTCAATGATCGACAACAGGCGGAGAGGATCTCCTCCGGCTGAAATCCCATCGACCGCCGCAATCTCACTGTCGCTGTCTTCGGCGAGAATGTGCAGGAGATGCGTTTTTCCCGACGCCGCCGGTCCGGCAATCACCAAAAGCGGCTCAGTTGATGCGCGCCACTGAAGTAATGTTTCAAGCGCGCGCTCATTTGACGACGCAACGACAAAGTCGCGGCGCGAAAGGCGGGCGGGCGACGGCGCCAGCGCCAAAGCAATCTGGCGCGCCGGCGCCGATGTCATTCGTCGCCTTTGAGCGGCTCTCCGGCAAAGGCGTCATCGGTCACAGCGCTCGCTGGAACCGGGCCTTCGCCCTCAAGGATTTCGCCTTCGGCGCCAAACAGACCACGCCCGCCAGTGCGCAGGAAACGTCTGCCGCGATATTTGCCCGCGACCGCCGGCGTTGCAAGAAACCAGCGCTCGCCGGTTTCGGACCAGAAGACGATGCCCTGGTTTTCCATCGCGACCTGAACCTTGGCGGGATCGCCGAACACGCGGACGTTCATCTCCGCGCCGCGCCGCGACAACGCCGAAACCTGCACAGCGCCAACAAGCGGCGTTGCGATCAGCGCCGAGCGGATTTTCGACCAGTCTTCAAGCCGGTCGAAGAATGCCGACACCGGCAGCAGCGCCTCCTTCGAATGATCGATCAGCGTGCGCGCTTTCCATCCGCTGGCATACCGCGCGATGGTCGCTTCAATCGCGCGCTCGGCAAGCGAGGGAAAATTGCCGGTCGCCTCTGTCAGGGTTGTCTCGGCAAGCACGTCGCCAACCTTGGTCGCAAAGTCATCGTCCTCGATTGCATAGGTGAATGTCTGGCTCTGCGTGCCATCTGTCTCAATCTCCGCATCATGGCCGAGAATATCGCTCGCCGCAGCCTTGCCAGTCTCCCGGTGCGCGTTGAGAAGCCGCACGGTCAGCTGATTGTCGGTCCCCTTTTTCGCAAGGCGCGCGTGAGCGACAATGACCTGGCTGACGTTATAGCGCGCGGCGATTGCGGCAAGCGCTGCCGCGTCGAGATCGAGCGCCTGGCGCGGCGTCACCGAGCTTGCGTCCTCGAGATCGCCGAGCGGCGCTGTCATGGGCGTCAACTCGTGCGTATAGGGGCGCGCTTTCCACGCCGCCATCCACGGATTGTTGCTCTCCCAAAGATAGAGCCCGGTGTCGGTCTCCAGAACGGGGAGAACGAGGGCGACGCGCGACTGCGCTTCGCTGTAGGGAATTTTCGATGTCTTCAACAAGCGCCGCACCGCGTCCGGCTTGAACCGATAGGTAATGTAGGCGCGGTAGCTCGCCGACGATGCTTTCTCGTTATAAACCTCGAAGCCGGACTCGAGCGCTTCGAGGCTTCCCGGTGTGATTGCAACTGCCGTTTTGCCTGACCCGTCGCCGGAAGCGGCTGCGGGCGCGCCGCTCGCAAGCCTCGGCAGATACTGCCAGTCCTCCTCAGGCGTCAGCCGCCGCAGCAAAAGATCCATTGCCCGCCTGCGCCCGGCGCTCTGCGCGGTGTCTTTCGCCGCTGTCGCGCTGTCGCCCGTTGCCTGCACGGGCACGCGGGCAACGATGAAAACATCCTCGCCGGCCGCGCGCGCGATACCGGTCTGAACCGCCAGCAGCAAGAGCGCGCCAGCCATAAGCCCAAGAATTCTCATGGAAATTTCTCACAACACGATAAAAGCGCAGCACCTGCCGCCAGCACACGTCAGGCTTATAGCCGGAGCCGGCGCCGGGCGCATCCCCAATGTCCGCTCCAATGTCCGCTGGCAGCGTTTTTTGCGGCAACCAAAATGCCCGCAATGGGACAGGGGGGCGACGGGGTTCGCGCGCGGCGAACCTCGAAATAGGCCTCCTCGCCAATTGCGCCGTCCCGCATTCCATCGCTAGACAAGCCCCATGAGCGACGCATACCGGCGAGCCGGAGTAAACATCGATGCGGGCGAACGCCTTGTCGAGGCCATTTCGCCGTTGGCGAGCCGCACTGCGCGCGCTGGCGCAACCGCGCTTCTCGGCGGGTTCGGCGGCGTTTTTGATCTGAAGGCCGCCGGCTTTCGCGATCCGCTGCTCGTTTCAGGAACCGACGGCGTCGGCACCAAGTTGAAGATAGCCTTCGAGACGGGGCGCCATTCAACAATCGGCATCGATCTGGTCGCGATGTGCGTCAATGACGTTCTCGC
>JBJXFO010000019.1:0-12298 GCA_046154725.1 Parvularculaceae bacterium | reverse complement strand
ATTCCAGATTGCCCTCCCTGCGAACCGTTTGACGCCGTCATTCCGGGGCCGCCGCAGGCGGAACCCGGAATTCATGGCGAGGCAGGCGTTGTGGTGCGACGTGCACCAAGGGGCCCGCGCGAAGTCGCGCGTCCCCGGGGTGACGGCAGGGCAATCGCATATGAAGCCCCGCTTTCTTCTCCCCTCTCCCGCTCGCGGGAGAGGGGTCGGGGGTGAGGGGCCGTATACTGAGAGATCGGTGCGTGTTGACGCCCCCTCACCCTGCCCTCTCCCGCAAGCGGGAGAGGGTTCAGCTTCATATGCGATAGCCCTGCCCGCAAGGGGGAGGCGAGGCGCTGCAGGCCAATAGCAATTCCGGTTTCACGCCCTTCCAAACGCCGGCAGCGCCAGCGTCACCTTGAGGCCGCGCCGCGCCGCCTCGCCGCTGAAACTGTCGCCGAGCGTCAAGGCGCCGCGGTGCGCGCGCGCGATTGCGGTGACGAGACTGAGGCCGAGGCCGCTGCCGGGCGTTGTGCGGCTCTGCTCGAGGCGCACGAAACGGTTGACGACGCTGCCGCGCTCTTCCGGCGGCACGCCGGGGCCGTCGTCGAGAACAGACAGCAGCACGCGCCCGCCCGATCCGGCGCGGATATCGACGCGGATCGTTGTTCCGCCTGCAGCGTATTTCAGCGAATTATCGAGAAGGTTCGCAAGCGCCTGGCTGATCAGCTCGCGCGAGGCCCGGACGGGCGGCGCGGGCGCTGCTTTCAGTTGCAGCTGGAAGCCCGCTTCCTGCGCGGCGGGCTCATAGAGTTCGACCATCTCCTCGGCGATCGGTTTCAGATCGACGGCCTGCATCGAGCCTGCGCCCTCGCCCGATTCGATGCGCGCAATCGACAACAGCGCATTGAACGTCACGATCATGTTTTCGGCGTCGTTGAGCGTCGATTTGAGGGCAAGTTCCTTGTCTTCCGCCTCGCCCTTCAGCGCTTCGGTCAGGCGCCCGCGAATGCGGTTGAGCGGCGAGCGCAGATCGTGCGCGATGTTGTCCGACACTTCCTTCATGCCGTTCATCAGCCGCTCGATCTGGTCGAGCATCGCGTTGAGGTTGATGGCGAGGTTCTCCAGTTCATCGCCTGCCCCCGTCAGCGCGATGCGCTTCGACAGATCGCCGTCGCGGATTGCGCGCGCGGTGCGATTGACGCTGTCGACACGGCGCAGCAGCGCGCGGCTGAACACGAGCCCGATGATGATGCCGAGGCCGATTGTTGCCGCGCCAATCTGCGTCATGATTGCCTGCGTGCGTTTTCGCAACGCCTCGCGCGCCGAGATGTCGCGGGCGACGAACACAAGAAACGAGCTGTCAGCGTCGGGCGCCGGCTTGAAGCGGCGGATCTTGCCCCGCGCTTCGCGCGTTTCAATGCCGACCTCGCGCCCCGCCGCATCGCGCAAGGGCCGCTCGAAGCTGAAATTGATGAACCCTTCGCCGGCATTGACCGCCTGCGGCGGCAGCGCCGTCAGATTGCCGGACAGCACCGCGCCCGCCGGTTCGGCGATCAGGAGATAAAGCCCGTCATCGCGCCACGCCGCGCGTTCGTTCACAACACGCCGCAAGAACCCCGCGCCTTCGGTCGAGAAGACTTCCGAGAGCACCGCGATTTCCTGATCGACGATTGAATCCGTCTGCTTCGACATGACGCCGAACGTGTTCTGGTAGAACAGCAGCGCAAGGAGGCCGACCGAGATCGCGAACACGAACACATAGATGATCGTGAAGGAAAACGTCGTGGTGCGCAGGATGCGGAACATCAGGGAGGTTGTGGGTTGCAGGTTGTAGGGTGTTACGAGACCATCCGACTCTTACAACCGACAACCCACAACCCACAACCTCGCTTAGTCGGCATCGGTAATCGTATACCCCGCGCCCCGGATCGTCCGGAGCAGCGCCTTGTCGAAGTCCTTGTCGATCTTCGACCGGAGGCGCGAGATGTGGACGTCGATGACGTTCGTCTGCGGATCGAAATGATACTCCCAGACATTCTCAAGCAGCATTGTGCGCGTCACGACCTGACCCGCATGGCGCATCAGATATTCGAGGAGCCGGAACTCGCGCGGCTGCAGATCGATCTTGCGGCCGTCGCGGCGGACGGTGCGTGTTATGACGTCGATTTCGAGATCGCCGACGCCATATCGCGTCGTGACATTGGCCGGTTGCGTGCGGCGGCGCCCGAGCGCCTCGACGCGCGCGAGAAGTTCCGGAAAGGCGTAGGGCTTGACGAGATAATCGTCGCCGCCCGCCTTGAACCCGATGACACGGTCGTCAACCTCGCCAAGCGCGGAGAGAAACAAGGCCGGCGTTTCGTCGCCGCCGCCGCGCCGCCGCGTCAGCAGCGAGACGCCATCGAGCTTCGGGAGCATGCGGTCGATGACATAAGCGTCATAGTCGCCGGCGTCCGCCATATTGAGGCCAACTTCGCCGTCGAGCGCATGATCGACCACATGGCCCGCTTCGCGAAGGCCTTTCGACACATGCGCCGCCGCTTCGTTGTCGTCCTCGATCACGAGAATGCGCATCGCGTTTCTCCTTGTACGGAGGTTGTAAAAGAGTTTGTAGGTGGTAGGTTGTAGGTTGTGAGCGGCGCAATGGCCGATCAGAAACTTCTTATCACAACCTGCAACCTACAACCCAAAACCTCACTTCTTAATCGTCAGAGCGCGGAATTGTTTGGCCTCGCCGAGTTGAAGGCGAAGCAAGACCGCTTCCTTGCCGCCGGACTTGGCGTCGGCGAGTTTCTTCTTCAGGTTCGCCGGGGACACGACCGGCTCGCCGTCGACCTGCAAGATGACGACGCCGGGGGCAAGCCCCGCCGCTTCGCCGGGGCTGCCCGGCTCGACCGCGGTCACGACGACGCCGGAGACCGTTTCCGGAATGCGGAATTGCTGGCGCGCCGCGTCGTTGAGTTCAGCAACACGCACGCCGGCTTCCCCCGACAGGACGTCGTCGGCCGACGGCGCAGGCGTTGCCGCCGCGAGTTGCGGTTCGGCGTCACGCAGGCCGAGCGTGACAACAAGCGATTTTTCCGCGCCGCCGCGCAACACGAGGAGGCGCGCTTTCTCGCCCGGCGCCAGCGCCGAAATCGAGCGCGTCAGATCGCGCGGATTGGCAATATCGCGGCCGTTGAGCTTGACGATCAGATCGCCGTCGATGACGCCGCCTTTAGCGGCGGGCGTCCCCGCGATCACTTCCGCGACGAGCGCGCCTTTGGTGTCTTTCAGGCCGCGCGCAATTTTGATGCCGTCATCGACCTCCTGGATCGAAACGCCCAGCCAGCCGCGCGTGACGGAGCCGTTCTTGATCAGCGAGGCGACGGTATCCTTTGCGGACTTTGCCGGGATCGCAAAGCCGATCCCGACGCTGCCGCCGTTCGGCGAATAGATCGCCGTGTTGACGCCGACGACACGGCCGTTGAGGTCAAAGGTTGGCCCGCCGGAATTGCCGCGATTGATCGGCGCGTCGATCTGGATGAAGTCGAGGAACGTGCCCTCGCGGCTTTCCCCGCCGATCGCCGAAACGATGCCGCTTGTCACGGAGCCGCCGAGGCCGAACGGATTGCCGACCGCGACGACCCAGTCGCCGACGCGCAAATTCACATCCTCCGCAAACTGAACAAACGCCTGGCCTTTCGGCGGCTCGACTTTCAGGACGGCAAGATCGGTCAATGGGTCGGCGCCGACGAGCGTCGCTTTCAACTCCTTGCCGTCGGAGAGGCGAACCCGGATCTGCTTGCCGTCTTCGACGACGTGGTTGTTGGTGACGATATGGCCGGTTCCGTCGATGAAGAACCCCGAGCCTTGCGCCTCGGCCAGTTCGGGCTCGCCGTCGAATTGTCCGCGCGGCTGTCCATTCTGCTGATTGGGCGGCTGGCCGAAGCGGAACTGGAAGAATTGCTGCAACTCGTCCGGAATTTGCGGCTGCTCAACTTCGCGCTCAACGAGCACGCTGACGACGGCCGGCGCAACGCGTTCAACGAGATCGGCGAAGGAGAACGCGCCCTCGCCGTAAGCAACGGCGGGCGGCGGCGAGACGAGACGCGGCGCTTGCGCGCTGGCGGCGCCGAAGGCGGCAAGCCCGAGCGCAGACAGCGCTGCGCCGGCAAGCAAGGCAAATTTTACGCGACGGTTCGTTTCAGTCATTGCGGTCATAGTCAGTCTTTACTCCCTGGCGATCCGAAACCCGCCATATGGCCTCTTTGAGCGGCTTTGACAGGCGCTGACAAGGCGGCGCATGCGCGGGTCACGGTATTAAAACTTGTCAATGATTTGTGGCGCTTGCGCGGCATTTTACACATCCCGCGACAAGCCGAGATCATTATCGGTCCAGCCGATCGTCACGCCGACACCGCCGCCGCCGCCGCGCGCTCTTTCAGCAAGGCAAGCTCGGTCGGGGCAATCAGCGGCCCGGCGAAGTCGAGTGTCATTTCCATGCGCCGGCGCGCGATGGCGCGCTCGGTCCCTTCGGCGGCGCGGATTTCAACGACGAGATCGCCAGCATAGCGCCGCGTTTCGGCAATCGCTTCGGCAACGAGCGCTGCGACGGCGCCAGGCCGGCCGAGGCGCTGCGCAAGGCCGCCAGCGTCGCTCAGGAATTGCGCGGCCTGGCGCGCCTGGCCTTGCGCGCGCGGATCGATGACGCGCTCGACATCGGGGCGCAGCGCCATCAGGCGGCTAGACCCGCCAGCATGACGGACAGGCTGGGTGCGGCGGATGGCGGCATGCGCCTGTTCACAGCAGCGCGCGAGCGCCGCCGCGGCAATGTCCCGGCACGCTTCGGCGCGGTTGATCGCGACAGCATCGCCGAGCAAGCGCGCCTCGCCGATCAGCCCGGCGGCGTGTTCGGCGAAATGCGCGTGGCCGGCCGCCGCTTCCTCCGTATCAAGATCGTCATCGGCGCCGCGTTCAAGCTGGCGCGCGTGGCTTTCAAGATCGTCGAACAACGCTTCAAGGAGGATATCGGCGTCTTCGCGCGTGTGCGGCAGCGCATCGTCTTCAACGCCCGCGATATGGTGAACGAGCGGCAGCGCCCGCCACGGCGCTTCCATCCGCGCGGCAATCAGCAAAAGCAGATAGGGAGCCGCGTCATTGGCGTCGGCGGCGACGCGCGCATACGCCGCGCGCGCGTCGTACAACATCTCTTCGCTGAGTGCGGCGACCGGCTTTTTGAACGCCTTCTGCACGGCGGCAAAGTGCCGGTTCGCCGGCAGCATGAGCGCAATTTCCGCAAGGTCGAGCAGCGCGGCCGCGCCCGCCGCTGCTGCTGCCCCCGGCCCAGCCGCCAGCCCTGCCGCTTGTATAGCTTGCGCCTCTGCGCCCGGTGCGAGGCGCGCGCCAAGATCGGCGCGGAACCCGTGATCGTTTTCGGCGTGCGAGATCAGGCGCGAAAAGCCGAGCGCCGCCGTCGCGCTCAGCGCATGCTGCAAGGCTGAAAGATCAGGCTCGGCGCGTGCAATTGCCGCGTCGAGCGCCGTTGCCGCAGCACGCGCTTCGCCGAGCGCTGCGTCTTCAAGAATGAGGCGCCAGATCGGAACGAGCGAGGCGCGCGCGATGCGCGCCCGCCGTTTGCGCCCGCGGCGGTGGGTGACGAGAAAGTCCTCGAACGGCGTAAAGAACAGCCGCTGTGCGGTCGGCGGACGATCCGGAAAATACGCGCGGTCAGCGGCCAGCCGCGCGCGCAAGGCCGAGAGCATCGCTCCCGCCGGCAAACCCTGATCGAGACCGCGAACATTGGCCGCTTCCAGCGTTGCAAAGAGCTTCCCCGCCGCCGCCGGCGTCATCGCGCCGATAAAATCCTGCAGCCGCGCCCAGCGCGCGGGGAGAATGCCGGCGGGGACAACAAGGCTCGTTGTTTCAAGGGACGCAATCATGGAGATGAAACGCCTCTTCCCCTCTTTCCCGCTTTATCAGGAGAGGGGAACTGCTCATAGTTAATCTGTAGACAAATCATCATGCGCCGGCGAAATGTTTGCGCGGGGCCTGTTGCTCGCCGCCGCGCCATTGGCGGATGAAGGCTTCAAGTTCGGCGTCGCCGCCCTCGGGCAACACGATTTTCAGCTTCACATATTGATCGCCGCCGGGGCGCCCGTCGCGCGCGACGCCGCGGCCCTTGAGGCGCAACACGGCGCCCGAACTTGAATTCTTCGGTATGCTGATCGAGACGTCGCCGGCAATCGTTGGCGCCGTGATCTTGCCGCCCAGCACTGCCTCGGTGAGCGTAATCGGCGCCTCGATATGGATATCGTCGCCCTCGCGCTCGAAGAGAGCGTGCGGCTTGATCGCCACTTCGACATAGACATCGCCCGGCGGGCCGCCGGCAACGCCCGCCTCGCCCTGGCCGCGCAAGCGCAAGGTCTGCGCCGGTTCAACGCCGGCTGGGATCGTCACATCGAGAGTGCGCCCATCGGGCATTGTCACGCGTTTGGCCCCGCCGCGCACCGCGTCGAGGAAGTCGATCTCGATGCGATACTTGACATCGCGCCCGCGCATCGCGCCGGGCCCTGCGCCAGCCGTCCGCCCGCGGCCAAAGAGATCGGCGAAGATATCGCCAAGGTCGTCGAAATCGCCTTTGTTGGCAAAGCCGCCATTATAGGCGGGCCCCTGCCCTGGCCCTGTGCCTTGTCCCGCGCCCGGGTGCCATTGCCGAAAACCGCCAGCGGCCCGCTCGCGCCCGTCTTCGTCGATCTCGCCGGCATCGAACTTCCGGCGCCGGTCGGCGTCGCCAATAATGTCGAAGGCGGCGGAGACTTCCTTGAACTTCTCTTCCGAGCCCTTGTCGCCCTTGTTGCGGTCGGGATGGTGCTTTTTCGCCAGCGTCCGGAACGCCGCGCGGATTTCCGCATCGGTCGCCGAGACCGGCACGCCAAGAACGCTGTAAGGATTTCTAGCCAACGCTAAAAGGTCCTTTTGCCCGCAAAACCGCCTGCCCGGCGTCATGTTCCCCGCCCCGGAGATAAGCAATCCTGCCCGAAAAAGAAGGGTTTGGGGTTAATTTTGGGAGCGGGCGCCGGGTCTTCATCGCCGTCTCCCGATCCAGTCCGGCCAATCGACCAACTCGCTGGCAATGTCTTCGACCGAACCGGGCCCCGCGTTGTCGAGAAAGATCACAACATTGGCGCCGTTGAAACGCGCGCTGGGCGCAACGAGACCGTCAAATCCGAGGAACGCGGCAGCCGCGCCAATGTCTTGCGTGCGCCCATAGAGCAGGTCGCGGAAGCGCGCCGCCTCGACGCCGAGCGCCGCCAATTGGTCGAGGTTCAAGAACCTGAGCGCGCGGGCGAGCAAGGCCTTCAACTCGTAAAGATGATGCTCCATGCGCGAGGGAAACACCGGCTGGCCACGGCTCAGGTGGAAATGGATCTCTGAGAGCGCGCCGTCCGGCTCCTCCGCGCAATAAAGAACCGACAGCTCAGCCGGGTTCCACCGGCCAGCGCCGCGCGAGCCGTCGAGCGGCGAGCGTCCCTTGCGGACGACCCGCCAGACACTCCGATGATACCCAATCGCCTCGATCGCGCTCAACGCGTCAAGCAAGCGATCGTCATGCGCGCGCGCCGCCATTTTCAGAGATAGACGCCGGTGTCGAGCCGCTCGATCACTTCCAGAACGTCCGCCATTCGTCCGTCCACGATCAAATCATAGGCGCGCGCGCCGTTCAGCTGCGGGTGCGCCGATTGCAGCCACAGCCGCGCCTCATCGGGCTCATAGAAATCCGACAATCGTTCGGCGACCCAGCGAAGCTCGGCGATGATGCGCTGCTTTTCGATTGTCGGCCCGCTCTCGCCGCTTGCCCAACGGGAGACAGTGGCCGGCGACACGCCCAGAATATTGGCGATATCGCGCCCGGTCAGCCCGCCGCGCGCCCTGAGATCGTCCAGCAAGCGCGAGACGGCAGGTTGACGGACGGGACTGGTGAGGAGCTGCGTGACCATTACGAGATATTACGGACTGATTTCATCATAGTCAACAACTGAAACGCATATGTAACTCTTGGCCATGCTGGCAGTCTTGCGCTCACACCCCTACCCCCGCCCAATCTCCCGGCCCGACGGCGTCCGACAGCTGGGCGACGCGCACGGTCAGTGCTGGCGTCCCGCCAGGAAAATCCGCCGCCTGCATGGCGCTTGTATAGCCAAAGGCGGGGGTCGCCGTCTCTGCCGTGCGGATGAGGCTTGCCCCGTTCAAAACCTCGACACGATAGCGCTCGTAAGTCTCGCTCAAGGGGACATCCTCGCCGGTCCAGCTGTCGCCGCCGATGCGGGTTCGGCGGGTCCATGACACCGCGATGTCGCCGTTGGCGAGACTTCTGGCGCGCATATGGACCGGCGAAAGGGGAAGGAGCCCGCGCGCGGTTGACGTGACCGTCCTTGTGCGAAAATTCGATGAGGTTGGCGGCTCGTCCGCCGGGCCGGCCGACCAGTCGAGCGCGAGGCCGCGCAGGTCGAGCGCGAAGGCCGGCTGTTCGACCGCGGGCGTGATCACGACAACGCGCGCACCGGCGCTCGCCCCCGCGCTCGCGCTGGCTTCCGTTCCCGCCTGTCCGCGCAGCAGGCCTTGAAGCGTCCACACGCCGTCGGTCCCCAGATCGGCATTCAGGAACTGGACGATCTCCCACCCGCCTTGTCCCTCGATCGCCAGCGTATTGGCGCCGGCGAACACGTCTTCTTCGGGCCGCGACGCCAGCGCGCCGAAGGAAAGCCGTAGACGGAGCGTGCGCCGGTCAAGGCGCCCTGCCGCAAACGACGGCGCCAGCGGCGCTTCAAGGCGGCCCATCACTGCGCGCGCAGGAAGCGTTGCCGCCAAAACCGGCGCGCCGGCTTGCCGATAAATTGCAACCGCGCCCGGCCAGGGGTCGGCAAAGGCCGCCACAAAAGGCGCGTGCGCATCGTCGCTGTCGCGCAAGAGCGGCAGGTTCATGATCTCGAAGACCGGCGCTCCGGCAACCGGCGCAATCGCCGGCGGGCGATAGCCGCCGGTTGCGATTGGCGCGTCATAGACGGCGGGCGAGACGCGCACGGCCTCGATGCGGCGCACGGCGCCATCCTCGATCGACAGAATGCGCCAGTCGCGCGCCACGCCGTTCAAATTGAGCGCGACGGCGTCGCCCGGCTCCAAAGCCAGGGAAGTTGGCGGCAAAGCGAAGGCAATTATCTCGCGCATGACGCCCGCATCGGCGAGAAGCGAGCGCGCGCGCGCGGCTGCCGACGCCGCGTCAAGGGCGGCGGCGATTTCAAACCCGGCTTCGCGCGTTTCATCCGTATAGGGAAGGCGCGCCTCGGCGACTGCCGGGCGATAATCGCCGCCCTCGTCGATATAGGACAGGCGAATGGCGGTTGGAGCGTCGCTGCGCTGGGCTGTCGTCAAGGTGAAAGCGGGCCCCTCGGTCTGGGCGAGATCGCCAACCGCGAGCGCCGTGACACTCGCGCCCCCGCGCGGCTGAAAGCGAAGCCCCTCGCCGGTCTCAACCATGTCGAACTGAAAGACATCCGCCAAGGGATCAATCGCCTGGCGCGGGGAGAGCGGCCGGTCGACGACATAGCCGGCGAGCGAGCCGGCGAGCGCCGAGGCGTCGACCGCCCCGGCGCCGCGCCCGCACAGCGCGGCAACCAGCGCATCGAGCGGCGCGCGCGTCAGGCGGCCATTCAGCCAATGGCCGCGCTCCCAGTTGCCAGCGTCGCCCCAGATGTCGCCGCGCGCCGGAAAGAACGGAAACGGGCGCGCATCCCACGCGTAGACATAAAGCCGGTCGGTATCGATCATCCGCGCGCCATAAACCGGCGACACAGGATTGTTCGCCGGATCGCGCCAATAGCCATGCACGGCTTCCAGCGCGCGGCGCTGCGCCAGATCATCGCGCGCGCGCGATGAATAGGGCGGCGTTTGCGATTCCGACGACTTGGCGTCGAAGAAAACGTTGGGGGCATTGGCCGCCTTGTCGATCGCGGCAAAGCCGATCTCGGTAAAGCGCACCGGCTTTGAACGCGGAACCCATGCCGTCGGCAACGCATCGCGCGTCCAGTTCGGGCGCTCGTGGTGGGGGTTTTCCCAAAAGCCGCGAATGTCTTTCGCGCGCCAGATGAACGTCTCGTTGTAAAAGTCGGAAATCGGCGTGCGCGCTTGCGCATCGCGATCGGCAACGCTGGCGTAATACCAGTCGAAGTTTTCGCCGCCCTCGATATTGCTGGCGAGATAGGCGCGTTCGTGTTGGCTGCGCCAGCCGGCGTTGAGATCGGCGTGGTCGAAACCGTCGCGCCAGTCGGCAAGGGGCGCATACTGATCGATGCCGATGAAATCGACATTGGCGTCGGCCCACGCTGCATCGAACTGAAAGCCGCGCAGGCCGTCCGGGTCCTCCGACGAGAACACATAGCCGACCGAGCCGTTCGGCCAGACAAGGCGCCGGCGCGAGGGCTCGTAAACGGGGCGAAAAGCCTCGTGGCCGACATGGGCAAGGCCCGACTGTCCGTCGATCATGACTTCCCTCCCGTCGGCATAGGTCTCGGAAACGAGCGCGATGCGCGCGGGGGCGATGCGGGCGCGCACAAGCGCGCGCAGCCATTCGGCGCCGCTGCGCGTCTTGCCCGCACCGCGCCCGCCGAGCAGGAGCCAGACGGTCCAGTCGCCATCGGGCGTGCGTTGATGGGGGTGGGCGTGACGGCTCCACACATGGGCGTACCCGCGCTCATAAGCGATCTCCGCCGCCAGCAGGGGATCGATCTCCGCCACCGCCAGCACCGCCTTCAGCAGCGCCGGATCGCTGGCAAGCCGCGTCCGCGCGCAAGTCAGCGAGGGCGTCGCGGTAGTCGCCGAGGGAGGGGGAGCGGGCGTTGCCGCTTGGATCATTGTGCTCGTCGTCCTTCTTGGTGTTGCGCGCGAGCCCCTGGGCCTGGGCCGCGGCGCGCAGGAATTGCAGTGTGGCGCGCGCCGCGCGCTCGATCGCCGTGTTGGACCCGCGCTCTTCAGGCGAAATGCTGCGCAGGCGTTCGGCCGCCTCGCGGATGGAAAGGCCAAACGCGTCGGCGAGATCGGCCTCATGCGCCGCCGGGGCCGGCGCCATCGCCGCTGTGCTGGTCTTCGCCTCGCTCACGCTTTTCCTCCGCCGGCTGAATTTCAAACCTGACGGGCATGTTAAGGCCGCCGTGGAGGGGTGGGATAAGGTGGGGGATAAGTGGTGGGACGGATTTTTGTTTGCGCCGCCGAACAACAGGTTAGTTGGTTAACGGACGAACGCGGTTTTGAGCCTAACAAGGCGTGAATCCGCACAACCTGCGCGCGAACGCGCTGAACTTTTCAGCAGTGTAAGGATGTATTTTCAGATTTTTTTCGAGTTGGGGCGGGGATTGGCGATTTTTCTAACGCACTTGCCGGTTAGTCTGTATACGGTGTATTGCTGAAAGCTGCGCCCTTGATGAAGGTTCGAGCACCCTGGCGGGAAATCGCACCTCGAAAAACCCTCTCCCGCCTGCGGGAGAGGGTAGGGTGAGGGGGCGTCACCACGTGCAGCAGTCTTTGCATACGCCCCCTCACCCCTGTCCCCTCTCCCGCATGCGGGAGAGGGTGACGCGCGCCAAAAGCCATGGCTCTGCGCGTAGACTTAAGAAGGGTCGAAAAGATGTATCGTCCGTCTGGCGATCACCCTCGCCAAATGTCTGTAATGGCCTTCGCAATTGCGAGTTCCGCCTTGATCGCTGCCAACGGCTGCCGGTATAAATCTCATTGGCCGCGCAATCGCGGGGGGCCCTTTGGCGGACGTTTTCATCAGCTACAAGCGCGAGGAGCGCGACAAGGCCAAGGGCCTTGCCGAGGCGATCGTCAAGCGCGGCTATAGCGTATGGTGGGATGTCGATCTCTTGCCCGGCGACCGCTTCGCGCGGGAAATCGATGCCGTCATCGGCAAGGCGAAAGCGGCGATCGTGTTGTGGTCGGCGGCCTCGATCAACTCGGACTGGGTGATTGCCGAGGCGACCGAAGCCAAGAAGCGCCAGATTTTAATCCCCGCGCGCCTCGACGGGGCCGAGCCGCCGCTCTATTTCCGCGGCGATCATTCAATCGACCTCAGCGAATGGGACGGCGCCGCGGTTAGCCCGGCGATCGAGCCCATTCTGGCCGCGATCGAGCGGCGCGTTGGCGCCCCTTCCGCGCGCCCGAGCGTTGCCGCGTCGGTCGTTGCGGACGCGCTCGCCGCGCCGAACCTTGAAGCGGAATTCTGGCGCACGGTTTCGGGCGCGCCGGTGCAGACGATCCGCGAATACGAAGCCTATCTCCAGAAGTT
>JBJXFO010000141.1:0-12929 GCA_046154725.1 Parvularculaceae bacterium | reverse complement strand
AGCCGTCGGCGCACGTTGAAAACAATCGCCCGCGCAAAGCGCTAATGCCCGGCCGCTTCGGTGATCTCCGTCGCGTTTTCGACTTTGTGCGGCGCATGCGGGTTCCAGCCGAGGATATAAAGTAGTGCGAAGAAGCCGATCACATAGCCAAGCGCGATCCACCATCCGTTCAAAACCCAGCGGAACACCGATCTTGCTTCCGGGAACAAATTGGTGAGGGCAACGCCCGCCGACGATCCGAACCAGATCATCGAGCCGCCGAAGCCGACACAATAGGCGAGCATGCCCCAGTCATAGCCGCCCTGTTTGATCGCCAGCGCCGTCAAAGGAATATTGTCGAACACCGACGAGATCGCGCCGAGGCCGAAGGCGACTTGCCAACTCGCCGGCGGCAGCGCTTCGACCGGCATCAGCGAAGCGCAGGTGACGAGCGCAAGCAGGAACAAAGTGCCTTTAAATCCTTGCGCGGCGACTTTCAGATCAGGGAACCGCACAACCGCCGTGACGATGATCGCCGCCCATACGCCAAGACCGATAACCGGGTATAGATCAAGCAAATGCGGCGCGCGCAGATTTGCATAGACGTTCGCGCCGATCGCCGAGAGCAAGATTACTGCAACGACGCCGAGGCGCACACGGTCAACCGGGTGCGTGGTGTCCGCGCGTTTCTGGATCGGACTGTAGCGCTGCTGAATGATAGAAAGGGGCACGGCGTAGAACACGAAGCCGACGCCTGCCGCGATATAGGCGTGCAAGACGTCGAGCGGGCTGATGCCGGCAATCCACATCATCGTCGTTGTCGTGTCGCCGACAACCGAGCCGGAGCCCCCGGCATTCGAAGCGGCGACAATGCCCGCGAGATAACCGATATGCACCTTGTCGTAGATCGCCTTCGCAACGACGCCGCCAATCAGCGCCGCCGCGATATTGTCGAGGAACGACGACAGCACGAAAATCATGGCGAGCAGCGCGACGCCGCCCTTCCAGTCATCGGGCAAAATCCTCGGGATCGCCTCGGGCGCGTTGCTCTGCTCGAACTGGCGCGACAGGACTGCAAAGCCGAGCAGGAGAAGAAAGAGGTTCGCGAGGATGATCCGCTCGTGCCAAAGGTGTCCGACGAGCCCGTCGACCCCCGGCCCGGCGGTGAAGCCGGTCACGAAGAATTTGTAGGCGAGGATCGTCGCGAGGCCGGCGAAGGCGACCGTGAATGTGCGGTGATGGAAAAGCGCAACGCCGATCAGCGTCGCCGCAAAAAGAATGAACTCAACGCGCACGCCGTAAGGCGCAAACCCCACCGACGGAACAAATCCTGCCGCCGCTTCAGCCGCAAACGCTGGCGAGACCGCTGTTAAAGCCGCAACAAGCGCAACGCCTGCGGGCAATGCCCACCGCGATCCGATCATAACCCAATCCCCTCGATGTCTGCCGCCCCAAAATTGACGGGAAGCTAGCCTCCGGCGAAACGGAGGGCAATTGGTTTTCAGGTCATGCCAAACGGTTGCGCAATGCCCGTTGCGGGCGTAAGGCGAGCGAAATTCTGCGTCCATAAGGCGGGTCTGCGATGCAAGCCAAAGTCACCATTACTCTCAAGCCGGGCGTTCTTGACCCCCAAGGCAAGGCAATCGAGGGGGCGCTGATAGGCTTGGGATTTGATGGCGCCGCAAGCGTGCGCCAGGGCAAGATTATCGAGATGACCCTGACGGAGACCAGCGAGGCGGCGGCGCGCGCCAAGGTCGAGGACATGTGCGCCAGGCTGCTCGCCAATCCGGTGATGGAAAGCTATTCAATCGAGATCATGGCCTGACGCATGAAAAGCGCGGTCATTGTTTTTCCGGCGTCGAACTGCGACCGCGACGCCGCTGTTGCCTTGGAGCAGGCGACGGGGCGAGCGCCGGCGATGGTCTGGCATGCAGAGACTAGTCTTCCCGATACGGACCTTATTGTCCTGCCGGGCGGCTTTTCCTATGGCGACTATCTGCGCTCGGGCGCGATGGCGGCGCGCGCGCCGGTCATGCGCGCCGTGATCGAAAAAGCCAAAGCGGGCGTTCCCGTCATCGGCATCTGCAACGGCTTTCAGATTTTGACCGAAGCGGGCCTGCTGCCCGGCGCGCTGTTGCGCAACAAGGGTCTTAATTTTGCCTGCCGGACGGTGACTTTGCGGGTTGTGACTACGCAGACGATTTTCACGCGCGCATTCGAGATGGGCCAATCCGTCGATTTTCCGGTTGCCCATCATGACGGCAATTACTTCGCCGACGACGAGACCCTGAACCGCCTCGACGGCGAGGGACGCGTCGCCTTTCGCTATGTCGATAACCCGAACGGATCGGCGCGCGACATCGCCGGCATCGTCAGTGATGCCGGTACGGTGCTTGGTCTGATGCCCCACCCCGAGCGCGTGATCTCGCCGCTGCTCGGCGGCGTCGATGGCGCGGCGTTTTTCCGCGGGCTCGTCGCGGCGGCGGCGCGATAGCGCGCCTTCTCTACTTTTTAAGCGCAGTTTGCGACGATCCCGGCCTGAAATGGGGTTGGCGCCGATGATGAAGCGGATTGCGGTTTGGACGGGAAGCTGGCGCGTGTGGCTGGCAATCTGTGCGCTTGCAGTGATGGCATTCCCGACGGTCGCGCTCGTCGCCGCGATGTCCATCATCGGCATTCCGATCGCCATCGTGCTGGCGCTTATTCCCGGCGTTGCTTTCCTGTTGCTTCCGGCAGCCTTTCTCAAGGACAGGATCGCGCACTTGACCAGCCCTCTGGTTGCCTGGATCGTCGCTGTCTGCGCCGTGCTCGCCGCCGCCGCGCTCGCCGCGTCAGCGATCAATGCCGGGCTTGACCGCAAGGTTGCCACGTTGAGAGCGGGCGACCGCGACGCTATTGCGGGCGCAAACGTCCGCACCATCGCGCTTGTCAGCCACAATCCCCATCGGCGCCGCGATGACTTCGCCTGCGCCGGCGCCTGCCTCCGGCTGCTGCTGACCGACGCCGCGGACGAGGTGCTGATCGCCGGCGCGAAGGATCTGAGCGCGCTCGATGATGCCGTTCCCGCTATAGCGGCGCGCTTTGAAAAGGGCGGCGCCTGCGCGGCAAAGCGCGTCCCGGACGATGACCTGTCGATCGACGGCGAGCCTTCGCGCGCGGCGGAATTCGCGCGGCGCCGGATCGCCGCCGGCGACTGCCTCGTCGAGCGCGACTCAAATCTCGGCGAAGCAGATGCGATCATCGCGTATGGCGCGATCGACGAGGGCAAAAGCGCTTACGACGCGGGTCTCAATGCGCTTGCTGACGCTGTCGGAGCCGTGCGGCTGTCTTATTTACGCCGCGCCGGCGGCGCGTGGCGCGAGGACTATCGGTCGACCAGCATCGAGGTGCACAAGCACCCGCCAATACTTTTTCCGACGATCGTGACCGGTTACGCCTTCAATGCGAAAGCCGGTTTCGCGAGGATCGGCGAGCGCACGGGCTTTGCGAGCCGATATGAGGAAGCGCCCGATCTCGCGGCCTTTCTCGAGAAAAAGCTCCAGCTGAAAATCCGCCTTGAGGCGTCGGCGGCGCCTGATCAAAGCATCCTTGTCGATACCCTGATCGCACGCACGAGCGGGCCCTTGTCGGCGGCCGAGCTCGCGGTCGTCGACGATTTCTACAGCAGCTTCTTGATCGGGACAGCCAAGAACCGCGCACGCGAAGACGCCGAACGCGCAACCTCGCTTTTGGAACGGCTCGACTATGAACTGGCATCCTCAGCGCCAAGCGCGGCGCGCGCAATCGCCAACGCTAACCCCGATCTCGCGGGCCGAATCGTTGCGGCGCAGTTTCAACGGCTATTTGCAACAGACGCCGCAGCGCGCGAGTCGCGCTATGGAGACCGCTATATTTCCCGCATTGCGACGACAATTGCCATTCTGCCCGACCCGTCGCTTCTCCTGCATCGCGCAGACTTCGCGCGGCTGGCTTCGGACGCGGAGCGGCGGTCGCTTGCGGCGCCGGTGCTGGCGCGGCTCGCAATCTTCGGCGCCGAGGCGGAAGCGGACGTCATCGGCCTGATTGGCGCGGCGCTCAGCGAGCGCGACGGGGCGCCTGACAACGACGACCGCTGGCGCGACCTCTATCGGGCAGGGCTCTCTGGCGTTTGCAAGCTGGCGTCAAAGAAAGGCGCGGCGGCGCTGGAAGCGGCAGTCGCCGGCAACGAGACGCTGGGGCAATGGCCGCATCGCGACTTGCTCGTCAATGCGCTGCTGGCTGCGGGCGAATCGGATGACCGGGTGCGCGCACGGCTCACGGCGCCGTCTGTCAACGAAAATGCCGACGAACGCGACCGAAGCGACCTTGATCGCCTGATTTCGCATGCGCGGCGCAGACCTGATTGTGCTTATTGATCCGCGCCGCCGAAACCTCGTTAGTCTCGACACTGTCATAATTCTGCGCTCCTATCCCTGTACAAGACGCCAGTAGGGGGATGGCAAACGTGAGTGGGCAGAACTGGCTGGACGTCAATCTTGGCGACGGCGTGCGCACCGGGATGCGCAAGCTTGGGCACCGGGCGTTCGACGTACTCCTGCTGCCGCTTTATGTTACCGCGAACAATACAATCGAGAACGTCTTCAACGCCGCCGTCGCGTTGCTGCTTGCCCTCGTGGGCGGCGCGCTGGCGTATCTTTCGCACGGCATGATGCCGCCAGCGCTGATCGCGCAGCTCGGGCCCCTGGCGGCGAGCAAGGAGGCTGCGGCCCTTGCGATGGGCGTCTTGGTGTTCATTCCCGGATTTCTGTTCGTCGCTGGTTTTTTTGGCGGCCGTAGCTTGCGGGCGATCGGGCGTTTGTCGATCTATGCCGCGCGGCGCGCGCCCGGCAGGCATTACCAACAACGCCGCGAGGAGATGATCGCTGCAATCGGCAACTGGCTGAAAAGCAACGCTGAACTGGCGGCGTCTGAACTAAAGCGGCAGTATGGCCGCGATCTTGACGCGCTACTCCCATCAGCGCTGACGGCGGGGCTCGATCGTTTCAAACGCACCAAGGGGTCCTTCGATTACGTGGTTTTCCGCGGGCTTATGGAGCGCAAATATAAATCCGTTTATGTAGGCGAGGGCTTTCACGCCCGCCGCCTCCGCGCCGATGACGAGACCGATCCGCGCAGCTATTACGTTCGGGCGCGCGACTTGCGCGACGCGCTCAAGATCAATCTGATTTTTCGCTATCTCGGCGCCGACCTCAGGGACGAGACGCCAGACGGCGACAGATGGCGCCGGGAATATGTCACGGCGCCGGAGCGCCAGCATTTGACCTTGTGGGACGACAGCGACCTGCCAACTCGCTTTCGCACCTTCGCGCCGCACTTGCGCTGGCCGGATGATGCCGGACTGGCGCTCGACTCGCGTCCGAATTCAGCCGGAGAAACCGCGACCTATGTGGCGATCGCCGGGATCGAAAATCCCCTGCAAATCCCGCTATACCTGCTCACACTCGACGACATCGAGCGCGCGATGCCGCACGCGGCGCGGCTGATCGACGGGCAAGTGGCGGCCGGCCATCGGACGGCTGCAGAAACTGTAGAGCGCGCGATTGGCGCGCTCTGCGAAAAGCCAGTGCCGTTGTTCGCCAAAAAGGACAAGCACACGCTGCAGGCGTTGGGCGGTGTCGATGCGACCGAGCGTACGATCATGCGGCGCGGCAAGGGCGACGTGCTCGAAATCCGGTGGGATCCGAACCGGATTGTCTGGGATAGTCTCGAGTCGCCGGAGTCCCTGCCGCTGCGGCAGGCGCTCGCCCTTGTTCTCAACGCGATCGACCTTTGCATCGACGGCGACCCGACAACAGGGCTGGCGCCGTCGGTGCGGCCCGTGATCCTCAAGCGCGGCGATCTTCTGCTGACGGATAATCAGCGAACCCTAATTTGCCGCCGCGAATCCGATTTTTACAACGTGCGCCGCACCATGAAACTCGGCGCCGGCATGCCGCCGCAATGGTGGCTGCGGGGATTTTACGGCTTTCGCATGCCGCCCAGCCTCTCGGCGCAAGACCGCCGCGACGATAGCTTGCGGCGCAGGCTGGAAAGCGGCGACGTCGAGGCCGCCTGATCGCACGCTGCGCAACACTGCGAGGGCCTCGGCGTTCTCAAACGGCGACAATCGGCCGCCGGCCGCGCCACGGCAATGCGTCTTCAAGCTCATAGCTCAGCTCAAGGAGCGTTTTTTCGTCGCCAACGCGCGTGCCCACCATGACGCCGATCGGAAGGCCGCTCTTTGACACTGCCAGCGGCAGCGAGATCGCTGGCGCGCCGACGATATTATAGAGCCCGGTGAACTGCGCATAATTCAACAGCCGCTCCAGTCCCTCAGCGAAGTCGAGCCGCACATCGAGCCAGCCGAGCTTGACGGGCGGCGCCGCGAGGACAGGCGACAAGATGACGTCAGCTGAGGCAAACATCGCATCGAACTGCGGCTGCACGGCTTGAAGGCGCGCGATTGCCGCCGGCAGAGTGTCTCGCCGCGCCTCGAAATGCTCGACAAGGCCAAGCGTGAGCGGCTCGAAGGCAAGGCCGTTGCGCTTGAGCCGCGTAATGCCTTCCCACGTCGTCACCACCGAATGCGCGAGCGCTGCCCAATAGAGCAGGAAGGCGTCTTCGACGTCCTTGTCGAACGGCAGCGCAAATTCCTCGACGCGGTGGCCAAGCTCTTCGCAGGCCGCGGCAGCCGCGAGAGCTGCCGTAACGACTTCGGGGTCGACGGGGCGGCCCGCCGCCCCTTTCGTAAAGAGCGCAATCCTCAACCGGCGCGCCGACGGCGATGCGACAAGGCCGACCGGCGCAAGACCGCTGACGCTGGCGGGCGCCTCGAGCGCCGCAATGACCGCCGCCGTGTCGCGCACGGTGCGCGTCTGAACGCCGTGTACGGAGAGTTCAATCGGGCCGACATTATCAGGACGCGCGAGCGGATAGCGATTTTTCGAGACCTTCAAGCCAACCGTGCCGCAGCACGCCGCGGGGATTCGGATCGAGCCGCCGCCGTCACTCGCATGCGCAACCGGCACGACACCGGCGGCAACGAGCGCGGCGGCGCCTCCCGACGACCCGCCGGTCGAATAGTCTGTGTTCCACGGATTGCGCGTCGGGCCTGTGCTCAGCGGCTCGGTCGTTGCGGTGAGGCCGAATTCCGGCGTGGTCGATTTGCCGAGACTGACAACGCCGAGCGCCAGATACGCGTCGATGAGCGGCGTTTGCGCGCTGCCTCTGTAGCCGGGAAACGCGCGGCTGCCGAAACCGGAAGGCTCGCCCGTGACATCGTCGAGATCTTTGATGAAGGTCGGCACGCCCGCCCACGGGCCGCTGGCGCGCGCAGCGTTGTCGCGCGCCTTTGCAAAACTTTTGAATGCAATCGCGTTCAGCGTTTTGTCGAGCGCTTCGGCGCGCGCGATTGCGGCATCGATTGCCGCGCTGGCGCTGATTGCGCCTGACCTGATCCGCGCCGCCGTCTCAACAGCGTCGAGCGCTGCCAGATCGCTTGCCGCTTTCATGTCAGGGCGCGCGCAGGATGTTGCGAGGGACGCGAGCGCCGCCGCGCCGCCGCTTTCGAGAAGTGTCCGGCGCGTCACGGTCATTCGCGTCACGGTCATTGCTGCTTGCCCCTGCCCAATTCATGGCGGCGAGGCTGGAGCGGCCGCCGCGGCGCGTCAAGAGCCGGGCGCAACAGGTCAGGCAGCGCGTTCGCGGCGCGCCGCCTTGTCCAGCGTTCTGGCGATAGCGGCGAGAAGCGCTTCCTTGCGGACGGGCTTGGCGAGATAGTCGTCCATTCCGGCGTCGAAGCACGCGTCCGCGTCGCGCGCCATCGCGTGCGCGGTCAGGCCGACAATGGGGGTGCGCCGCGCCTTGTCGCGCGCCTCGCCGGACCGAAGCGTCCTTGTTGCCTCAAGCCCGTCCATCACCGGCATCGACACATCCATCAGTACAAGGTCAAAAGCGCCGGCGGCCAGCGTATCGAGCGCCGCGCGCCCGTCGAATGCTTCGACAATCTCAAACCCTTCGCCGGCCAGCATCATGCGGACAACCATGCGATTGACCTCGTTGTCTTCGACAAGCAGCAGACGTTTGGGCGGTGGCGGGAGAGCCTCATCCTGCGCGGGCGCATCGCCGGCCGCGGACGCTGCCCGATCCGGCAGTTTCGTTGCGGAGAAGAGGCGGCCGAGCGCGTCATAAAGGTCGTCACGGCGGATGGGCTTGGTCGCCGAGCCGGCGCCAAGCGCGGCAAACGCTTTCATGGGCTCGCTGTCATCGACAGAGGTCAACATCAGCACCGGAAGTCGCGCGCCATTCGGCGTGCGGCGCGCAGCCGCCAGCAGGGCAAGCCCGTCCATGTCCGCCATCTGGTAATCGAAGATCGCAAAATCGAACGCGCGCGCCTCGAGCTTCTCGAGAGCCGCGCCGGCGGAAGCTGCCGAAGTGACTTCGACGCCCCAGGCTGCCAAAAAGTCATCAAGGATTTCGACGTTGACGCGGACGTCATCGACGATGAGCGCGCTCTTTCCGTAGAGCGCGGCGGCGACCGGCGGCGGATCAGCGGCGATATCAAGGCCGGGGAGATCGATCGCAAACCAGAAACTGGAGCCATTTCCGTAGACTGACGAGACGCCGATTTCGCCGCCCATCATCTCGACAAGTTGTTTTGAAATCGCCAGTCCAAGCCCGGTGCCGCCGTAACGGCGAGTTGTCGAATTGTCCGCCTGCTCAAATTTTTCGAAGATGCGGCCGAGTTTTTCGGGGGCGATGCCGATCCCGGTGTCGGCAATCGAGACCTTCAGCCGGCCCGAAGCGTCGCGCCCGGCCGAGACGGTAATCGAGCCTTCATGCGTGAACTTGGCCGCATTGCCGATGAGGTTCGTCAAAATCTGGCGGACGCGCCCCGCATCGCCCAGAAAAAACTCCGGCAGATCGCGGGAAAGCCGCACAGTCAGTTCGACGCCGCGCTCGGCCGCGCGCGCGGAGATGAGCGTCGCAACATCCTCGATCGCGAGCCGCAACGAGAACGGCGCGCGGTCAAGTTCGATCCGGCCCGCTTCGATTTTCGAAAAGTCGAGGATATCGTTGATAATCGTCATGAGGGCGCTGCCCGACGACTGAATGACATCGACACAGGCGCGCTGTTTTTGCGATAGCTCGGTCGCGCCGAGCACATCCGCCATGCCGATGACGCCGTTCATTGGCGTCCGGATCTCATGGCTCATATTGGCGAGAAATTCCGACTTGGCGACGGACGCCGCTTCCGCCGCGCTGGCTCTTGCGAGCGCTTCTTCCTTCCCGGTTGCAGCGACCGCCGCTTCCCGTGCGCGGGTCACGGCAAAAGCGAGCGCCGCCGTCAGCGCGATCAGCGAGAGCGCCGTGTCGAGCGCACTCACCTGCGCGACGCTGATTGCCGCGGCGCTGGCGCCGGCCAGCGGCAACACCGGCGATAGCAGAGTATACCAGACGATCACGCTCCAGGCGGCGAGCGCACAAGCCCCGGCTGTAAGAATATCGCGCGCGCTGAACTTGATCGCCCGCAGGCCGACGATTGTGTAGAGCCATGTATGGCTTGACGCCGTGATTGGCATGAGCGGATCAACCTCATAGGCGATCGCTCCGGCAAGAGCGATAAGGACGACACAAGCGCAGTCAAGTCCGGCGCTCATGGTCCACAAGGTTCGTGCAATCTGGTGGCGAATGAGGGCCCAGCGAGCGAGATGAAAGCTGAGGATTGCTGCGACCGACCACCACATGACCGCCATCGCGCCGTCGTTGGGGAGGCGCAGGATCGTCGATAGCATCACGAGCAGCACAACCATCGAGACGACATGCAGCCGGACGATCAGGAGATCGCTATCGGCCTCAAGCCGTCGCCAATAGTCTTCCCCGGTGCTGGCGCCGACGGACTTCATGCGGTCTCCTCGCCGGCGCTGAGACGCCGCTCCGCATACAGTCTGCCCGCCTTGCTTTAAGCCCGGGTAAACCATGGGCAACGCCCGGCCGGTCCTGCGAACTGCCGGGCGGCCTAGTCCCGGATCGCCAAATTGCGCACAATAGTCCTCAGGTTGGCGCGGACTGGGGCTTGTGCACAGGCAGCGCGTCCGGCCGGGGACGAGGATAGGGAGGCGTTTACAATGATGAACAATTTGAACCGTGGCGTGCGCGTTTTGGCGCTCGGGGTTTCGGCAGCCGCGCTGACGCTCGCCAGTTGCGGAAAGCAGGAGGCGCCGGCCGCGCCCGGCGTCGCGGCGGGACCTGCGGACTATCCAGCGCAGCTGATGGCGCAATTGCTCGACGCCAAACCCGGCGATGTGATCGAACTGCCTGAGGGCAAATTTTCCTTCGACCGGTCGCTCTCGCTTGCCGTCGACGGCGTGACGATCCGCGGCAAGGGCCTCGACAAGACGATCCTCTCCTTCAAGGATCAGGTGGCGGGCGCCGAAGGGCTCCTCGTCACCGCCAACGACTTCACCGCCGAGGACTTCGCGATCGAGGACACCAAGGGCGACGGCCTCAAGGTTAACGAGGGGAAGAACATCGTCATCCGCCGCGTGCGTGTCGAATGGACCGGTGGTCCGAAGACCGAAAACGGGGCTTACGGACTTTATCCGGTGCAGTCCGAGAATGTTTTGCTTGACGGCAATGTCGTCATCGCCTCGTCCGACGCCGGCGTCTATGTCGGCCAGTCGCGCAACGTGATCGTCAGGAACAATCGCGCGGAGTACAATGTTGCCGGCATCGAAATCGAGAACACGTTCGACGCCGATGTCTACGACAATGTCGCGACCAACAACACGGGCGGCATTCTTGTCTTCAACATGCCGGATCTGTCGCAGCCGGGCGCCCGGACACGTATTTTCCGCAACCAGATCACCAAAAACAACACCAGGAATTTCGGCGTTCCCGGCACCGCTGTCGCCAACATCCCGGCGGGCTCGGGCGTTGTCATCAACGCCAACGATGAGGTCGAGATCTTCGACAATGACATCACCGGCAACAAGACGGGCAATGTCATTATCACATCGGTTTTTTCAACGGATCTGTCGAAGGACGGCATGTCGGCCGATTTCGATCCCTATCCGGAAGCGATTTATGTGCATGGCAACCGCATGGGCGGCGGCGGCAAGGACCCCGACGGGCTTGAGTTTCAGGCGTTGAAGATTGCGCTCTTTGGCCTCAACGGCGCGTTGCCCGACATTCTCTGGGACGGCTATGTCGATCCGAAAAAGATGATCGACGGCAAGACGCCGGACGCCTTGCGCGTCTGCGTCAAGAACGAAGCCGCGGAACTTTTGAACCTCGACGGGCCGAACGCAAACAAGGCGCCGCGCGTTGCGACGGCCGATCACGCCTGCGACCTTCAACGCCTGCCGGAGGTGACTTTGCGGGACGGCCTCGGCGGGTGAAAGTCTCAAGAACCTTTCCCTGCTGGCTGTGGCTGCTGTTCTTTGCGCTCGCATCTTGCGGCCGCGACAACGCGCCCTCGCCAGTGGTTTTCTACGCGGAGGGCTATCCCGAAAAGCTGTCCGACTGGAATGTGCTCAGCGCTGGCAACGGCGTCCTCACGCTGAACGCCGATGCTGTCCCTTACGACCTCGCGACGCCGCTCTTTTCCGACTATGCATCGAAACTGAGGACAATCACGCTGCCCGCCGGTACGAGTGCGGCATACGACCCTGAGAATGAATTTGCGCTACCTGTCGGCACGGTGATTTCGAAAACATTCTATTATCCGACCGCCGGCGCGCAGTGGCCGGGCGCCGTGGTGGACGGCCCCGCCCCCACTGTAAACGAGGGCGCGATGCCGCTTGGCGGCGTGCGCCTGATCGAGACGCGCCTCCTCGTTCATCGCGCTGAGGGCTGGGTCGCGATCCCTTACGTGTGGAACGAAGACCAGAGCGATGCCGCGCTCACCCGCATTGGCGCCGTGCAGCCGATGACGCTCCATCGCGCTGATGGGCGCACTGAGCCGTTCGCCTATCTCGTGCCAAACCAGACGCAGTGCGCCGGCTGTCACGCGACCAATAATACGACGCGCGCGCTCGCCCCGATTGGCGTCAAGGCGCGTCACCTTAACAAGCCATCGAGCTTTCAGGCCGGTTTCAATCAGCTGGACTGGTGGATCGCGAGGGGCCTGCTGACCGGCACGCCGCGCGATGCCGCGCACCCGGCAAACGCGTCGTGGACGGACGAAACGGCGAGCCTCGACGCGCGCGCCCGCGCCTATCTCGACATCAACTGCTCGCACTGTCATTCCGACGTCGGCCCGGCCGATACGTCGGGCCTTGACCTGCGCCCGGGAACGCCGATGGGGCCCGCTTTTGGCTGGTGCAAGAGCGTCATCGCAGCCGGTGGCGGCTCCGGCGGGCGGCCCTATGACATTGTGCCCGGCAAGCCGGAGCAATCGATCTTCGTTTATCGCCTCGAGACGACAAAGCCCGGCCACATGATGCCCGAACTCGGGCGCGCCGTGACGCATATGGAAGGCGTCAAGCTGATTGCGGACTGGATCGCCGCACTGGAAGGCGATTGCGCGTGAGCCGTGCGGCTCGAAACTCCGGTTCTGTACACGGAGTGTTTTGCGCGGCGCCTCGACTTTGCAGATCGGTTTTCCCTTCTCTCGGGAATCGACTCTCTTAATCTCGTCACCCCGGGGCGCGAGTCTTCGCGCGGGCCCGGGGTCTATGTCGCAACTCGTCCCCTGCCTCGCCGTGGATTCCGGGCTCCGGCTGCGCCGGCCCCGGAATGACGGGCTCGAAGCGATCCCCCGCGCTTTAGTTCAGCGCCCGCCACCGGCCCATCGACATCAGCTGGAAATAGTGCCGGTAGAGATTATAGTTGATCATGAACGCGCGGCTGAGTTCTGAGCCTTGCTTCAAACGCTCCGTCAGCAGCGGATCGCCGAGTTTGATCGTCGCACCGACGCCGTACCCCGGAAA
>JBJXFO010000138.1:0-102816 GCA_046154725.1 Parvularculaceae bacterium | reverse complement strand
TCCAGCAATCGGGTCATTACGCTATCCTACGGTGAATAAGACGGGTTAACTTGGTTGCTTCGCTGGCGCCGACGACGGCGCCGCTGCTTGGTCCGGCGATCGAGTCTGGACTTTTGGGTGAATTTTTTCGCGCGTCGGCCGCAGCGGTTGGCGTGTTCTGGATCAGAGCCTTCGCCGATGACATTTATAACAAGCCCGTCGCGTTCGGAGACAAGGTTACGCTGAAGGACGCTCCTCAAGCCCTTTTTCTGTGGTGTTTTTTTGCAGCGTTTTCCTTGTTCATGACCGCCAACATTGTCGGTTCAGCCGTTGAGCGAGTTATCGATCGCGAGCGGCATTGGTTCAGCGAATTGCGGGTCATCAATTACAATGACATTTCTCACGAAGACCTCAAATTGACCTATTCGAAGATTGCGTGGCATTTCTTCTTTCACGAGGGAAAGCTTCAGCGGGAGTCGCTTGCGGAGTGTCAGAGCAATGTCGGCGAAGCGGCGACGGTCGTTCAGGACGTCGTTTGCCCGATTGATGCCATCACTACGCATTCGAGCAATCCTACCGGCGTAGACACGTGCGGCCGCGCAGTTGGGACGTCGTTTAGGGGCATTTCGGAAAATGAAGCGCTAAAACGGCTCAAAGGGTCGCTTAGGACTGCAGCCGTCTGCGCTTCGCTCGAAAAGCGCAAGTCCGTCCCCCTCGATGCGCTTTACCTGATCGTCCAATCAAGCCAGCGGGAATGGAAGGGTTGCAGCAACGACGTCGATCTGAACAAGGCGCTTCGTGGGAAACGCTTGGAACACATTCGAGATCAAATCGACAAAGCGAAGGCAACCGCAACGGACGAAGAGAAAGATCGCGAGTTGGCGACGCTGATTTCCACAATCACGATCAATGAGGTCGATGCAAAGGCCCATCTCGACTTCTCTGATGCGTTGTATGAGGAACATTATACCGCCAAGGGCGGATCTGGCGACCCCTACGACGTGACACAATCAGCGGCGTTAATACTGAATAATCCAGCTGGTTGCAGGCTATATCCCCCCGATCAAACTGCGCGAGCAGTTGGGGCGTCGTCCGGATCGCCCTAAAACAACTTCACCGGCCCCGCATCCGGCTGCGCTTTCAGCACCCAGCGGCCGTTCTCTCGGCAGGCAACGCCCTGCCACGTGTCGGACTGTCCGCCGACGGCGAGGCGCTGTTCATAGCCACGGCAATAGACGGCGGCTTTGCGCGGGCCGCCGGCGAGTTCAAGTTCGGTTCCCGGCGCCTTGATCATCAAGGTGTCGCTGACATAGCCGGCAACCCGGCCGCTTTCTTCGACCAGCATCCACGGCTTGCCGACGACCTTGCCAATGACGATGACGCCCGTTCCGGAAATGAGCTGTTCCAGAATGGGATGCTCCGTTGACGGACCAAGGCGCGCATTGGCGTTGCGGGTCAGCGCGTAGAGGCCCTGTTCGGTTTCGAAAAGCTCGCCCAGCGCGAGCCCTGCCGGCATTGGCGGGCGGTCGTTCTCGTCGGCCTTCAGATTGCCGAGGCGCGGCTCGCGCGCTTTGACCCAGCCGCTAGCGCCAGCGCCCTTCCAGTCGAAGCGCTCGCCAGCGGCGCCAGCGTCCAAGGCTTGCACGAAAGCCGGCGACAGCGCGCGCGCATCCGCGGCCGCAAGGCCGGCGCCGAGCGCGGACGCCATCGCGAAATTGGCGGGTCCCGGCCCGCCGCCCGTCGAGGCGCAGCCCGAAACCGCCAGGCCGGCGGCGAGAAGGACGACACTGGCTTTCATATCGGCATTTCCCCTTTTGGTGCGCGCGAGGAGTTTATTAACCCGCGATCGTGTCGCGGCAAGGGCGGGGCGCGGCAAGGGCGCTTGCGCGGCTGAAACTGGCGCGCGCGCCGCATCCTCAGCAAAATCTTTACGGGTGCTCGGGCAAGATGGCGCGACTGGTTAGGGGAATAACAGCGTATGCCGACCCAAACGGCGGCTGCCAAAGCCGGGGGCGTTTCGCGCCTCAAACTGCTCATCGATGTTGCGCGCGAGGGGTCAACCGAGAAGCGCGCCGATCTGCTGCGCGAAATCACCGACGTTTTCATGGCGGCGCCTGATCGCTACACCTCGGCCGAGATGCAGCATTTCGACGTCATCCTTTCGAAGGTGACGGAATCCGTTGAAATCGCCCTGCGCGCTGAAATCGCCGAAAAGCTTGCCGACGTGCCGAATGCGCCGCGCAATCTCGTGCGCCAGCTTGCGCATGACGAGATCTCCGTAGCCGAACCGATCCTCGAACGCAGCGCGGCGCTGAGCGAGGATGACCTGATCAAGGTCGTGCGCCAGCGCACGCAGGAGCACATGAAGGCCATCTCGCGCCGCCGCGAAGTGCCGGAATCGGTCTCCGCCGAACTCGTCGAGCGCGGCGACAAGGATGTGCTCGTCACGCTCGCCAGCAATCAGGGCGCGCGCTTTACCGGTGACACGATCACCAAGCTGGTCGAGCACTCGCGCGTCATCCCCGACCTGCAAACGCCGCTGACCGAGCGCTATGACTTGCCGCCGAATTTGTTGACACAGATGTATTTCTTCGTGTCGTCGGCGCTGAAGCGTGAGATTCTGAAGCGCTCTGACCTCCTTGACCCCGCGCTCATCGATGAGGCGATCGAGGGCAACCGCGTGCGCATTCTGAGGCAGGCAATCGAAGACGCGAGCGAGGAGCTTTCAGACGCCCGCAAGTTCGTCGAGGCGAAAATTCGCACGAACTCGCTGAACGAGAACCTGCTGAAGGACCTGATCGAGCATCGCCGCTCGGCCGAATTTTTGCTGTGCTTTGCCCACTATGTCGGCGTCGACCCTTCGACCGCGCAGCGCATTTTGTCGGACAGGTCGTACGAGTCGCTGGCGATCGCGTGCAGAGCCGCAAGCCTTGAGCGGTCGACCTTCGCCAAATTCATCTTCGGTCTGCAGAACGGCATAGAAGATCAGCAGAAATCGATGCGCGTGCTCGAATTATACCTGAAAGTGCCGCAGGAAGCTGCCGAGCGCGTCATGCGCTTCTGGCGCGTCCGGTCCGAAGCCGTTGCCGCCGAACGCCCCAAACCCGCCAGCATGCACTCGATCGCCGAGCGTGTGGCGGCGGCGCGTCGCTAAAGGCGCTTTGACGCGGCGGCAGGGCCAAGGCCGTGCGCAACAATCGCTGCAACAGGAGCGTCAGCGCCAATAGCGCCGGGGCGCAGGCGCGGCAGGCGCGCCTTCTTCAAAAAATCGCGATTAATCCGGGGCCGGAGCAGTTTTTCGCATCTTTCGTCCGTCAGATTGAGATCGCCGAGCGTTCGCGCGGAGCGCACGCGCCGCGCAAACTCCTCCCGCCCGAGCGGCGAGCAGGACGCGACCGTCTCAAGAATGCGAACTTCGGGAGCGAGTGTTTCCCAGGCCAACACGATATCTTCGCGCAGCGTCATGCAGCGTTAGCCCTTCACCGATTGAGCGCGTTGGCGTGGCACACGCCGCCGCTTTCAACCGTGACGCCGGTTACACGCGCATCAACGCCCGCCGCCGTGTACCGGCGGCGGGCGCAACGATGCTTAAAACAGGCTAGGCGTAGATGCGGATGTCCGACCGGCGCGAGCAGGCGCGGTTGGCGATGCGGCGAAGCTCGCCATAGGGAACGTAGCGGGCGTCAGGGCCGCGCGCCGTCACCGTGCAGACGAGGTTCGAGCCGCCGCGATTGTAGAACGCCTCTTCAACAAGGATCGCTTCTGCGCGATAGCCGCGAATGCGGTAGACGTCGCGATTGACGACGCGCCCGCTGTCGCGATAGCCGCGCTGGTCATAATACGGGCGATCATTGTAACGGCCGCCGCGATCATAAGACCCGCCTTTGCCGAAGCTCAGCGAGATCGAGAACTCCGGGTCCGCATTGTAATAGCGGTCCTTCGGGTAATAGTTGTAATAGTCCCGCTGGTGATAGCGGTGATCGTGGTCGTCATTGCACTGCGCCGGACGGCCGCGGCCCCGGTTGTCGCTATAGCGGTCGTCGCCGCGCCGGTCGTCATAACGGTCGTCGTAACGGTCATTGCCGTTGCCGCGCCGGTAGTTATCGTCGTCGTCTGCGAAAGCCGACGCCCCGCCGAGTGTCGCCAGCCCCAGCGCGATTGCCGCAACATGTTTCACGAAAGAAATCATTTCTAAATCTCCTAGCCAATTGCCCCGGCCGATGGGTCGAAGATGGAGATTGATTAAGGCCGAATTAGCATCGTATCCGGCCAGGATTGCGCCATAATTGGACACAGTAACAATCGCCGCCCCGAAGGACAGCCAACCCCATGACCGACGACGTTTCGCCAACGCCACGCCAGATACGGCGCAACCATGCGCTTGCGGACGCGCGCCGGTTTGCGGTCATCGCGGGGGTTGCGCTGGCGGCCGCGGCGGCGACCATCGTCGCGGTGGCGCGATTCGATTTTCTGGGGGCCGGCGTGCACGTCAATCTGGCGATGGTCCTTGGAACCCTCGGCGCGATTGCGCTCGGCGTCGGATTGATGGGGCTGACATTTTATTCGAACCGCTCGGGCGTCGATGACGAGGTCAAGGCCGACAAGGAGGAAGGCGCGCTTTGACGGGCGTATTCGAGACTGCGCGTCAATCGACAAACGCGCGCCCTTCGCGGTCTTCGACTTCGACAACCCAGAGATCGCGATCGAAGCGGATCTCTTTTTCAAGATAGCGGTCAATCTCGGCTTCGTCGGCCTCGCCCCCCAAGGGTTCACGCCAGACGGGTTCGCCGGCATGCCCCCGCGCTTCGACGAACAGGCGCGCGCGCCGCGCGCCAAGATAAACCTTGATTGCCATCGCGCCGGCGTCGGCGTCGCCGCGCCTCGCAATCGTTGCAAAGGCGCCAGCGGCCGACGCGCGCCGCAATTGCGCGGCGACGCGGATTTCAGTTTTGAGACGCGGCTCGCTCACCGTGAAAGCTTGCAATGCGCAGACGCAGACAGCAAGGCGCGGCGCCTTCCCGGTCAGGCCGCGTCTGCGCGGGTGAGGCGGCGCGCCTTGATGCGATCAAGCTCGGTCAATTGCAGCGGTTTGACCGCCGGCGCGGGGTGCGCGGCCGCAACGTTCAGCATGGCGCGCGAGCGCCCGCGCGCAAGCGTCACAGCCGGTTCGATCGGCAAGCGCACTTCGGCGCGCAGCCCTTCGCCCGGCGCAGACGCAAGATCGATGGCGCCGCCATGAAGTTCTGCAAGCGACATCGCGAGCGACAGGCCAAGCCCGGCGCCGCCCTGCCCGCGCACGCCGGCGACTTGTGCGCTGGTGAACCGGGCGCCGATCTTATCCAGCGCCTCCGCGCTCATGCCGACGCCGTCATCCTTCACAACGAAAACGATCTCACCGCCGCGTTGCGCCAGCGACAGCAGGATTTCGCCGTCGCTGGTGAACTTGATCGCGTTTGACAACAGATTGATGAGAATCTGCCGGAGCGCGCGCGGATCGAGCCGGCATCGGGGCAGATCCGCGGCGATTTCGGTCCTGAGGGTCAGCCCGGCGGACGCTGCCGCCTGGCTCATCAGCCCGGCGCATTCGCGCGCAATCGCGCCGGGATCAAGCTCGACCCGCGTCAGCACATAGCGATCGGCCTCAACGCGCGAGAGGTCCAGAACGACATTGACGAGATCGAGCAGATGACGCCCCGCCATGCGGATATGAACGGCATACTGCGCATAGTTCGGATGGCCGATCGGCCCGAATGTCTCGCGCTCAATTGTCTCGGCAAAACCGATGACAGCGTTCAGGGGCGTCCTCATCTCGTGCGACAGATCGGCAAGCATTGCGGCGCTGTCGTCAGCGGTGATGCGGGCCCGCTCCGACTCGAGCGCGCGCGTTGCGCCAGCGCGCCGCTCGCCCGCCCGGTCGATGATCAGGACGATCCAGAGATCATGGCCGCAGGGCTCGAAGATCAACTCGGCAAAGCCTTCGCCGCCGCCCGGACGACGGGCCCTGACATCCAGCCGGCGCGCACCGGCCGCCTTGATCGCCGCCTCGACCCGGTCGCGATCGTCGATGTTAAACAGCGCCGCAAACCGGTCGGTCCGGTGCGCTTCGCCAAGAAGGCGGGCCGCCCCCGCGCTAAGACTGAGGATCGTCCCGTCGCGGGCGACCCGCGCAATTGCTGTGTTATCCGAACCGCGGAACGAGGGGCCGGCCAGCACGTCGGCAATTGCGCGCCCAACCTGTGCAAAAAATGTCTGAACGCCCATAAAAATGTCGTCCGTACTGACGGCCTGCCGATTGCCAAAATGCCCGGGCCGGCGCGTCAAGGGTTTCGAAAGTCCGGTTAACAAGCGCTTTTACTCTCGCGTTGATGTGTGAGTGACATTGTTAACAAATGCTGAACACGCGGCGTTCACAGGCGGACGATCCGCCGATTCTTCGCCGAAACGAGTGTCAATCGGGCAAGCCTGCGGGCCAGCAGCGCGCCAGCGGGCGCCCCGTCAACCCTTGAACGAATTTCAGCGGCGCCAGCGCGATTAACGTCTCGAATTTGCATTGAATGTCGCTAGTATCCCCAAACGCCGGTTAAGCGGCAGCACGGATAACATTGGGCGCTGGCGGGGTTCTTGAGGCCCCGCGAGCAGGCAGGGACCGCGTCACCCCGGACAATCGACCGGGAGTGATCAATCGGGAGCACATCATGTTGCGTCAGGACGCTGCGGCCGCGAGGCGAGCGACAAGGCTTGCATTTAATTTGACGACGACGGCCCCGGCCCGCCGGATCGGCGGCGCGATGGCGGCAGCGGCGTCGTTCTTTGCCTTTGCCGCGACGACCGGCGTTTCCGCCGAATCGCTGGCGCAGCCGCGCGACGCGGCGCTTGAGCGCGCAGCGTCCGACTATGTCCGGTTCCGCGAGGACGTTGCGGCGATCGAAGCCATTCCCTTCACCAGCGCCGAGACGACGCGCGAGGCGCACCGGCGCCTTTCGGCGCACAATTCGGAAGCCATGTCGTCGGGCTGGGTCGCTTACGCAGCGCTCGTCGCGGCCGATACGCCAGCTTTTCGCAAAGCGCTAGAAGAGGCTGTGGCGGCAAAGAAAAAGGGCAAAAACGGGCTTGCCGGCGCCGATGCCTTTTTCGCGCAACTGGCCGCCGATCCCGCCTACCCGCGCACGCTCGCCGGCGCCAATGATGCGGTCGCCCGCGTGCTCGCGATGACGACGCAAGACGCCGCCCGCTTCACGACGCTCGGCGAGGCCTTCAAATCCCAAGCCTATGCGATGCAGAAAACCAAATGGGGCGTCGCGAAGATCCCCGCGAGCGCCGCGCGCCTGACGGACGCGGACGCCTTTGCCCGCTCGCGCTCGACCGCAACGACGCCGGCCCCGGCGGCAACGACTGACAAGGGCGTCACCTCGCCCTCGCTCGCAAGCGCGGACGCGCCGTGGCGCGCCGAATGGGGCCCGTCTGCCGGCGCTGGCCGCATGAGCGAAGGCAATGCCGAGGTCA
Source organism: Parvularculaceae bacterium (assembly GCA_046154725.1). Classification (GTDB taxonomy): domain Bacteria; phylum Pseudomonadota; class Alphaproteobacteria; order Caulobacterales; family Parvularculaceae; genus Amphiplicatus. The sequence continues at coordinate 95,334 of JBJXFO010000138.1, read as the reverse complement.
TCATGAACCGGGTCCTCAATCTGGCGGCGCGCTATGCGGTGAGCGGCGTCAGCGAGAAGACGGTCGGCATTTATGCCAAGAACGACAAATCGGACCAGTGCCTTTCCTTCGCTGCGCTGACCTTGCGTCAATGCATCGCCGCGACACGCGCGCCTTATGAGGAAGCGTTCTGCCTTGGCGAGCACGGCCTCAACGATGTGTCGGGCTGCATCGGCTGGGTTGCCAGCGTCGGCAAATAGCCGCGTCTGGCCGCGTTATGGCGCAAAGGGTCGCCCCGCGACGGGCGGCCCTTTTTGTTCGCGGGCGGCTGCGGTAAGACGCGCCCGTAACAGCACGCATGAACCAATGGCGTTTCGGGCAAGCGATAGCGGCGGCGGCGGCGGGCAGCAGAAAAATGTGCTGGGCGGCGCGCTGTCGCTGTGCAGCGACAATCCTGTCACGGGCTTTTTCCGGACCGGCTGTTGCCATACCGGGCCGCAGGACGCAGGGCTTCACACAGTTTGCGCCATCATGACCGAAGGCTTTCTCGACTTCTCGAAGGCGCGCGGCAACGATCTGTCGACGCCGCGGCCCGAATACGGATTTGCGGGCCTGAAGGCGGGCGATCGCTGGTGCCTTTGTGCGATGCGCTGGAAGGAAGCGTTCGATGCAGGCAAAGCGCCCAAACTGTTGCTTGGGGCGACACACGAGAAAACTCTCGCAGTCGCTTCGCTGGACGCGCTGAAGGCGCACGCGGTTGACCTCTTGTAGGGGTGCGGCCGCCCGGCGCTTGCGGGCGCTGACTGCCGCTCCTATCGAAGGCGGATGCAGTCCTTCGACGACATTGTTGCCGATTTTGCGTTCCTCGATGACTGGGACGATCGCTACAAATATCTGATCGATCTTGGCCGCGCTCTTCCTGCGTACCCTGAGGAAAAGCGCGATGACGCCCACAAAGTCCGCGGCTGCGCCAGTCAGGTCTGGCTTGACGCCGGCGCCGCGAATGGCCGCATCGCGTTCGCCGGCGATTCCGACGCGCATATCGTCAAAGGCCTCGTTGCCGTGTTGCTGGCGCTGTATTCGGACAAGACGCCAGACGCCATTCTCCAGATCGATGCGCAAGCAGAGCTTTCGCCGCTCGACCTTTCCGCGCATCTGACGCCGCAGCGCTCGAATGGTCTTGCCTCAATGGTTCAGCGCATTCGCGCGATTGCACAAAGCGCCACGCCTTAATCAGGAGACAAAGCGAAGGTGCTTGCGGACGATCGGGGGGCCGGTCGCCATGGCGTCGTCGACAATGCCCCGAATGCAGGCGCGCAATTCTTTTTCGAGAAAGTCGATCTGCCGGTCAAAGGTCGGGCACTCGCGCCGGTCCTCGATCGCATGGCACGCGTGGCTGACGGTCGTCCGGTCGCGGCCAAATGCGCCCGAGATGTCGCGCAGCGACATGTTGGCGACGACATGGCAGAGGTACATTGACAACTGCCGCGCAAACGCAACCTTCGACTTCCGCGCCTCCGTTGCGAGATCGTCGCGATCGACGCTGCAGGCCCTGCACGCGACATCCTGCGCCGCAGCGACTATTTTCGTTGTATAAAAGGCCGAGAGGCCCCCGCCCCACTCGAACTCCGCCATCCGGCAATCCCCCATCCAAGGACCAACTTCCGGCGCCAAGTCTAAAACTTGAATTGAAGTGTCGGATAACTTTCATCAACACGGTAAATGCCGGGTGAAGACTTAACGTTACGCATACGGATTAATGGCGCGATGCCTCGCACCGGCCCCGGGATAACGTAAATGAAAATTGCCGCGTTGCGTCAATAAAACGCGGAAGCGGCAAAGGCGATGAGGAGCGCCGCGCCGAGGACGATCGCGGTGGCGAGCGCCATGAAGCCGATTGGCCAGCTGCGCGCGAGTGCGCCTTCAGGTCCGTTGAGTGCATAAATACGATGGACGCTCGCCCGCAAACGCGCCGTGCCCGCGCGCCAGCCGAGGCGCCAGACGGCGCCCGCCGCCGCATTTGCCCAGCCAAGAAGCGCGCGGCCCGGAACGCGCGCAAACCAGTCCGTATCGAGATTGATCGAGGCGACTTCCGCGGGATAGAGCCTGAAGACGATCAGCGCCGCGAATGCGATGACGGCCCAGACCAACAACTGAAGCTGTTCAACGACATGATAGGCGGCATAGGGATGATAGCCGGCAATTGCTTCGGGGAAGGGCATCAGCGCGTAGAGCGGCGCCGGATAAACGCCGATCGCAATGCACAGACACGCGGAAATGCCCATGGCGAGCAGCATTTCCGGCGGCGCTTCCCGCGGGCGCTTGCCGCTGTCATGAGCAAAGAAGGTAAAATAGGGAATCTTGATGCCGGCGTGTTCGAGAACGCCGGCCGAGGCAAACAACAAGACCAGCCAGATGACAAACGCATTCGCCTCGCCCGCCGCATCGATGATGAGGCCCTTGGTGACAAACCCCGCAAAGCCCGGAAATGCTGAAATCGACAAGGCGCCGATAAGGCAGAAAACCATCGTTGCCGGCATCGTCCGGTAGAGCCCGCCAAGCTCGGTCGCCTTTGACGTGCCTGTGCGATAAACCGCCGCGCCAACCGCCATGAACAGAAGGCTCTCGAAGATGATGTTGGTAAACGCGTAGCCGACCGCGCCGTTGATCGAGGCGGCGGTGCCAAAGCCGATGCCGATCACCATGAACCCGACCTGGTTGTTGATCGAATAGCTGAGCACTTTTCTGAGGTCGTTTTCGATCAGCGCGAAGAAAATCGGGAAGATCGTCATCACTGCGCCGATGACAACCAGCTCCTGCGTGCCCGGAAAGCCGCGCGCAAGGCTTGCGACCGCAAGCTTCGTCGTAAAGACAGAAAGGACAATCGTCCCGGCGAACGAGGCTTTCGGATACGCGTCCTGCACCCAGTTGTGGAGAAGCGGAAACGCCGCCTTGATGCCGAACGCGAGCAGCATGACGAGGCCCGACGGCTTGATCGCGCCTGACGCATCGCGCAAGCCAATCTCGCCGAACGCAAGCGAGCCTGTCTCACGCCAGACGAGCGCGAGCCCGGCGAGCAGTAGAACGCCCGACAGAACCTGGATCGTCAGATAGCGCATGCCGCTGACGAAATTGGCGCGCGCGCCCGGCCCCCAGATCAGGAACACCGAAGTAATTGCCGCGATTTCCCACCAGACAAACAGCGTGACCAAATCGCCGGCGAGGACGCCGCCAAGCGCCGCAGCCGGATAGGCGAGCGAGGCAAAGTCCTGCAGCCGGTCGCGCGAGCGCCATGCGTAGATGATGTTGAGCGCAGCCGCGATGTGAAAGACGATCGCAAAGAGACGCGCCATGGCGTCGAGGCGCACCATCGTCACCGGCTCGCCGAAAATTGTCAGCTGGCCGTAATTGCCAAGCCCGAGGCGGTGGAGTTGAAAAGCGCTCGCCGCGAGGAAGAGCAACATGAGCGGCCGCCGCAAACTGGCAAACCCATTCGGAATAAAAGCGCCGAGCCCAGCGCCGGCGAACAGGATCGCGGCTGGATTGGCGCTAAGGGCGGCGAGAAGGTCATTCGCGCTCGTCATAGTAATCCTCCTTGCGCGCAACAAGGCGTCTCAAGTGCTGGCCGGCAAGCACGATGAAGGCGAAGGCGGCAAAGCCATAAATGGCAAAGAAGACGCCGAGCCCCTCGACGGCGAAGTGCGGCTCGTCCTTCCGGAACGCCGGGACAAAGCCGGCGAGCGCCGCGCCAATCCCCGCGACAATCAGCGCGCCAAGAAAAGCGCGGCGGAAAGCCGGCCTGTCAGCCCAGCCCTTGGGGTCGTCTCCGCCAGCAGGTTCCGCCATCAACCCGTCTCCAGTATGGGTGAAAGATACGTATAAAGAGGGTCAGCGAGAAAGAAGAGGAAGACCGCCGCCGTCGCGGTCATGACCGGCGGCGCGAGGCATAAAAGCGGCGCCTCCTTGAGATTGCGCCAGTCGACGGCCCAGCTGCCCGCACCCGCCGCTTTCTGTCCTGCCGGCGCCGCCTCCAGAAAAAACGCCTGCGCCGGAATTGACAACAGGTAGACGACATTCAGAAGCGAGGAGACGATCAGGACGGCGATGATTGCCAGTTGCCCCGTGTCGGCAGCGCCCAGCATCAGAAAAAACTTCGGCCACGATCCGCCAAGCGGCGGCAGGCCGACAATCGACATGGCGCCAATGAAGAACACGATGAACGTAATCGGCATCGTTCGGCCAAGCCCGCGCAGCTCCGACACAAGCGTCCTGTGCGCGGCGACGTAGATGGCGCCGGCGCACATGAAGAGCGTCATCTTGCCGAAAGCGTGCATGGCGATTTGCATCGCGCCACCCATCACGCCCATGGAAGTCGCAAGCATGGCGCCAAGCGTCACATAGGAAAGCTGTGACACGGTCGACCAGGCAAGCCGCGCCTTCAGATTGTCCTTGCCCATGGCAATCGCCGACGCGAGGAGAATTGAGGCGGCGGCGATCCAAAGATAGGGCGCGCCCGCGTGCGTCTCGGCGAGAAAGTCGATGCCGAAAATATAGACGGCGATCTTCAACACGGCGAAAACGCCCGCCTTCACGACGGCCACCGCATGCAGGAAGGCCGAGACCGGCGTCGGCGCAACCATGGCGCCGGGAAGCCAGGCGTGCAGCGGCATGAGCGCGGCCTTCGCAGAGCCGAAGGCGAACAGGCCGAGGAGGATCGCCGGAACGGGGCCCGCCTTATCGACCGATGCGTTGAGGATGCCGCCCGGCGTAAAGTCGGTCGTGCCAGCCAGCGCATAGACCCAGACGATGGCCGGCAACAGAAACGCAATCGAGGCGCCAAGCAGCAAACCGAGATAAACCCGCCCGCCATTGCGCGCGGCGGCATCACCGTTGTGCGTGACCAGCGGAAACGTCGATAGGGTCAACACCTCGTAAAAGATAAACAGGGTGAAAAGATTGGCGGCGTAGGCAACACCCATCGCCGAGGCGATGGCGATCGCAAAGCACATGTAAAAGCGCGTCTGGTGCTTTTCATGATGGCTGCGCATGTAGCCAATCGAATACAGCGAATTGACGAGCCAGAGGACGCTCGCGAGCAACGCGAACATCGCGCCCAAGGGTTCTGCACGAAATTCGATCGCGAGGCCGCCAACAACCGTGATCGCCACAAAACCGGGGCGCGCGCCGTCGCCGACGGCGGAAAAAACGATTGCAGTCAGGGCGATGAGGGCAACGCCGGTCGCCAGCGTCGCCGCTTCGCGCAGATTGGGCGCGCGGCCGAAAAGCCAGATGGCGAAAAACCCCGCGAGCGGGAGAGCAATCGACGATATAATGGCGAGACCCGGCGATATCATGAGCCGCCCGCGATCAGGGTGGCGGCCGCGCGCTCGGCAAGGCCGACCATCAAATTGGCGTCGATGCCGAGATAGATGATCGCGGCGACCAGCGCGCCCATCGGGATCAGCATCGACAGCGGCGCCTCTCTGACCGCGCCTTTGGTCATCTCGTATGCGGGCGCCGGTCGCAACAGCATCAATTCTATGATCCGCCCGACATAGATCACCGCAAAAAGCGACGAGGCGACAATCAGGAATCCGGCCCAGGCGCGGCCCGAATCAAACGCCGCCGACAGCAGCTGCCATTTCGACACAAACCCCGCCGTCAAGGGCGTGCCGACCAGCGACAAGCCGGCGACGATGAAAACCGCCGCGGTAAATGGCATGCGGCGGGCGAGCCCTGCAAACCCTTCGCACCGGTGCGTTCCAACGCGCAAGACGACAGCGGCGACCGCCATGAAGAGCGCGCCCTTCATCAGCCCGTGATTGAAGAGATGGACAAGGCTTGCGGCCAAGCCGTTCTCGGTGCCGAAGGAGACGCCGAGCAGCATGTAGCCGATCTGCCCGACCGACGAATAGGCGAGCATCCGTTTTACGTCGGACTGAAAGACCGCAATCAGCGAGGCAAAGACCATTCCGGAAATCGCCAAGGGCGCGATGACAAAATCGAATGCGGCGGCGATGAAGGCGAAATCGACGCCGATCACCGAATAGATGAAGCGGATGAGCACGTAGACCGCGACCTTCGTCGAGGTCGCCGCGAGAAAGACGGAAACGGCCGATGGCGCATATGTGTAGGCGTTTGGCATCCAGAGGTGCAGCGGGAACATCGCGGCCTTCAGCCCCATGCCGACGAGGATGAACACAAAGCCGGCCTGCACCATGCGGTTGTCGTTGCCGGCAAGCTGAATTTTCAGGTCCGCCATGTTGAGCGTGCCAGTCGCCTGATAAAGGAGGCCAAGGCCGATGACGAAAAACGTCGCGCCGATTGTTCCCATCACGAGATAATTGAAGGCGGCGGTCAGCGCGCGCCGGTCCTTGCGGGCGCCGAGCGCGATCAGCGTATAGGTCGACAGCGACGAAATTTCGAGAAAGACGAAGACGTTGAACGCGTCGCCGGTAATGGTGACGCCAAGGAGCCCGGTCATGCAGATAAGCAGCATCGCATAGAAGAGATTGATCTGGCGCGGATCGATCTCGGTTTTGATGCTCGCGTATGAAAACGGCATGACGAGCGCTGCAATGCCGGAAACGAGCGTCAGCACCAGCGCGTTGGCAAGGTCGATGCGGTATTCGATACCGATCGGCGGGCCCCAGTCGCCGAGATGATAGGAAATCGGCCCCAGCGTCGCGACAGCATGAAGGATCGCGGCACAGGCCGCGAAGGCGCATGCCGCGACGGCGCAAGCCCACAGATACGGCATGCGCCCTGACGGCATCAAAATGCTCAACGGCGCTGCAATCAGCGGGACAATGATCGGCAGGACAGGGAGCTGCGCGGCGAGACTCACGCGCCGGCCTTTCGGCTAAGAGGCCCGCCGACAAGCCCTATATCCTTAACGGCGCCGAACGCGGCAATGTTGTCGGCCGCCTCAAGCTCGTCTTCCTCAATTGTTCCGTAGGCCTCCCGAATCCGCACAACGAGCGCAAGCCCCACCGCGGTCGTCGCAACGCCAACGACGATCGCTGTCAGGATCAGCACGTGCGGCAACGGATTGGAGTAAATAATCTCGGTAGCAACGGGGGCCGCGGCCGCCGGCGCTGTCAGCGCGGCGTAGTTTGTGCCGGCGAGGTCGAAACCGGTCGCGGTTGCGGGATCAGCAAAGAGCGCGCCGGCGCCGAGCGGCGGCTTTCCCGGCAGGGCGATTGCCGCGTGTTCGCCAGCGCGATCTTTAAGATCGTCCGGCAAATAGATCGGCGCCGTGCCGCCGGCGATCTTACCGATCGAGATATAATAGATGAACACCGACGTCTGAAAAAGATTGAGGCCGATCAGTTTTTTGATGAGGTTGCTGCGCGCGATGACGATGTAGAGGCCCATCATCATCAGCGTGACGAAGATCCAGTAATTGTAGCGCTCAAGCGCAAAGCCGAGGATGTCCATCACCAGTCCTCGTCGCGGATTTCGGGTTCGCGGCAGGCAAAGTGATAAAAGATCATCAGCATGGTCGAGGCGACCGCCATGCCGACGCCGAACTCGACGAGCAAAATGCCGTAATGTTGCCCCGCGTGATGCGTCGATTGCGGATCGAGGACATCGTACCCAAGCAGGTTGCCGCCGAGCAGCATCGTTGCGACGCCCGTGCCGGCGTAAAACAAAAACCCGACGACCATCATGACTTTCAACGCGCTGGCGGGAAGAACGCGCCGCGTTGCATCGAGGCCCATGGCGAGCGCGTGCAGAATATAGGCAACCGCGAAGATGACGCCGGCCTGAAACCCGCCGCCGGCGCCATAATCGCCGTGAAACTGCACGTAAAGCGCAAATAACAGAATCGGCGCGAACATGATCTTGATGACGACGCGAAGGATCAGGTGCTCGTCCCTCATGACGCGTCTTTCGCTGGCGGCTGCGCGTCCTCGATCTTGGCGCCGCCGCGGTCGCCGCCAAAGGTGAGCAGCAGCATGACGCCGAGACCTGCGGTGAAGATCACCATCGTCTCGCCGAGCGTGTCGAAGCCGCGATAGCTTGCAAGCACGGCCGTCACAATGTTCGGCACTTCGATCTCTTGCGCTGTCCGCGCAACATAGACAGCGCCGATATAGGAGTTGGCCGGTGCGTTGGGGTCGCCATAAGCTGGCATATCCAGAGTGGCGTAGATGAGCGCAACGCCGACACACGCGACAACGATCGTTGCAACCCGCCGGCGCGGCGCGCGGATTGGCTTTTCCCGGCGCACAGTCAAAAGCATGGCGCCCAGCATCAGCGCCGTCGAAACGCCGGCCCCAACCGCGGCTTCGGTAAAGGCGACATCGACCGCGTCTAGCGAGACAAAGAACGAGGCGCAAAGAAGGCTGTAGACGCCCGACAGCATGACAATCGCAAACAGATGCCGCGACTTCAGCATGAAGAACGCGACAACTGCGAGCATCGTCAGCAAGGACAGGTCGATGACGGCGCCGGCAATCGCCTGCAGCGCGGGGTCCACGGGCTCTGCTGCCATCATTTCCGCTCCGCTTCGCGCTTCAACTCGCGCCCGAGAAGCGGGCGCAAGCCCACGACATGGGCAGCGTGCGCAATTGCGTGCGTTGAGGCAGGGCCGGTCATGAACAGAAAGAACCCGATGAAAATGAGCTTTGCGGCGATCAGCCAGTTTGGCGCCTGAAGGATCATGCCGAGCAGGATTAGTTCAGCCCCCGCCGTATCGGTAATGCCGGCCGCATGCAGGCGCGTGTAAAAATCGGGAAAGCGCACGATGCCGATCGCGCCGACAACAACGCCGATGCCGCCAACGATGAACAAGATCCAGGACGCGGTATCGCGCGCGAGGTCAAGGATGACGGTCATGGCGCGCGCTCCTTGAACGGCGGCACGTCGCCGGCGCGATCGAGCGAAATCGATAATGTCCGGTAGCGGAAGAATTTCAGGATGGCGATCGTCGATGCGAAATTCAGCAGCGCATACGAGAGCGATATATCAAGAAAATCCGGCCGGCCGTTCAGAAAACCCATGAGGCCGATAAGGATGACAGTTTTGGTGCCAAACGAGTTCGCCGCAAGAACGCGGTCGTAAAGCGTCGGCCCGGCGACAGCGCGCACGAGCGCCAGCGCCATGGCGACAAGAACTGCGGCGGTCGCAACGGCAAACATCATGACCCGCTACGCTCCAGCGCCGCAACGCGCCGGCCCATATCGGCGATTGCGGCTTCATCGGCCAATTCCTCGGTAAGCGCGTGAACGAGAATGTAGCCCGGCTCAAGATCGACGCTGACGGTGCCGGGGGTCAGCGTGATCGAGTTCGCAAAAGTCGCAAGGCCCGAGGATGTCCGGGTCGGAGGAACGATCTTGATGAGCTTCGGCGACAAGGCGGGCGTCACCGCCAGCGCCTGGCGCGCGACCACGAAGTTCGCTTTGCCAATTTCAACAAACAGCCACCACCAATACGCGAACACTTTTGGCATCAGGCCATCGGGCACGCCCTCTCCGTCGAGAACGCCGGCCCGTGCTGCAAGCGCAACGCACAAGGCGACAGACGCAACGCCGAAACCGAGCAACAGCGGCTTGTCAAAATAGCCAGACCACAGCAGCCACAGGGCCGCCAGCGACACCGTGAGAATGATCAGACGGCCTGCTGACATCGACGCTCCCGTGGCGGCGCGCCACATCCGCGCGCAGGCGCGCACCCTCGCGCCGCTTTGTCCTTCGGGAACCTTTATCGGAAAATCAAGCCCTTGACGCGCCCGCGTGCGATCGGCGGAGCGCCGGGGTCAAACGCCGTCAAGCTGATTTTCAGCAGACAGCGCGGCCAGCTTCTGGAGGAACTCGTTGTCGCCGAGGCTGTCGATGCCGCGCGCGTCAAGATATTCCTCGATGGCTTCGGCGATCAACTCCTCCAGCGGGAGATCGAGTTCAACGGCGCCGAGCGACAAACGCATGAACGCCCGCACGGTCAACTGGGCGCTGACGCCAGCGCGCACCGGCGACCCGGCTGCCGGCTTTGGCGTACTGGCGCCAACCCATGGCGCGGACGCAGGCGCCGGCGCGCCGAGTGACGACGCGTTGCTCAGCGCCGCAATCTCGTCGTCGAGCTCATCGAGCGGATCGCGCATCGGCGACGGCGATATTGGCGCCAAGTCTTCATCGTCGAAAAAATGATCGTCGCCGCCAGCCGCGGCATCGTCTCCCAGCTGTTCGAAGTAAGAAACGACTTCGTCGGCCTCGGCCTCCATCGCGGCGATATCTTCGGCGCTTGGATTATCCGGATAGCCCGCTTCGTAGCTGCGCTCGTTGATGACTGTGAGCGGCTTTGGCGGCGGGGCCGTTTGCACCGCTGCCTTTAGCGGCGGCTTTTGCGCCGGCGGCCGCGCTGCCGGGATGGGGCCGCCGCGCTCTGGCTGAGGACGTATGGGCAACTTGGCGTTCGCGAGTGCAGGCGCTGGCGGGGCCGGCGGCGTCTGGAGCGACGAAGGACGCTGCGGCGCCGGCGCAATCGGCGCGGCGGGTTGAGCAACGGCCTGAGCAACGGCGCGCGCCGCATTGTGCAGCGGCGTTAGTCCCGGTACGGAGGCTTTACCCTTCGCATCTTTGGGCGCAAGCTTTCTGGGAATCAGCGCATCGCCGGGCGTAAATGCTTCCGTTTCCTCCGCCGGGTCGGCAATCGGCGAGTTTGACGGCGCCGCCTGCCCCTTGCGGGCGAGCAGCCCTGAGGTCAGCGCGGCGAAACGGCTTTCCAGTTTGCTCTCGCCCGCCTGCGCGCCCGATTTTCTGCTCATCGCTCTCCGCCTGTAGCAACGCAGGCCCTATTGGGCGGCGCGGCGGCCGAACACCTTGTTCTGGGCGGCAATGGCGGATGCGGCGGAGGTCTCGTCGCCCTGACGATATCCGCCTTCAGCGCGTTTCAGGCGCCGGTCGAGATATTGCCAGAGCTCGCTGACCTCCTGCGCCGATTTGCAGTAGGGGTCGATTTCCATGACGGTGCGCCCATCGATCATCGAGGCCGCAAAATCGACGCGGTGATGGATGACCGTCGGGGCGACCGTGCCATGTTGCGACAACGCGATTGCCGCTTCGGACGTGATGCGCGATTTCGGCGTTGCGCCGTTGACGACGAACACCAGCGGCTTGTTGCGCGTCTGCGCGATATCAACCGTCGGGCCGACGGCGCGCAGATCGTGCGGCGAGGGCCGCGTCGGCGCAACCACGAGATCGGCGAACCCGACAACCTCTGAGATCGCCCGCGTCACCGCTGGCGGCGTGTCGATAACGACAAGGCGGAAGCCTTCGTCTCGCGCTCGGTCGAGGTCCTGGAACAGATTGGAAAAGACCGACTGAATGAACGCGGGCTGCGGGTCTTGCCTGACATTCCACCATTTTGCGAGCGATCCTTGCGGATCGGTGTCAATGAGCGCAACGGGGCCTGCCCCCGCGCGCCCGGCTTCGACCGCAATATGGCCGGACAAGGTTGTCTTGCCCGAGCCTCCCTTTTGCGATGCAAAGACAATTACGCGCATTGACGCCAGCATGCGTCCTCCCTCGCCGAAAATAACCGGGGCTGAAACCCCAAAATCGACCCTACGCACATTAGGTTAAGGCGCGGCTTTCAAGACGCGGCGAATTCGCTGAAAATTTGAAAGGTGGCGTTGGCAACCGGGAAAGAAAATCGCGCCGGAAACAGCCTAGATACGCAAGGCCGCAACCGACGCGTCGATGGTGCTATCAGGAAGCGTTTAAAGCGCGCTTAAGGCGACGGGCAAGGACATGGGGGGCGCTCACCGCGGCAGGTCAAATCTCGACTGTAACTGTGACCTGCGCCTTGGTGATGTCGCCGTTCGTGTCCTGAACGAAGTAGTGAAACACATCGACGCCGGAAAACCCGGCATCGGCGAGATAGGTGACCGTGCCGTCGTCATTGGCGACGACGCGTCCGTGATCCGAAAAAAGGCCGTCAAGCGTGATTGCGTCGCCGTCGGGATCGCGGTCGTTGGCCAGCACGTCGATCGTGACGGCCCCGCCGGCGCGGACCGACGCCGCATCCTCGCCAGCAATCGGCGCCCGGCTTGAGAGATCAAGTACGCCGTTGTCGGCAACGCTCGCGCCGGCCGGAAACCGGAACCGGTCCGGGATCTCGACAAACAAGCCGAATTTCTCGAGCGCCCCGGTCGCGCGATCGGCAACGTATTCTTCGATCAGCGTTACGCGCCGGCCGTCCGGCGTTGTCCAGACGCCGTTCGCCGCGATCGCGCCGCGCAATTCCAGCGCATTGATGGAATTGGGGTCCCAATCGGGATTGGCCTCGCGCTGGCCGATCGAGTCGGTAATGACGCCGTCAAGCGAGTAGTTGCCATTCCTGCGCGCAATGAGGGTCGCAGCGAATGCCGATTGATAATCGAGCCGCCCGGCAACAAGATCGTCGCCATCCAGAAAGCGATCATGCCGCGTCCGGTTGGTGAAATCGATCGCTGCGCCGTTTACGGCGACGTCGATATAAACATAGTCGAATTCGCCGGTGCGATTGAGGAAGGAGAGCGCATTCTTCGCATTCTTCACCTGATCGACGCCAATGTAAAAGCCGTCAATCGCCGCGCCGTTTATCACGACGTCAACGACGTTTGAATCAAGCAGGACGCCGGTCGTATCGAACTGGCGCCGCCCGGGTTGATCCGTCGCAACGACATTGAGGCCGACAATCGTGTAATGCCCCGTATACTGAAGATGGACGCCGGTTTCGACTTCCCATGCCGTGAAATCGTCGATCACGGACCGGATATCGTGGCCTTGGCGGGGGTTGGCCTTGACGACCGCAAGTCCGGTCTCGGTCGCAATCGATTCATTGCCCGAGAATAGCGAGATCGCCGGAATGTTGGCGTCGACGCCGTCCTGATAGCGCAATGCATCGGCCTGCGCCGCGGTTGCCGCATCGACCGCCAACAGATCGGCTTCCGGCCCGCGATGAAAATAGGTAAAGCCCGCCCCGCTTGGCACGCCGGCGGCGACATTGCCCACAGCCTCTACCAACCGGCCCTGAAACCAGAAGCCTGTGCCGGTGCGGCCGAGGTCGAACGCATTGATGTCGCCGCCGCCTTTCAGATTGTGATCGACGCCAAGCGATTTGATGGCGATGTTGTCTACCCAGCGGCCGGTCTCGTTGCCGGTCTCGGCGACGAACGCCGCGCCGAATACGTCGTAGGCGGCGTTATTCGAAAAGATCGCATTCGAATCGTGCTGGACAAAACCCCAGCCGGGCGAGCCCCAGACGCTCGCGCCCTCGATAATGACCGGATCTGCCTGGTCCGCAACGCCGGCGCGATGGATGTGCAGCGCATAGCGGCCCTTTATATTCGTATCGGACTGAACTGCGCTGACATCGGCGAGATCAAGAGAGCGTTCGGACTTGTCGGTGCGCCCGAGCTCGGAAAACTCCGCGTAGCGCACGGTCACGTCATCTGAATGCGCAAAGAGCACGTGTCCGCGTTGATGGACGGGAACCTGATCGGCATTTTCGGTTTCGATGACAACATTGCGCGAATAATTCGCGACATACGCCTTCAGATCGGCCCGCGCGCCTTCGTGGTCATATTGCAACGGACGATCGAAGGTTATGACGTTGCCGTCGATCGCTGTAATGATGAGTTCCTCGTCTTCCGTTTCAACAGTGATCGGCTGCCCCTGCGGCGTGCCTTTCGTTGACACGAGGTGGGTGCCGGTCAACACGAGGCGGTCGCCCACTTGCCAGCCTTCCGGCAATGCCTCGAGCGTCAGTGTTGTGTCGCCTTTCAGGGGATCGTTGGCGACTTTGAGGAACGTGTCTTTCTGCGCGCCATTGATCTCGATTTCACCCATCGATACGACGCCGCGCGACAGGAGCCGGGGATCCCATGCGACATCGATAGGGCCGTTGTCGGCGATCTGGATGACAGCGGAAACGCTGGCCAGCACGGGATCGCCTTGCGTTCCGATGGTGAGCGCGCCTTCCGGCGTCACGACCAGCGTATCGACCTCGAGAAACGTGTCGATGCCAGTTGCAAAGTCGAGGCGGCCATCAATCCGTACCGTGAGGATCGACGCGGGGCTCTGGCCGTCATAGTCAACAGATACGCCCGACGGGATGTGCACACGCGCGCCATCTCCCGGAACCGCGCCATTGGCCCAGGTCGCCGGATCGAACCACGAGCCATTGCTCACCGCAACATGCGTTGCGCTGGAGGCCGGAACGAGATCCAGAATGCCGGCGTGATCGGCCAGCATCGATGCGTCGAGCACATGCGGCGCAGCGCCGCCTGCGGCCGTTGGGGCGCCCGTCGCTGCGCCCACTGCTGCGCTGCCCGAATGCCCGCCAGCCGATGGCGGCGGAGATGCGCCAGGTTGCCCGACACCATGACCGGCGCCAGCGACGCTTGATGCGCCGCCATCCGGTTGCTGCACGCCGTGGCCGCTTGAGCCTGCATTGACCGGCCCGCCGCCTGCGGACGCCGGCGCGCCGTGAACGATCGGCGGCGCGTCCGCCGGGTCCTCGATTGGCGGCCTGCCGCGATGGCCTGAGGGCGACAGACCGTGGCCGCCGCCGCGTTCAAAGTTGCCGAACGTGAATCGCGCAAGAGGACTGTCGTCGGCCGAAAATCGAAAACCCGCGCCGGCGCCGTCTTCCAGTCCATGCGAGGCCAAGGCCCCGAAACGCGCGCCAGGATAATTTGCATACTGATCAGCGGCCAAACCGCCTGTATGGCCGGCATCGACCGCGTCATTGGCGCTGCTGGCGGCAAAACGCCCTGAGCAGATGCGCGCATGACGCAGGAGCCAGCCAAACCCCGATTGATCGTCGTCGAGGTTTGCTGCCGCATTCTCCGCCGCCTGCGCGCCGACCAGGGCCGCAACCAGCGAGGCGCCGGCAACAGTCTGCCCTTTAAGCTTGCGGCCGGTGCGCCGCGGTTTGGCTTGCGGCTTCGCGCGCTGGCGGTCGATCACAGTCCAATCAAGGTCAACCGGGGCAAGGTCAGCCGGGGCGAGGTCTGCTTGGGCAAGGAGGGGCGCGATCTTCATTGAACCTGCTTTCAGCCGCTGCAATCGTTACCGGCGGCGCGCTTTGGCTGAAGAGGCCGGACGCAGCGATCGCCTGATGAAAAGTCTTGCAGTTGAATCAAAAATTCGTTGCTGAAAACACTGCTAAAAACCGGGCTGATTCATTAGGGAACGCGCAAGGCGGCATTACGGCCCTGTCATTCTGAAGAACCGCGCCGGGCCGCCCGGAAAGACATTACTGTCCGGCGTTACCAGCAATTTTGGCGCGGGCGCGAACCGATCGCAAGAGGGGCCTTGCGATGACCGGCGGCAGATATTCCGCAATCAGCTCGTCGCGCCGAACCCGCCAATCCGCGCCGTCTTTGGTGCCTTTTCGGGCTCTGAACTGCGTGGTCTTCGCGCGCTGATCGTCGTCCCATGTCGCGGTGTAATAATAGAGGGCGATCGATCGCCGCGTCAGGTTTTCCGGATGGCTGACCGGAACAGGATGACCGTGATAGCTCTCGCCAGTCGTCGAAAAAACGACGCAGCGGCCGAACTCCGGCTCGATCGCGCGCACGCAGCTTTCCATTTTTTCATCCCAAAGCTCGAGCGCCCCGCCATAGTCGAGCCGCCAGTTCCGGTTGAGATAGATAAGAACATTCAGCCGCCGCTCGAGGTTCATCAGCTTGTGATGGTTAAAATCAGCGTGAACGCTGAGGTGCCCGCCATTGCGGGTTTCATGAAAGCCGCCGCCGACAAAAAACGGGTCGGGAATGAGCCCTTTGATGCCGGAGAGGTTCTCCAGAAACTGAACAAACGGTCGGGAGTTCAACGAATAGAAGAACGCGCGCACCGGCGGCGTCAGAAAATCGGGGTTGAAGCTCGTCTTGAAGCGCTCCTGGTCGCGGTCGAAGGTTCGGCTGTCGGGGTCGCCTTTGGTGGGGAATTGCTCAAGGCAAAGATCGAGGATCGGCGCCGGAACAAAGTCGTCGATCGCAATATGCGGAAACGGGCGCGCGCTTGCGTAGGTCTCACGCAGTTCCAACCCTTTTGTCCTCAGCGCAGCGGCGTCGAACTGGCCGTAACGGGGGTCAACAATTTCTAAATAGGACACGCTCACTCGCTCCGTTACTTCACACGCGCTACGTCGCAAACGCTGCTGCGGTGTTATTTGTATTCCATAATAACGCGTTTCCGGCCCCCGACGAGGGTCAGGTAAAAAGCGAGCGCGCCTTTGGCTTCCGCAAATTTGCCGATGACCGACAGCATGGCGCGCGCCGCCGCGTCAGCGCCCTCGGAGCGATAGCGCGCATAAAGCCGGAGCGCTTGCAACGGGTAGGCGGCAAGGAGCCCCAGAAAAAGCGGTGACGCGCCTGTCGCCAACGCGAGCGCGACCGGCGCAATAGCGGACCATGCAAGCGCGCGCCGCGTCTCGGCTCGCCATATCCGTTTCGGCGAGCGCGCGTGCAGGTGGGACACCTCGGCAAAGGCGTGTCCCGCGCGCTCGGCGCGCCGCCACCATTGCGAAAAGCGCGTCATGGCGGCGTCATGCAACGTCATTTCCGCATCGAGACGCCAGATGCGCCAGCCCTTTGCGCGCAGGCGCACGCACAGCTCCGGCTCTTCGCCGGCGATCAGGTCTTCGCGGTAGCCGCCGACGCTGTCGATCGCCTCCCGGCGCATGAGCGCGTCGCCGCCGCAAGCGAGCGCTTCGCCAATGGGCGTTGCCCATTCGATGTCGCAAAGGCGGTTGTAAAAACTTACCTCGGGGCGCCTCTCGCGGCGCCGCCCGCATACGACCGCGACATCGGGATGCTTGCTGAGGAATGCCGTCGCGGCATCAAGCCAGGTAGGCGCCAGCGCGCAATCGCCATCGATAAATTGCACAAAGACCGTATCCGGAGCACTTTCCCTGAGCTTGCCGAGCCCGGCGTTGCGAGCGCGCGCAGCGGTGAACGGCCGCGCCATGTCGAGCGCGACGGTGGCGGCGCCGTGCGCAATGGCTTCTGCGAGGCTTGCGTCCGTCGATCCTGAATCGACATAAACGACCGGGCCGGAGGTCGCGGCACGAACCGATTGAAGGCAAGCGATGAGGCGCTCGCCCTCATTGCGCCCGATGGCGACGACAGCGGCGCTCATCAGTCCTTGCCCCGGTCGGTGCGCGTCCAGTCGCGGGCGGACTTGCGGCCCTCCCCGCCATAGACGCGCAATTTGCTGAGAAAATAAGGCCAGAGCCCGGCGAGCGCCGCCGGCGGCAGCACTTTTCGCCCGTCAAAATGCCAGGCGTCGGAAACCGCCGCGGCGAAGAAGAGGCCAGCCATCATAAATAATCCGAAGGCTTCGCCACGGCCGGCAATCGCGAGCGGCAAGCTTGCGACTACGCCGCATACTATCACAGCGGCAAGGACCGTCAGCGGCGGGACGAGAAGATCGAGCGCCATCAGCATGTTTCTGGGCTTGCCCATCACTGCGCTGGCCATTAATCCGCCAGACTTGCGGAGCGCGAGCCGAAGCGAGCCGAGTTCCCAGCGCGCGCGCTGAGTTGCCGCGCCGGAAGCAGAGCTTGCGAGCGTCGTTTCCACGACAGCGCCGGTATCGAGCATGGGCGCGGCGCCGACTTCGACCAGCGACACCGTTAGCGCGAGATCTTCAACAATTTCGCCCGTAGCCAGAACACGCGTCGAAATCAGTTTCCACGGGAACGCGGCGCCAGACCCGGTGATCCGCGAGAATCCGCCAAGCGCCTGCAGGCCTTCCATCCGTACACGGTTCATCAAAAGCCAGGCGAAGGCTGAAACTGCTGAAGCGGGGCCTGCCTCCGCCGCCGCATGGGCAAGGTAGAGTGCCTGCACCGGGCGGTCGTGAAGACTGGCGAGGCGCGCGATTCTGTCGATTGCATCCGCCACGGGCGTACAGTCCGCATCGAGAAAAACGACTGTTTCGGGCGGGTCAGCGCGCAAATGATCGACGCCGAATTGCAGCGCATAGCCCTTGCCGCGATGGCCGGCGTCGAAGCGCTCAATCACCTCTGCGCCAGCCGCGCGCGCTGCGTCGGCGGTTGCGTCAGTGCAATTGTCGGCAACGACAAGGACTTGGTCGCCTTGGCGAAGACCGCTTTTCGCCGAGGCAATCGTTGCGGCGACGCCGGCCGCTTCATTGTGAGCGGGGATGATAACAGCAATGCGACCGCGCGGGGTACGCGGCGGCGACAGGGGCTGTTGATAAGAGCCGCTCGCTAAAACCTCGATCATGAAGAAAATCACGATCGCCAGAACCGCGAAGCCGGCGACCGTAAGTGGAAGGGCGAGCAGCGCGATCATGGGCGTTTACCAGTCACGAAGCGATCGAAGGCATGGTTGAGAACCGTCGCCGCCATGTCGCTGTCGTGCCGCTCTAGAACTCGCGCGCGGCCCGCGGCGCCCATCGCGAAAAGCGTTGCCACCGGGGCTGAAATCGCCTCCAGCATTGCCCCAGCCAGCGCCTCTGCGTCAGCGGCCGGCACAAGCCAGCCGGTCTCGCCGTTGATGACGAGCTCCGGGATGCCGGCGATGTAGGTAGCGATGACGGGCCGCGCCAGCGCCATTGCCTCCATGATCGAGACGGGAAGCCCCTCGGCATAGCTTGGCAGAACGAACACGCCGCCCGCTTCGATCGCGGCTCGTACTTCGGCGGGTGTGCGCCATCCCATAAGCCGAACCTGATCGTTCAGCCCTTCTGCGCTGATTTTAGCTTCGATGGCGGGGCGCAGCTCACCGTCGCCGATGACCGTGAGCGTGAAGGCGCGGCCTTCGGTTTTCACGCGGGCGGCGGCCTCGATGAGCGTCAGGATGCCTTTTTGCTCCGCGAGGCGGGCGACGCAGATAAAGCGATTGGACTCCAGAATGGGGGCGGGCGCGCCGCCATGAAAAGACGCGTCGACGCCGCAAGGGACGACGACGATCTTGCCCCACAAGGATGGCTCGACGAGCCGCCGCAACTGGCTTTGCCCGAAGCTCGACACTGCCGCGACGAAGGCCGCGCGCCGGATTTTTTCGGCAAGGGCGATGGCCGGCGCGCGGTCAAACTCTTCCGGGCCGTGCACGGTCATCGAAAACGTGGCGCCGTTGATTTGCGCCGCCAGCATCGCAACGGTCGCCGAATTCGTTCCGAAATGCGCATGAATGTGATCGATGCGATCGGCGCGCAGCCAGCTGGCAAGCGCCAGAGCTTCGGCAAAATAGAGAAGGTGCCGGGATAAGCCAGCGTCTGAGCCAGCGCCAAGCCGGATCGCGCCGGCGAGCGCTGAAATCGCGCCGACCGGGCGCGCGATCACGCTTGAAAGCATCGCGGACACGAGGGCAATCGCGGGCGCGCCGACGATCCGCCGGGTTCGCGCAGCTTCCCGCCGGTCTTCATCGGCAATCAATCCGCTTGAGGATGAACGAACCGCATATCGCGCAATCGAAACGCCGCGCCGCTCCATCGCCTCGATCTCGCGGCGAATGAACGTATGACTGATCGCCGGATATTGATTGATAAGGTAGGCGAGCGTCATCGCCGTCGTCGCTTTCCTGCTGGCGAGCCGGCCATTCAACATTGGCCTTTTAGCGCTTGTCTGCGCTTTTTGCGCGAGGCGCCGCGGCGGCGCCGAACCAATAGCGCATGACGCCCTGAAACTCGGGGAAATGGCCAATCGTGGCAAACAAGCCGTAGGTCCACGCCGGACGGCCGGCGCCGCCAGCGCCAAAAGACGTCATGGTGATTTTGAGACCATAAAGCGTGAGGCCAAACACAATGACGGTTGCGACGCCTGCAAACGCGTTGGTTCCCGCCCCCATCGCGCCGGCTGCGATCGCAAACCCGAGGGCTGCGAGAATAATGGCGGCGGGCGCAAGACCGCCCCAGAAAAAAGCGCGGGATTGCTCCTTGACGTTGAACCGTTCCGGCGGCGCGCCATGCAACGCCGCGCCCGCAGCGTAAGAAAACCCGTTCCTCGACGCCTCGCGCCGCCATGTCTTGAAGGTTAGCCGCTGAGGCTCCGCCGACGCCATCAACGCTTCGCTGCGCCATACATGTGCGCCGCGCCGGCGCAGCCGGATGCACAAATCTGCGGTCGCATCCGCAACAATATCGCCGCGAAACCCGCCGACAGTTTCAAACGCTTCGGCGCGATAGAGCGCGTTCGAACCGGCCGACTGGACCTCGCCGGCAGGCTTTTCCCGCGACCTCGCGCTGACGCGATCGAGCGCTGTGGCGCCGCGCTGCTGCAAATCAAGGCGCCCCTCAAGCACGGCGACTTCAGGCCGGCGCGCCATGAACTTTTCGGCCTGATCCAGCCAGCCGGGCGCTAGCATGACACCGGCGTCAAGGAACTGGACATATTGGACGTCCGGCATTTCTTTTTTCAGGCGCCGGTACCCGGCGTTCCGTGCACGGCCGCCGCCCGGCCCATCGGCAATTTCGACGATATTGACGCCGGCGCCTTTTGCGGCGGCCAACCCCAACTCGTCGGCCGCGGCTGCGATCACGAAATTGGCGCCCTCAGGGAGCGATTGCATCGTTTCCGCAACGCTGAGGTCGCCGCCGACAATCACAACTCCGAGGCGCTGCAGGACCTCGCGCGCGGGGTCCGCAGCAGCGCTGGGCGCCATGGCCGGCTTGGGGTCGGGCCGGTCCGCAGGCGCCGTCAGCGCAGCGCCAATGGGCAACGCAGCCGGCCGCGCGCCGGCGCTCGCAAAGGGCGTCGGCGCTGGAAATGCCGGCGTTGAAAACTCTGTATGCGAATAGAGCGATGGCCCGCCAACCGCCAGCGCCGTGTCCGGCGCCAAAGCCGATGCTGCTTCCGCCGCGACGAGGCGCACGCCCATATTTCGGGTAAGCCGCGCGCCCTGATCGACAGGCGCCGCCTCGGCTTCGGCGCGCGCGTCTTTGGCAACTTCACGTAAAAACCCGGACGCCGCCCTCGATTCCCGCCATTCTGTCAGCTTGACGTCCGGATTGCTGGCAAGGCCGAAAACGCCGTAATCGATCTTGTCGCGAATGACGGCGCGGATCGTCTCTTCACTGACGATTTCGTCCTGGGCGGAAAAAGCGTAAACGAGCGCGGTGTCAGCGATGATGTTGATGACGCGTGGCACACCGCGCGACTGCTCCGCGACGAGGTCCATTGCTTTTTCTGAAAAGACGCGGCGGCGGGCGCCGGCGATCGTCAGGCGCGTATCGATGTAGGAGTGCACTTCCTCGCGCGACAGCGGCGTCAGATGGAAATCCGAGCCGATGCGTTGCGCGAGTTGCAGCATATCCGGCCGGCTCAGCAGGTCCTTCAACTGCGGCTGGCCGACGAGGATCAGCTGAAGCAGCTGATCTTTGCCGGCATTGATGTTCGAGAGCATGCGCAGCTCTTCAAGCATATCGACCGACAGGTTCTGCGCTTCATCGATGATGAGGACGACGCGCTTTCCTTTGCCGTATTCGCGAATAAAGAAAGATTGAAGCTGCGCGAACATCTCGACATGGGTCTTGCCCGCAAAAGGTTCGCCGAATCCCATCAGCACCCAGCTAAGCAGCTCGCCGCGGCCCGACTGGATGTTCGACAGCAAGGCGACGGTGTGGGTGTCGGAAAGCTGATCGAGCAAGCGATGGACGAGCGTTGTCTTGCCGCAGCCAACTTCGCCGGTAATGACGGAAATGCCGGCTTGATTGACGACGCCATATTCAAGCATCGCATAGGCAAGCCGGTGCCCGCGGCCCCAAAACAGAAAGGAAGGGTCGGGCTGGATCGAAAAAGGCTTTTCGGTCAGTCCGTAGAACTCTTCGTACATGTCGCCTTCCAGAGCAGGCTTGCGCCTGCCGCGCAATTACTGCCCGAGCCGGCGGCGCGCATCGACGACGCGTTCAGGCGCCGCATTCGGCGCGGCAACCACCGCTTCAAGTTCCTTGCGGCCGCGGTCGGCCTCGCCCGTTTCAACAAGCGCAACGCCGAGATGATAGCGGATGTCGATGACGCCTGGCGCCGCGGCGGCGGCCTTTTCCAGCGCCGCGATGCCGGCGGCCTTGTCCCCGGCGCGAAAGAGCGCCCAGCCATAGGTATCGACGAAATAGGGGTTTTCCGCGTCCTTCAACGTTGCGGCAACCGTATTTGCACGGGCAATGCTTGCCGCATCGTCGCGTTCCAGGAGTAGGCTGGCGAGATTGTTGGCGACGATCAGATCGTTCGGCCGGCGCGCCAGAATCGTGTCGTAGATCGCGATTGCTTCATCGTATCGGCGTTCGGCGATCAGATGATCGGCCTTGAGGATTTGCAGCCCGTCATTGTCGGGCAGCGCGGATACGGCCTGCTCGATAATGGCGCCCGCTTCTTGCCGCCGCGCTTCGAGCGCGTAAACGCCGTACATCGCCTCATAGGCTTCAGGACGCAGCGGCTCGCTGGAGACTGCCCCGCGCAAGGTTTCGATGGCTTGCGCGGATTTCCCGCTCTGGCGCTCGATTTGCGCCAGCAGCACGCGCGCGTCGTAGCTGGAAGTATTCTTGGCGATCGTCTCCTGCAGGAATTTTTCCGCGTCTTCGACACGGCCGGCGTCGATATAGACCTGAACCAGATTGGCGAGCGGACGCGCCGACAGCGGCCGCTGCTGATGCTCTTTGGTCAACACCTCGATCGCGCCGGTGTAATCCTTCAGGCCCGCGTAAGCAGCGCCGAGGATGTTGCCGATGATCGCATCGTTTTTATTCACTTCGGCAAGCGCTTTGGCGGCTTCCTCGGCGCCGCGCCAGTCCTGCGCGTCAAGGCGCAGCGCAGCAAGCAGCTTTAAATTCTCCTCGCTGACGGGATCAACGCTCAGCGAGTCGGTCAACACCTTGATGGCGCGATCGCGCTTGTCGTGGCGGATCAGATAGCGCGCAAAAAGCTGCGACGGACGCCCGGCGCGCTTGGCTTTTTCGACAGCCAGCGCGAACTCGCTCTCGGCAACATTGAGATCGCCCTTGGCTTCGAACGCTGCCGCGAGAAGCAACCGCGCAGGCCAGGAATCCGGGCTGTCGTTAACGACTAGGCGAAGATCGGCAATTGCGCCGTCAATGTCGCCGCCATCGATCTTGAACCCGGCGCGTTTCGTCAGCGCGCCGGTGTCCTGCGGATCGTCTGCAAGGATCTCGGCGACGATCGCCTCGGCTTCGGCGCGTTTGCCGTCGCCGATCCGGATTGCGGCGATTTCATTTTTGGCGCGCAGCACTTCGTCAAGCTCGGCGCCTTTGCGGCCGGCGATTTCCGCATAGACGCGCTCGGCGGCGGCGGCGTCTTTTTCTTCGCGCAAGAACGCGCCGTACGCGAACTTCAGATCGACCTCATCCGGATTTTCAGCAATCGTTGCCTTGAAGGTCGCTTCGGCTTTTTCACGCCCGCCAATCCGGTAATCGAGGCGCACGATATCAAGTTTGGCCTCGTTCTGCTTTGGCAACAGGCGTGCGATTTCAACAAGTTGCGCGCGCGATTCTTCGAGCTTTCCCTGCTCGATCAGCGACGTCACATAGAGCCGGCGGTAATTGGCGTCCTCAGGATCGGACTTGACGAGCAGATCGTACGCGCCGTTGACGTCGTCCGTCCGCCCGAGCGACGTCAGCACTTGCACGCGCAGCAATTGCAGCACCGGCGCTGCATCCTCGCGCGCCAGAGCCTCATCGAGAAACGCCAGCGCGCCTTCGAAGTCCTTCTCCTTGACCCGCTCGCTGGCGAGAACGGCGACGGCGTCCGAAACGGTCGGGTCGATGGCGAGCGCCTGTCGGGCCAGCACGATTGCCTCGGCCGAGTTCTCAAGCCGGAAAAGGATGGCGGCCTTGACCGCAAGCGCTTCGGCGTTTTTCGGGTCTTCCGCGATGACCGGATCGGCAAGGTCGAGTGCGGACGCGGCCTCATTGCCGAGGAGATAGAGCTTTGCCATGTCGAGGCGTACACGGACGTTCTTCGGATCGATCCGGTATAGCCGCTGGAGCAGCCCGAACATCTGGTTGTAATCGCCTTTTTTCTCGGCGATCTTTGTGAGGCCGGTCAGCGCGGCGACATTTTGCTCGTCAATCTTCAGCGCGTTGAGATACTGGACGTTCGCCATCCCGAGCTTGCCGTCAGCAAGGAACTTCTCACCGCTTTTGGTGTATTTTGCGATCCGTTGCTCGGGCGAGGAGCACCCGCTGAGGCCAAGGGATGAGGCCGCAAGCAGCGCGATAAGGATTGTCGATCTGTTTTGCATGGATACTTTCATCTCTGCCAACGCTCCCGTGAGACCGCCGGATGGGCGGCGGCGAAACGGCTGACTGCCGTTCGTCTATGCGGTTTATTGTGCTGCGGCAATTCCGGCCTCGGCTGCTTCCCCGGCATCGTTGCCGCGGCTCTCCCAGGCGCCCGCTCCAACCGCGTGCGCGCGTTCGTAGGTCATTGCGTTGGCCCGGAGGATTGCGCGGTGTCTGGCGGACGCGCCGGCGATGCGCACCACGGCCCCGCGCCGGCGCGCAGCTTTTTCGAGCATGAGCGTCAAACCCAGAAACGCCGCGTCTATCGCCCCGGCGCCGGTCAGATCGACAATGACATCGCCATCGGCAACACCCGCGGCGCGATAGGCAAGACGCACGGCCTTCAAGTCGTCGGCGCAAAGATCCCCGCTGAGCAGAACCCGGCTGCCGCCAACATCGCTTATTAAGCGCGCCGCTGCTGGCGCGCCGCTTCGGCGCCCGGTCGCCAGAGAAGGCGCAAGACGAAAGGTCAGCAAGCGGCAAAGCCCGGCCGCGTCGTCGCGGTAGCGCCGCCAAAGGCCCGGGTCCGTCTTGATGCGCCATGCCCATTCGAGGCCGACGCGCTGGAGCAGCGAAGGCGCGCGTTTGATTGTGCCGGCAGTGAAATCGACAACGGCGCCAAGATGGGAAACGACCGGCACATCGAGACGGCTGAGATTGGCGTCGATCCACGCTTGACCCTTCGACGCCCCCAACGCCACCACCAGAAAGTCGGGCTTGGCCGCGTTAATGGTCTCTATGATCTCCGGCGCGCTCATCGCCGCCACGTCGCCATATCCGGGATTAAGCCAGCCGGCGCTGCGAAGGCCGCGTCCCTCGCGATCCAAAGCAGCCGCTGCGGCTTCAGACGCGCCCTCGCGGCCGCCAAAAAAGAAGACGCTCAGCCTGGCGGCAGTAAATGCTGGGCGGCGTCGAAGCGCCTCAAAAACGTCCGCTCCGGCGCAGCGTTCAAGTCCGGTCATGCCGAGCAGGCGCGCAATTGCGACTAATGGCGCGCCATCCACAAGGCTAAGATCGGCATCGACAAGGCGCTGGCGTTCGCCGGAATCGCGCATGGCCCGGACCAGAAAATTGACGTTCGGCGTGATGAAGGACAAGCGGCGGCGTTCGCGGACAGCGCGCTCAATCGCGGCGACTGCGCCGGACGCGCTTAGCGCATCGACCGGAATGCCAAGGACGGACCAGACATCGCGGTCAAAATCGTCCGGCGCACGCAAGGTCGCGACGGCGGATGCCGCGTTTTCAGGCGCCAAATCGATCTGGGCGCTGGCTTTGACCACGACTGGTTCGGTCCGTTTCCTGAAATTGGGCAAGCTGAAAGGAGCCCGTTGCAGCGTCGGCACGCGGTTTCTCCGCCGATAGTAAACCGCCCGCCAGCGACAGCAAGGAACGAGCCAATCGAACGGTGCGTCGCAGACGCGACGTTTCGAGCATCGTGCACACACTGAGGCTTGTGCCCGGCACACCAACTGTCACAACGCTCAATTGCCACCATCAGTTGATGCACCAGCGCTACAGGCGCGAAGTATCGCGGTTTTTGACAAGCCGGTTGTGGAAGCCGGGGATCTTACGCCCCTGTCACGCAAGAGGCTTAGCGGCCGCCGGCGTCGAAGTTTCTTCGCGACCGAGTCCGAACCAAGAGGCACAATCATGAAAATTTCATGGTTAAACCCTTGTTTTCAATTGACTCGAGATGCCGCCTGTCGCATTTATTGTGCAACTGCGAAATGCGCCGTCTGCATCGAGCTTGAAGTTTGTAACCAGTTTGGGGTTTGCGTATGAAGGCGTTTCTTGCGGGCTTGGCAGCTGCAATATTTTTCAGCGCGGGCTCTGCCGGCGCAGTCGTGATCAGCTTCGATGACGAAGCCAATACTGGCAGCGAGCGCGGCATTGCCGACGCGGCTGTTCTGAACACCGCCGATCTTGGCGGGCTTAATCTTCGCCTGAGCGGCGGCCGCGGCGCGTCTGCCTCGGATTTTGCCTATTTTAATGCAGGCGAAGCAGCGATGGCGGGCTCGCGCGGCCGCGCGGCCGGTCTTGGCGTGTGTTCGTCTTTGGATAGCCTTTTGACGTGCGCGGCGACTGTTGATGACACCGTAGCGCATGGCGAGTTCGTTCGGATCGATTTTGTCGATGCGCCGTTCCAGATCAGGCGCCTGTCCTTTAACGGCCGCTTTTCCTCGCTCGATGGCTCGGCCTTGCTTCTGAATGTTTCGACGAGCCTTGCTGGCGTCATTTCGTCGATGCTGCTGTCGTTTGCAGACGCGACGGGCCGCGATTTCGGGCTGGTTGACTGGATCCGGTTCGAATTCGTCCGCGGTCAGGGCGACAATGCGAAGTTCTTTGTCGCCGAAATCTCGGACGTTCCCGTTCCCGGGGCCCTCCCGTTATTGCTTTCCGGTCTTGCGGGCCTTGGCTTCGCGGCGAGCCGCCGGAAGGCCTCGTAGACTTCATCGACTGACAACGACTGAGATCCCGGCTCCCTTTGCGGGGCCGATTTCTTTAATGAGAAGCCGAATTAGCCGCCGGCCGGTTAATATAGGGCTTTGACCTCGGTCACGCGGCGCCTATCTTGCTGCAGTCGCCGATGCGTCCGGCCAATTGTGGTCCGGAGGCAAGGGTTTGTAACGGCCGCGGCCACGAGCATCATTCATGAATGACGACTTCGCCCTTGAGGACATCCTGATCATCCTGAAGCGGCGGCTTGTTTATTTCCTGGCCCCGATTCTGGTCGTTGTCCCCGCAGGCATGATTGCAATCATGTTATTGCCGCCGATGTATGAAGCGCGCGGCAAAATTCTGATCGAATCCCAGCAGATCCCTGAAGAGTGGATCAAAACGACGGTCAATGCGTATGCGGAGGAGCGGATCCAGACGATTGGCCAGCGCGTCCTGACCCGCAACCGCCTGCTTGAAGTGGCCGAGAAATACGAGCTGTTTCCAAAGAATCTCGGCCTGACCGAAAGCGAACGTGTACAGCGCATGCGGGACGCGTTCGACGTCGATATCATCTCGGGGTCAGCGTCTCCGGCAAAGCGCCGCACCCGTAACGCAACCGACAACACGATCGCCTTTACCGTCGCTTACGCCGACCGGTCCCCTGACAAGGCGTTCAAGGTCGCCAATGAATTCATGACCCTCTTCCTCAGCGAAGATGTCAGGACCCGAACGGAGGGCGCTTCGACGGCAACGGAATTCTTTTCCCAGGAAACGCGCCGCCTTGGCGAGCTTATCGACCAGATGGATGAACGCATCGCGACTTATAAGTCCGAGAACGCTGACGCGCTGCCTGAAAACGTCGATCTGCACCGGGATACGCTGATCCGTTCGCAAGAAGAACTGGCGCGCGCCGAGGCTGGCGTAAAGCTGGCCGAAGAAGAACTGACAGCGCTGCAGACGCAGATCGCAACGTATCTTGCGGGGGCGGGCGGTTCGGAAGGTCCAGCGCAAGAGTTGCTAAGGCTCAAGACACAGCTGTCTGCGCTGCGCGCCGATAAAACGGATTCCCATCCCGATGTGCGCGCAGTCCGCGACCAGATCCGCGCGCTTGAGCGCCAGCTGGCGCCCAGCAGCGCCGTCCAGAAACTCCGCAGCGATCTCGCGGCGGCCGACGCTGCGCTGCGCGACGCGCGCGCCGCCGATCCGGTTGACGAGGCGATCCTTAATGAGCGCCGCGCCGGCGCCGCCGAGGCGAGGGAAAAACTGAGTGCGCAGATCGCCCGCGAGGCCGCTGCCGGGACTGCGGACCTCGTGACGACGCAGTTGCAGGGCCGCATGGACACGACCGCAAGCCGCCTCGCATCGTTCGAGGATCAGATCGTTTCCCTGCGAAAAACGATTACCGACATGCAAGGGCGGATCGCGCGGACGCCAATTGTCGAACGCGGTCTCTCCGTTTTGACGCGCGACTATCAAAACATCACAACCGAATATCAGACGCTGCGCGACAAGCAGTCGGCCGCTGTCCTGTCGGCCAATCTTGAAGGCGAACAGAAAGCTGAGAAATTCAGCATCCTCGAGGCTGCCCAGCGGCCGGACAAGCCGACCAGCCCCAAGCGCGGGCAATTGGCGATTTTGCTGATCGCCGCCGCCTTGGGGATCGGCGGCGCGTGCGCTGCGGCCGCGGAGATTACGCTTGCAAGCCTCAGGGGGCGCCGCCACCTTGAAGCGATTGCCAAAGAGCCGCCGATTGCGGTCATTCCCTATATCGACACAGGCAAGGAGCGGAGATTTTCCGCGCCGCGTTCGTGGCGCGCAAAACCTGCCTGAATGAGCCGCGAAAGCACCGATTATGGATCGTATCAGAGACGCAGTCACCAAGGCGCGCAACGAACGCGGCCAGGCAAAGGCCGCGTCATCGACGCCGGCCAGCACTGGGGCAGGCGCGGGGTTAGCCTCGCGCTTCCAGCATTCGCCAGCGCGCGCAGCGGAATCATTCCGCGAAGTGTCTTGCGATTTTGACCGCTTTGCCGAGCACCGGATCATCTCGAATGAGCAGGATCCGGTCCTGAACGCCTATCGCGTTCTCAGAACGCGCGTTCTTCAGAAGATGGAGGAGAACAAGTGGCGCACACTCGCTGTTGTCTCGCCAGGATCGGCTGCGGGCAAGTCGGTCACTGCAATCAATCTCGCGATCGCCATCGGCTCAAAACAGGGCTCGCGGGCGACACTTGTCGATCTCGACTTTTATCGACCGCGTGTCGCCGCTTATCTGGGTGTCGCTGAGCCCCCTTCGATTGTCGATTTTTTTGAAGGCGCGGCGAGCTTGGCCGAGGTGACGGTCAAGCCCGACCTTCCCGACGTTTTGCTGCTCGCCAATGAGCGCGTTTCACGGCGCGGCGCCGAGCATCTGACGTCTGCGAAAACGGACGAACTGATCGCGCGCACCGTCAATGACTATGGCTCGCGCGTCGTAATCTTCGACATGTCGCCAATGCTGGGCTGCGACGACACCATTGCTTTCCTGCCAAAAGTTGACTGCGCTTTGCTGGTCGTGGCCAGCGGGCAGTCGCGCGAGCCCGAAATTCGCGAGGCGATCCGCCTTCTCAACGGCACTAACGTTGTCGGCACGGTGCTCAATAAAGCACCGCCCGAAGCGATGATTGGCGCGCAATACTATTGATCGGGCCGGGTGAGCGGGCAGTCTCGACCGGGACCTGCGCCTTTCCCGGACAGGTTTTCGTGTCGCAGCTGTTTCCGGTTTTTTCTGTAAACTATTTAGTTTAATAACCTATAGCGATGACGGGAACGCGATTGCGTTCCGTCGGCACCTAATAGCGTCCGCCGGCGCGCGATCCGGCGCAGGACAGACTATGCGCATGTCGTCGTCAGTGAAGACGGCCTTGGCGATTGTCATGGCGACCGCTGCCTATTTCGCTGTTCGCAGCGCCTTCAGAATGGGCGGGGGTGACAAACAGCCCGCGCCGGCGGCGGCAGCGGCGCTGTCGGTGGTCGCGCTCGACGTGCAGCCGGCGGCGCGCGCGGGGTCGCTGGTTGTGCGCGGCCGCACCAAGGCTGACCAAAAGGTTGTTGTGCGCGCTGATGCGTCGGGCGTTGTCGTCGCAACGCCTGTCGCGTTGGGAGCGCTTGTTCGGCAAGGCGACCCGCTTTGCCGTCTGGGGGTCGAGGCGCGCGATGCAGCGCAACGAGAGGCCAATGCAGCGCTGCGCAAAGCAGCGATCGACTATGACGCCGCGGTCGCGCTCGCGGCTGAGGGATTCATATCTGAGGCGGGTCTTGCCGGCATTAAAGCGGCGCGCGACCAGGCGCGCGCAAATGCCGACCGCGCCGCAATCGACCTCGAAAAAACGACCATCCGCGCGCCGTTTGACGGCGTTTTCGACAGCCGCGATGCGGATGTCGGCGATCTCCTCAAGCCGGGCGATCCGTGCGGGACCGTGATGAAGGCGACGCCGTTTCTGATCGTTGGCGCGGTTGCCGAGAAAGATGTTGCGCTGGTGAAAGCCGGCGACCGCGCGTCGGCGCGTCTTGCAACCGGCGAGACGCTGGAAGGGGTTGTTCGCTTTGTTGCGGCGGCCGCTGATCCATCAACGCGCAGCTTTGAACTTGAAATCGAAGTTCCGAACGATGAGGCCAAACTTCGCGATGGCGTTACTGCCGATGTCACGGTGCGGGGCAGCCCGCGCGCCGCGCACAAGGCGCCGCGGTCCGCGCTAACGCTCGACGACGCGGGCCGCCTCGGCGTGAAGGTCATCGAACGTGACAATCGTGCGCGCTTCCACCCTGTCAGCATTGTCGGCGAGGAGCCGGACGGCATCTGGATTGCCGGCCTTGACGGCGCTGTTCGCCTCATCGTTCGCGGCCAGGACTATGCGCGCGACGGCGACATAGTGACAGCGGCGAGCGCGAGCGCTGCGCCATGACCGGATTGATCGACGCCGCATTTTCACGCATTCGCGTTGTGCTGACGGCCTTGCTGGTCGTGACGATTTTCGGCGCTGTATCTTACCTCAATGTGCCGCGCGAAGCAGAGCCGGACATTCCGGCCCCCTTCGTTCTCGTCACCCTGCCGCTTCCGGGCGTTTCACCGGAAGACGGCGAGCGCCTGCTGGTGCGCCCGACAGAGCTTGAACTTCAGTCGGTCGAAGGCCTCGTCGAGATGTACAGCCTTGCCTATGACGGCGCGGCGCAGATCACGCTTGAGTTTGCAACGACGATTGACGTCGATCAGGCCGTGCTTGACGTGCGCGAGGCTGTCGATCGCGCCAAAGCTGAATACCCGTCCAACGCCGAGGAGCCGATAGTCTCGGAATTCAATCTTCAAAATGAATTCCCGATCCTGACGACGATCATTTCTGGCGACGCGCCCGAGCGCGCGATTTATCGGATTGCAAAGCGGCTCGAAGACCAGTTGCGCGGCGTCAATGGCGTTCTCGAAGCGCGCCTCGTTGGCGCACGCGAGGAATTGCTGGAAGTGATTGTCCGCCCCGAGACGTTGCAGTCTTATGGCCTGACGGCTGCCGAAGTCGTTGGCGCCGTTACGGCGAACAACCAGCTTGTAACGGCGGGCGCCGCCGATTTCGCCGACGGCCGCTTCCAGGTCAAGGCGCCGGGGCTGATCAAAACAGCAAAAGACGTTGCGGACATTCCTGTCCGGGTCAATGGCGACCGCGTCGTTACGGTTGGCGATCTTGCTGAAATCCGGCGTACATTCGCCGACCGGCAAGGCTTTGCGCTGTTCAACGGGCGGCCCGCCATCGGCGTGGAAATCACCAAACGGGCGGGCGCCAACATCATTGAAACGATCGAGGCGGCGCAAAAGATCATTCGCGACGACGCCGCGTTTTGGCCAGGCTCCGTTCGCTATGAGTTTTTGCGCGACGCGTCTGTCAACGTGCGCGACAACCTTGCGGGCCTGACGTCATCTGTGCTGACGGCGGTCTTTCTTGTGATGATCGTTATTGTTGCCGCGCTTGGATTGCGATCGGCGCTGATGGTCGGGGTTTCGATACCGGCGTCCTTCCTTATGAGCTTTCTGCTGCTCGCCGCGTCCGGCTACACGCTGAACCTGATGGTGATGTTCGGCCTC
The DNA here is from genome assembly GCA_046154725.1 of Parvularculaceae bacterium. Lineage (GTDB taxonomy): Bacteria > Pseudomonadota > Alphaproteobacteria > Caulobacterales > Parvularculaceae > Amphiplicatus. The sequence goes on along the minus strand of JBJXFO010000138.1, from coordinate 63,552 downwards.
ATCCTCGCGGTTGGCATGCTCGTTGATAACGCGATCGTCATTGTCGAATACGCCGACCGGCGCATGCTTGAGGGCGCGAGCCGGCGTGACGCCTATCGTGAGGCCGCCAAACGCATGTTCTGGCCTGTCACGACATCGACGGCGACAACGCTCGCGGCGTTCGTGCCGTTCCTGTTCTGGAATGACATTGCCGGCGAGTTCATGAAATATCTGCCGATCACGCTGATCTTCGTTTTGTCGTCGTCGCTGATTGTCGCTTTGATCTTTTTGCCGGCGCTTGGCGCTGTCGCCGCGCTGCCCGAAAGCTTCAAGCGGCGCTTTAACATAAAGGGAAAGACTGGCGCTGCGGCGCGCATCGACAGCGACGAAATCGATCCGCTAACGCTCGGCGGCTTTCCGGGGCGCTATGCGCATTTCCTGAAAGCGCTGATTGAAAAGCCGCTTCTAGCGATGCTTGCAACCGCCGCGGTTTTGATCGTGTGTTTCAACGAATTTCGCCTCGCGTCTCCGGACGTCGAGTTCTTCCTCAAAAACGACAGCGAAGATGTCAACGTGCTTGTGCTCGCGCGCGGCAATATGTCGGCGGCGGAGAAATTCGCCGCGGTCAAAGAGGTTGCTGCCCGCGTTGAAGGACATGAAGCCATCGAAAGCCTCTATCTGCAAACCGGACCGGGCCTCGCGCGCTCCAACGATCTGCCGGCGGAAACGGTGGGCATCGTCGGCATTAATCTCATCCCCTATTCCGAACGTCAGAACTCGCGCGTGCTGACCGATCTTTACCGCGACCGGATCGGCGAGGTGCCCGGCGTCGTTGTCGAGGTGCGGCAACGTGAAGGCGGACCGCCGATCGGCAAGGACGTGCAAGTTGAAATTGCTGCGCCATCTTTCGACGCCATGCTTGGCGCGGCAAAGAAAGTCCGCGCGTTCATGGATGCCGATCGCGTCGTGATCGACGGCCGCGAGGTTTCGACCTTCATGGATCAGGAAGACAGCCTGCCGCTGCCGGGCATTGAATGGTCGATGGAAATCGATCGCGCGCTCGCGGGCCGCTACGGGCTTTCGGTGCAGGAAGCCGGCGCAATGCTGCAGCTCGTGACCAATGGATTGCTGGTTGACAAATACCGGCCTGACGACGCCGACGAGGAGGTCGACATCCGCATTCGCTTTCCCGAAGAAGACAGGTCAATTCTGGCGCTCGACCGCATTGGAATCGCGACCGCAGGCGGAACAGTGCCGCTCTCGAACTTTGTAAAGCGCGAGGCCAAGCCGCAGGTTGATCGCGTGGTCCGGCGCGACGGACGCCGCGTCATCGATGTCAAAGCCAACGCCAACACCCGCGTTGACGGGCGCGCCGTCGGTCAGGATGTTGCGATCGGTGAGATGAAGGCTTGGTTGAACTCTGGCGCACTTGGCGAAGGCGTCGACTGGATCATTCGCGGCGCCAATGAGGAAACGAACGCGGCCGCAAGCTTTTTCATCGGGGCCATGGCTGCGGCGCTATTCATGATCGCCATGATCTTGCTGTTGCAGTTCAATAATTTTTATCATGCGGGGCTTGTCCTGACGGCCGTCTTTTTCTCGGTTTTCGGGGTCTTTCTCGGGATTGCGCTCTCCGGCCAGTACATCAGCGTGATCATGAGCGGCGTCGGCATCGTCGCGCTCGCCGGCATCGTCGTGAACAACAACATCATCTTCATCGACACCTATCAGTTTTTGCGGCGCAAGGGGCTTGGCGTCAAAGACGCAGCGCTCAGAACCGCCGTGCAGCGGGTGCGTCCCGTTCTGCTGACAACAGGAACTACGATCCTTGGCTTGTTGCCGATGGTCTTTGAGCTGAATGTGGATTTCGGCGCCGGCTCGATCTCGCGCGGCTCGACGACATCGGACTGGTGGGTCCTGCTGTCGTCGGCGGTCGTTTATGGCCTGACGTTCTCAACCCTGCTCACGCTGATTTTAACGCCGGTCCTGCTGGCGGCGCCGGCCGTCGTCGGCGCCCGCGCGCCTGCTATAGCCGCGCGCGGTAAAATGTTGTTGACGCGTCTTCGCCCGCGCACTGCCGCATCGCCCCAGCACGCGCCGCCCGCCAATGATGCAAAGCGACCCTGGCCGCGCGCGGCCGAGTGAGCGCGCGGGCGCAAGGGTCAGGCAACGGCCTGTTTGGCCGAAAGCCTCGGCTCGACGAACGCGTCAAACGCGCGCCAGTATTGATCGCGAATCTCATCGCGCTCCATCATGATTTCATGCAGCGCGCCCTCGATCGTCACGCATGAGAGGAGCGGTGATTGCTTCGCCAGCCACGCGTGATCGCTCGACCGCACGAGACAGTCGTTTTCTGCAGAAACGATCAGCGTCGGCGTGATCAGCGCCGTGAAGCGGCCCTTGCGGTGAAGATCGTCCATCGCTTCGGTCGCCGCCCGGATCCAGCCATAAGTCGGCTCCCGGATCGTAGCGTTCGGCGCGGCGGACTGAAGGTCCTGAAAGCGGCGGTGGCGAACAGGATCGGAGGTCAGGACGTTTCCTTCGAACGCCATCGAATATTCCTTGACGCCGGGGATCGCGTAGCGCGCCATCCCGAGCCGCGTCGCGGCTTCGCCCATGAGGCGGACGCCGAGACGCTGGGCGAGCCCATCAAAAAGGCGCGTCATCGGCGCGCATAGCACCGCCGCGCTCCAGGTTGCGTCGCCATCGGCAAGCATCTGCAAGGCTGGCGCGCCGCCCATCGAATGGGTCATCAGGACATAAGGGCCAGCAAAGCGCTTGCGCACGACAGTATCGACAAACCGGCGAAGGTCGGAGCGAAACACGCCGAAATCGCGAATATGCCCTTTCTCGCGCACGGGCAGCAGCCGCTCGGAAAGGCCCTGGCCGCGCCAGTCCATGGTCGCGACGGAAAAGCCGCGCGCGCGCAAGTCATCGACGACCTCGAAATATTTTTCGATGAACTCCGACCGGCCGGCCATCAACACCGCTGTGGCGCGGTGATTGGCGGCGGGAAAAATGGCCCCTCGGAGATACCCGCCATCGGATCCGTCGCAGTCGATCGCTTCACCGCCGGCGGGAACGGGATTACCAGGGATACGGATGAAGTCCGCTATGGCGCGCTCTCCAGCACAAGCCGGGCCATCACGCTCATGTCGCCGCTGATCTTGAGGCGCCCCGACAGATAAGCGCTTTCAAGCACGCGCCCGCCGTGAAAAATCCGCAGCAACGTTTCACCCGATGCGCGCCACACACAAGCGGCGGGCGATCCTTGCGGCGGTTCGGCGGCAAGGCAGCAGGGCTCCGCGCGCCCATCGACGTAGAAAGGCGCCAAGCCGTCCGGCGCAATTTCGAGGACCGCCCCGAAACTGCGCCGGAAGGCGCCGCCAGCCGCAGCTGCCAGCAAGGCGGCGTCGTCGGTCACGAGTTTGGCTTGACGAATTTCAGCGTCATGCGGTCGCTCTCGCCGATCGCATCGTACTTTGCGCGGTCGAAATTCGGGTCTTCCTGACCGGCGGACGCCGATGATCGCCGAACTGGCGGCAACGTCCAGACGCCGAAGGGGTGGTCCTTCGTGTCTGCCGGGTTGGCGTTGATATCCGAGGCCTCGACGAACTCAAAGCCCGCCGCAGCGGCAAACGCCTTGACCGCAGATTCCTTCACATAGCCCGAGGACCCGTCGCCTTCGGCTGCGTCTTCGTTCGCCCGATGCTCAACAACCCCGAGCACGCCGCCAGGTTTCAGCGCGCGATAGAATGCCTTGAACGTTGCGTCAGCCGTTCCTGCCGATGCCCAGTTATGGACGTTGCGAAAGGTCAACACTGTGTCGGCTGTTCCCTCCGGCGCAATCTCCGCGCCCTCGCCCAGCACGCTGACGCGCACATCGCCATAAATCGCGGCGTCGGCATAAGCGTCCTTGAATTTCTGCACGGCTTCGGCCGCGCGCGCGCTCGAGGCCGGATCGCGCTGGGCCGCGTAGTAAACGCCGCCGCCGGACTTCAGATAGGGCGCAAGGACCTTGGTGTACCATCCGCCGCCCGGCCAGATTTCTACGACAGTCGAAGAGGGGGTAACGCCGAAAAAGGCGAGCGTTTCCTTCGGGTGGCGCCACTGGTCTCGCGCGCGCTCCTCGGGCGTGCGGTGCGCGCCGCCAATCGCCGCGTCGAGTAGCGCGCCTGCATCCATGACGTCCGCGACTTTGCCGGGCGAGGCGTCCGCTGCAGCCGCCTGCGGCTCGGCGCAACTCGCGAGGACAGCGGCGATGGCGGCGGCGGCGATATGGGTGCTTCTCATGACAACTCCGATGCTTTGAATAAACCATGTCCGGCTTAGCACGGGTCGATCTCCGGTCGGAACCCCGGTTTTCTGGACGGGGGTTTGCCCCTCTTGAAAGTGATTTTGCGCTGCCTATTTCGCTGGTGTCGGACGCCTCGCGTGAGGGTCCGGCGCGGAGCCACCCCGTCGCATCGGGTGCTTATCCGGCAACCCTTGCTTGAGTGAAGAAGGAGACTTGATATGCGAAGCTATGACCTCACCCCCCTCTACCGCACGACCGTCGGGTTCGACCGGATGTTCGACCTTCTCGACAGCGTCGGCAAATCCGAAGCGGCAGGCTATCCGCCCTACAATATCGAGCGCGTCGATGAAGACCGGTATCGCATTACCCTCGCCGTCGCCGGGTTTTCCGAGCGCGACATCGAGATCGAGGCGCATGAGAGCGCCCTCAGAGTGACCGGCCTGCGCACCGATGGCGACGAAGGCCGCACATTCCTCCATCAAGGCATCGCCGGGCGTTCTTTTGAACGCCGCTTCCAGCTCGCCGATCACGTGAAGATCGACGGCGCGAGCCTCGTCAACGGCCTGCTCAACATCGAGCTTCGGCGCGAGATACCAGAAGCCAAGAAAGCGCGCCGGATCGAAATCAATACAGTCGCGCCGAATTCCGGCGCGCCAAAGGTTGAAGTGTTGAAGGCGTCAAACGCCGCGTAACACCGACGCCACTCGCATCATCCGCCCCGATGATGCAAAGCCGGAACGCCCGCCCGCCCCTCACGGGCGGGCGTTTGGCATTGTTGCGAGTTAGCCCGAAATCAGGGATTTCGCCGCGCCGTAAATTTCCATATTCGCCGCAAGAACAGACCCGGCATGCATGGGGCTTGCGCCGCCGTCGATCTCGGTGACCATGCCGCCAGCCTCGCGCACGATGACGATGCCAGCGCCAACATCCCACGGATTGAGATCGCGTTCCCAGTACGCGTCAAACCGCCCCGCCGCGACAAAGGCGAGATCGAGGGCCGCCGAGCCAAACCGGCGCACGCCGGCCGTCTCGTTGAGGACGCGGCCGGTTTCGTTCAACGCCCGCTCGCGGCCGTCGCGCCCCTTGAATGGCAGGCCTGTCGCGAAGAGGCATTCATCGAGCGATTTCCGAATCGACACGCGCAAGCGCTTGTCGTTGAGCCACGCGCCCTCGCCGCGTTCGGCCCAGAACAATTCGTTCGCCGCCGGGTTGAAAATGACGCCGGCAAAAGGCTGGCGATCGCGCTCAAGACAAATGGAGACAGCGAACTGCGGCAAGCCATGCAGGAAATTTGTCGTGCCATCGAGCGGATCGACAACCCAGCGGTTTGAATTGTCTGTGCCCTCGATTTCCCCGCGCTCTTCCATCAGGAAGCCGTATTTCGGCCGCGCCCTCGACAACTCCTCGAAGATGACTTGCTCAGCGCGCAAATCGGCGGCGGAGACGAAATCCGCCGCGCCCTTGCGCGAGGCAATCAGTCCGTCGAGTTCGCCGAAATCGCGCGACAACCCGCGCGCCGCCTTGCGAGCGGCGGCGACCATCACGGTGATGAGGGCGGAAGCGTGCGACATAAGGTAACCGGTCGTTGATGAAGGACGCGCACCATAGCGGCGAAGACCGCGCGCGCAAGGGCCGCCGGCGGAGCAGATTAGGCGTGCAATTTCAGGCCTTTGCGTGTCTGGCTGGGATCGCGCTATGCCAACCTCAAGTGTCGGGGAAAGACCATTTTGAGCGAAGAGACGCCTGCTCAGCCCGTCTCGGCCGCCGCGCCCCGCTCGCTCACGGCGCGCGTGGCGCGCGGCGCCGGCTGGATCGTCGGCGGCCGCTTTATCATGGGCCTTCTCGGGTTTCTCAATACGATCATCGTCGCCCGCATCCTCGCGCCGGACGATTTCGGCATTGTCGCGATTGGCCTTGCGGCAATGCAGGTTTTGACGAACGTCTCTGATATCGGCGTCAGTCAGGCGGTGATTCGGTTTCGCGACGCCGATCGCCGCGACCTCGATACGCTGTTTACGCTGTCGGCCGCGCGGGGGATTCTGATTGCGCTCATCCTCGTTGCGGCAGCGCCCCTTGCCGCACGCTTCTACGGGGACCCGCGCGTCTATTGGGTGCTCATCGGCGTCTGCGCGTACCCGCTCCTGACGGGCCTCATCAATCCGAAGTTTTTTGAGTTCGAGCGTGCGCTCGATTTCTCAAAAGAGTTTTTTGCAACGGTCACATACAAGCTTGCAGGCGTCATCGTGTCGATTGGCGTTGCGGTCGTCTTTCGCAGCTATTGGGCGATGATCCTCGGCCTTGCCGCAAACGGCGCCGTGCAGCTTATGTTGTCGTATCTGATGCAGCCTTACCGGCCGCGACTGACCATGGTTTCCTTCGACAAGGTGTTTGCTTTTTCGGGCTGGCTGACTGGCGTCGGCGTTATGGCCGCGCTCAACAACAAGCTCGATGCGCTGATTTTGGCGCGCGTCACGGGCTCTGTTGGCGCTGGCCACTATTTCATGGGCATGCAGCTCGCCGAACTGCCGACGCGCGAGCTTGCCTTTCCGGCCGCACGCGCAATTTACCCGGGCTTGTCGGAACTTCAGGCTGACCCCGCGCGCGCCAATCTTGCTTTTCTACGGGGCGTCGAGGCGCTTGCTGCGATTGCGATGCCGGCGGCCATCGGCTTTGCCCTTATCGCGCGCGATCTCATCCCGTTCCTGCTCGGCGACAAATGGGCGGGCGCGATCCCGGTAGTAGAAATTGTAACGCCCGTGCTGGGCGCGCAGATGCCGCTGCTTGCAACACAGTTCTATGCGATGGCGCTCGGCCAGACGCGCAGCGTCTTTTACCGTGAACTCGCCTTCTTTTTCATCCGGACGCCGATCGTTATAGGCGCCACGCTGGCATTTGGGCTGGGGGGCGCGGCTGCCGCGATTGCCGGGTGCGGGGTCCTTTATATTCTCCTCAATCTCGCGCTCTATTCGCGCGTGAGCGGCCATGCGCAATGGCAGCCAGTGTGGCGGGCGCGGCGCTCGCTGATCGCGGCGGCGTTGATGGCGGCGGCTGTCCTTGGATTGCGCGCCATAGGCGCGCTGGACGCCTTTGCACCCCTGATCAGGATCGTTCTCGAGATCGCCGCTGGCGGGATCGTCTATCTCGCCGCCCATTGGGCGCTGTGGCGGGCCGAGGGCGCGCCCGACGGCGTTGAGCGGTTGATCATCGAGACGGCGGCGCCCGTGATCGCGCGCGCCATCGCCCAGTAGAATAGGCAAAACGCAGTTGCTTGGCTTGCGGCGCTTCCGCCCTCGGGTAGAAGCAGAATGCGAGCACGAGGAAACGCCAACCGATGACCCCGACGATTGCTCTGACTTCGGACATGATTGCCGCCAGCGCATTCAAGCTGTTGATGACAGATCCCACCTTCAAGGTGACGACCGCAATCGTTCGCGGCGTCGAATACCGGGTCTTTGAAAACGCGCCGCCAAGTCTTGCTGGCATCTTTGAGAAGGGCGCGGCCCATGGCGATAACCCCTTCATCTACTACGAAGGCGAGACGTGGACTTTTTCGCGCCTGTGGTCGGAAGCTGGACGCTTCGCCAATGCGCTGTCCGGCGGGCTCGGCGTTAAAAAAGGTGACCGAGTTGCGATTGCGATGCGAAATTATCCGGAATGGTGCGCCGGGTTCATGGCGCTCATTTCGATCGGCGCCGTCGTCGTTCCGCTGAACGCGTGGTGGAAGACCGAAGAGCTGCGCTATGCGCTGAAGGATTGCGGCGCAAAACTCGTGATCGGCGACGACAAGCGGCTCGATCTCATGGCGCCGCTCAAGGAAGAGCTTGGCCTTCGCTTTATCGCGGTGCGATGCGCACGCGATTTCGCCGGGCATCGCTGGGACGATCTCGTCTCGCGCGCCAACACCGATCAGATGCCGCGCGTCGCGATCGATCCGGAAGACGATTACGCGATCTATTACACGTCAGGCTCAACGGGAAACCCGAAAGGCGTTCTGCTTACCCATCGCGGCGGAATTTCGACGCTGCTGTCGTGGACGCTCATTTTTACCTCAATTACCGACGCCAATGGCGGCACGCCCTTGCACGGCGACAACCCCGGCGTCCTTCTCGGCATTCCGCTGTTTCACGTGACCGGCAGCCACGCGATCTTTCTGATGTCGTGGATCATCGGGCGGCGCATGGCGGTGATGTATCGCTGGGACGCAGCGCTCGCGGTCGATCTCGTCAACCGGCATCAACTCACCAATTTCGTTGGCGTGCCGAGCCAGTCATATGAGCTGATCGAAGCGGCGGGCTCGACTGTCATGCCCTCGCTGATCGATATCGGCTCGGGCGGCGCCAAACGCCCGCCCGATCAGGTGGCGAAACTGAAAGAGAAATTTCCGAACGCCAATCCATCGTCCGGATACGGACTGACGGAGACGAATGCGACGGGCTGCGTCATCTCGCTCGGCGATTATCAAAAGCGCCCGGATTCGACGGGGCGCGCGCTGCCGCCGCTTTGCGACATCAAGATTGTCGGCGATCACGGCGACTGCAAGCCGGGCGAGGTTGGCGAAGTCTGGATCAAGACGCCGGCGAATTTTCGCGGCTATCTCAACCTGCCCGAGGACACGGCAAAAGCGCTAACCCCGGACGGATGGTTCAAAACCGGCGATCTTGGCCGTCTCGATGACGAGGGCTTTCTTTATATCGTCGACCGCCTGAAAGACCTTATTATTCGCGGCGGCGAGAATATCTCCTGCCTCGAAGTCGAAGCGCGCGCCTATCAATACGAGGGTGTCGCGCAGGCGCTGGTCTTTTCGGTTCCGGACGAAGCGCTGAACGAGCGCGTCGGCATGGTCGTCTTTCCGCGCGAGGGCGCTCAGTTCGACCCAAAGGATTTGCGCGATTTCATGGAGAAGGAGCTGGCTGGCTTTAAATGCCCCGAACGCATCTGGCTGTCGCCGCAACCCTTGCCAAAGCTCGGCACGGAAAAATTCGACAAGCAGACCATACGCCGCGTCGCGCTCCAGCATCCGCCGGTGTGGAAAGCGTAAGGCGCGCCTATCCGTCGGTTCCCTGCAAGTCCGCTGGCGGAGCGGCGCGCCCGAACCATTTCATGCCAAGTCCGACAGCAACCCCCGCGCCGATCGCAACTGTCAGATCGGCCAGCACTGTCAGCGTCAGCGTCAAGAGCAGCAGGCAGCGGTCCGGCATTGGCGCACCCATGTACAATCGCCAACGGTGCGGTTCGCTCATGGTCCACGCCGTCACGATGAGGACCCCCGACAGGGCCGGCATCGCGAGATAACCGGCAAGCGGAGCAGCAAGCATGACCGCGGCGAGGATGGCGAGGGCGTGCACGATTCCGGCAACCGGCGTCCTCGCGCCCGCCCTTACATTGGTCGCCGTTCTCGCGATTGCGCCGGTTGCCGGCAGGCCGCCGAACAGCGCGGAGCCGATATTGGCCGCGCCTTGCGCCAATATTTCGGCGTTCGGCCGATGACTCCCGCCCATCATGCGGTCGCCTACAATTGCCGACAACAAGGATTCGACCCCGGCCAGAAAAGCAATCGTCAGCGCCGAGGGAAGCAGTTCGAGAAGCCGTGCGAGCGTGAAGGCTGGCAGCGCCGGCGCCGGCAGCCCGGCGGCAAGCGGCCCGAAACGTGACGCGATTGTCTCAACCGGAATATTCAGAGCGGCGCATGCGGCGGATGTTAGCGCAACAGCGACGATCAGCCCCGGGGCCTTCGGCGCAAAGCGGCGAAAGGCGACAATCATCACTATCGAAGCAAGCCCGATAGCAAATGCCTCCGGTTTGATTGTGCCGCGCGCCGCCCACAAGGCCGGCATTTTCTGCAGGAAGCTGGCTGGTGCGCCTTCCAGCGTCAGGCCAAACAAATCCGTCAGCTGGCTTGCCGCGATAAGGATAGCAATGCCGATGGTAAAGCCATTGACGACGCCTTCTGGAATAAACCTGATGAGGCTGCCCATGCGAAGCATTGCGGCGACAAGCAAAATTCCACCCGCCATGAGCGTCGCGAGGACTATCCCGTCATAGCCGTAATGCGCGATGATGCCTGCAGCGACGACGATGAAAGCGCCGGTTGGCCCCCCGATCTGCACGCGGCTTCCGCCCAAAAGCGATATCAGAAGGCCGCCGACCACAGCGGTGATAATCCCCGCGTCCGGAGCAGCGCCGGACGCGACCGCAATCGCGATGCTGAGCGGCAGCGCGACCATGGCGACGGTGACGCCGGCGACAGCGTCGGCCGCAAACAATTGCGGCGTGTACGTCTGCAAGGTCGTCAGCAGCTTGGGTTTCATAAAAGGGCACGAGCGGCAACACGCTGACGCTAGTGCGAGTCGCGCCCTCCGCTTCGCCATGCGACGAAAGGCCTTCCGGCATGGCGCTTGCCGCGACTGTCAATTGATATTGCGCTGTGTCGCGCCGGGGGCTCTTATCCGAGGCGACAGGAAAGATCTGCTGCAGGAGCGCGAGTGATGACCGACCTTGAGGCCTTCCGCAAAGATGCGCGCGCGTTTATCGAGGCTAACTGCCCGCCGGAAATGCGCGATGGCGCTGGGGGCGAGGAGCATATCTGCTGGGGCGGGCGCAGCTGGAAGTTTGCCTCCGAGGCGCAAAAGACCTGGCTCGAGCGCATGGCGGCGAAAGGATGGACGGTCCCTGCGTGGCCCAAAGAATACGGCGGCGGCGGGCTCGACAAGGAGGAAGTGAAAGTCCTCAAGGACGAGATGCGCAAATTGAAAGCGTGCTCGCCGCTGGAAAGCTTCGGCATCTGGATGCTGGGGCCAGCGCTGCTCAAATACGGGACGCACGAACAAAAGGCGATGTTCCTGCCCCCCATCGCGCGCGGGGAGATCCGCTGGTGTCAGGGCTATTCCGAGCCCAATGCAGGCTCTGACCTCGCGAGTCTTGCGACCAAATGCGACGATATGGGCGATCACTGGCTCGTCAACGGTCAAAAAGTCTGGACGTCCTATGCGGACGAGAGCGACTGGATCTTCGTCCTTGTCCGGACGGATAGCAAAGCCGCAAAGCATGACGGCATCAGCTTCCTGCTCGTCGATATGACGGCGCCGGGCGTTTCGACCAAGCCGATCCGCCTCATTTCCGGCAAGTCGCCATTCTGCGAAACGTTTTTCGAGAACGTGAAGGTCCCGAAGGACTACGCACCGGGCGTGAGTGCGATTGTCGGCGCACTGAACCGCGGCTGGGACGTCGCCAAATATTTGCTGACGCACGAGCGCGAGATGATTGGCGCCGGCGGCGGCGGCCTCCTTGGCGGGCGCGGCATTGGCGAGATGGCCGCGCAGCAAATTGGCCTTGATGACCGGGGGCGCCTTGCCGATCCGATGCTGCGCGCGAAAGTGGCGCAGGCCGAGGTCGACGGCTGGGCGTTTCTGCTGACGATCGAACGGCTCAAGGATGAATCGAAAGCAGGCCAAGGCATGGGCGCAAAGTCGTCAATGCTCAAATATTATGGCGCCGAATTCAACAAGCGCCGCTTCGAACTGTTCATGGATGCGGCAGGCTCCGATGGGCTTGAATGGGAAGGCGCGCGCTCGGAAGACGGGAAGCTGGCGAAGACCTGGCTGCGCACCAAAGCAAACTCGATCGAGGGCGGCACATCGGAAGTGCAGCTGAACATTATCGCCAAGCGCGTTTTAGAATTGCCGGACGCATAGGAACGCTGATGCCGCTCGTCCTCACCGAAGAACAGGAAATGCTCAAAGAGTCCGCACGCGGATTTCTTGATGAGAAGGCCCCCGTAGCCATGCTCCGAACGCTGCGCGACGAGCGGTCGGAGGCGGGCTATTCCGTCAAACTCTGGAAAGAGATGGCAGAGATGGGCTGGGCCGGCATCCTCGTCGATGAGGCGCATGGCGGCTCAGGCTTCGGGTTCGTCGGCGCCGGTGTTCTCGCCGAGGAAATGGGCCGTACGCTGACGGCCTCGCCATTCCTGTCGACCGCCATTCTCGGCGCGACCGCGCTCAACAAATTTGGCAGCGACGCACAGCGCGGCGAATTTTTGCCGAAAATCGCCGCTGGCGCTATGGTCATGGCGCTGGGCGTTGATGAAGGCCGCAAGCATGGCCCCGCCGCAACGGAGATGACGGCGGAGAAATCCGGCAACGGGTTCCGCCTGTCCGGCGCAAAAACGTTTGTCGCCGACGGGCATATCGCCGACAAGATCATCGTTGCAGCCCGCACCGCTGGCGCCCCCGGAGATGAGGCCGGACTTTCGCTCTTCCTCGTTGACGCAAAGGCTAAAGGCGTCAGCGCCGAGCGCACGGCGATGGTCGACAGCCGCAATGCCGCGCGCCTTGTCTTCGAGAATGTCGCGGTTACTGGCGAGGATTTGATCGGCGAGATTGACAACGGCCACGCCGCGCTTGACGGCATCTTGTCGGCCGGGCGCGCGGGTCTCGCCGCTGAATTGTCGGGAGCGGCGCAGCAGGCTTTTGCAATGACTACGGACTATCTCAAACAGCGGACGCAATTCGGCAAGTCGATCGGCTCGTTCCAGGCGTTGCAGCACCGCGCCGCGCAACTTTATTGCGAAGTCGAGCTGATGAAGTCAGTTGTGTTGAAATCTTTGCAGGATCTCGACAACGCCTTCGGCATGGCGTCTGTGACTGCCTCGCTCGCCAAAGCCAAGGCCGGCGACGTCGCCAAATTGGCGAGCCAGGAAGCCATTCAAATGTTTGGCGGCGTCGGCATGACCGACGAATACGACATCGGCCTTTACATGAAGCGCATCCGCGTCGCGCAGGAATTGTTCGGCGACAGCCACTACCACGCCGACCGCATCGCGCGGCTGCGCGGCTATTAGGGAGACGAGCCATGAAGGTCGTCAAAAAAGAAGATCTCAAAGACTTTATCGGCAAAGAGACCGGCGTTTCTGACTGGTCAGTGATCGATCAGAACCGCATCAACATCTTCGCGGACGTCACAGAAGACCATCAATTCATCCATGTCGATCCGAAGGCCGCCGCCAAAACGCCGTTCGGCGGCACGGTCGCTCACGGCTTTTTGACGCTGTCGATGCTTTCGCACCTCGCGAAGACCTCGCTTCTGGTGCTCGATGGCGTCAAGATGGGTGTGAATTACGGCTTCGATAAGGTTCGCTTTCTGGCGCCGGTCAAGTCCGGCAAGCGCATTCGCGGCAGCTTCACGCTGATGAGCGCCGAAGAGAAATCCGCCGGCCAGTGGCAGTTCAAATATGCCGTCAAGGTCGAAATCGAGGGCGAAGAAAAACCCGCGCTGATGGCCGAATGGCTGTCGATGCAATTCGTGTGAGAGCGAAATGTCCGAACATGTCGCGGAAATAGTCTGGACGCGGACGAGCGAGAGCTTTGCCTACGACCATTATAACCGCGCGCACGACTGGCGTTTCGACGGCGGCGTCGTTGTGCCAGGGTCGGCGGCGCCTGCTTTCAAGGGCGATCCAACGCATGTCGATCCGGAAGAAGCGTATGTTGCCGCTCTTTGCAGCTGCCATATGCTGACGTTTCTGGCGATCGCGGCAAAGAAAAAGCTGACCGTTGACGCCTACAGCGATCGCGCGGTCGGGCGCATGGACAAAAACGCCAGTGGCAAGCTCGCGATCACCAGCGTCGATCTCCATCCGCACGTAACGTTCGCACCGGGCGTCGAGGTCGATGCCGCAACCATGAAAAAAATGCATCACGACGCACATGAGAATTGTTTCATCGCCCAGTCGGTGAAAACGCTGGTCATTGTTCATTCGAAGTAGGAGTTTTCGCGTTGGCTATCAGATTTGACGGCAAGGTCGCGATTGTTACCGGGGCCGGCAATGGCCTCGGGCGAAGCCATGCGCTGGCGCTTGCGGCGCGCGGCGCGAAAGTGGTTGTCAATGATCTGGGCGGCGCGCGCGACGGGACGGGATCATCGCTGTCGGCCGCCGAAACTGTTGTCGAGGAAATCCGCAAGGCCGGCGGCGAAGCCATCACCAACGGCGCCAACGTCACCAATGACGCAGATGCTGGCGCGATGGTCGACGCCGCAATGAAAAAATGGGGCCGCGTCGATATCCTCGTCAACAATGCCGGCATCCTGCGCGACAAGACCTTCGCCAAGATGGACATGGCTGATTTCCGCGCTGTCATCGACGTGCATCTTGTTGGCACCGCCGTTTGCACGAAAGCCGTCTGGGAGATCATGCGCACGCAAGCCTATGGCCGCATCATCGCCACGTCGTCTCCGTCCGGTCTTTACGGCATTTTCGGGCAGGCCAATTACGGCGCCGCGAAGGCCGGCATGATCGGCTTTATGAACGCGCTTCACCTTGAGGGCGGCAAGTACAACATCCGCTTCAATCTTCTCTCCCCGTCGGCGAAGACACGCATGACCGAAGATATCGGCATTCCGGACGCCCTGCTGGAAACAATGACGCCGGAATCGATTACCGCGGGACTTATCTATCTCGTCAGCGAGGACGCGCCGAGCCGCGCGATCCTTTCCTGCGCCGCCGGCGGATATGCCAGAGCCTATGTCGCGGAAACCGACGGCATTTATCTTCCGCCAGCAGAGCAAACGCCGGAGAACATCGCCGCGATGTGGGAGACGATCTCGGACATCAACACGGTCCGCTATTACGAAACCAGCGCCGGGCCGAACATGAATTTCTTGACCAAAGCTCAGGCGCACGCACAAGAATAACGCTGCCAACAGGAGAGCGCCATGCGCGAGGCCATCATCGTTTCAACCGCCAGAACCCCGATTGGCAAGGCCTATCGCGGCGCCTTCAACGCGACCGGCGCGCCGGAGCTTGGCGCGCATGCAATCCGCCACGCCGCAATGCGCGCCAAGGTCGATCCTGCCGAGATCGAAGACGTTGTCATGGGCTGCGCGATTCAGCAGGGAACGGCGTTCCAGAACGTCGCGCGCCAGTCCGCCTTGCGCGCCGGATTTTCGATTGGCGTCTCCGGCATGAGCCTCGACCGGCAATGCGCCAGCGGCATGATGGCGATTGCAACCGCCGCCAAGCAGGTCATCGTCGATAACATGCAGGTCGCAATCGGCGGCGGCGTTGAATCGATCTCGACCAATCAGACAACCGACATGTTTGTGCGCACCGACAAATGGCTGCTCGCCAACATGCCCGAGACTTTCATGCAGATGATAGAGACCGCCGAGATCGTCGGCGAGCGTTATAAGATCAGCCGAGACGCGCAGGATGAATATTCGCTGCAATCGCAACAGCGGACATATGCGGCGCAATTGGCGGGCAAATTCGACGACGAGATTGTGCCGCTCGCCTCCGTGATGGCGATGACCGACAAGACGACGGGCGCGACGAGCGAGCACAACGTCACGATTGAGAAAGACGAAGGCAACCGCCCGGAAACGACGTTAGAGGCGTTGAAGGGATTGAAGCCTGTTTTCAAGGGCGGCCAGAAAGTGACCGAAGGCAAGCACATCACCGCTGGCAATGCCTCGCAGTTGTCGGACGGCGCCTCCGCCGCCGTCGTCATGGAAGCGAAAGAGGCGGCGCGGCGCGGGCTGACGCCGCTCGGCATTTATCGCGGCATGGCGGTCGCCGGCACGCACCCGGACGAAATGGGCATCGGACCCGTCTACGCCGTGCCGAAGCTGCTGCAGAAGTTCGGCCTCAAGGTCAGCGACATCGGCCTGTGGGAATTGAACGAGGCGTTCGCCGTGCAGGTGCTTTACAGCCGCGACAAGCTCGGCATTCCGAACGAGCTATTGAACGTCAATGGCGGCGCGATTTCGATTGGCCATCCCTATGGCATGTCCGGCGCGCGGATGGTCGGCCACGCGCTCATCGAAGGAAAGCGCCGCAAGGCGAAATACGTCGTCTGCACCATGTGCGTCGGCGGCGGCATGGGCGCGGCGGGGTTGTTTGAGGTCGCTTAGGCGATGGCATGACGACGGATCCGATATCCATACATGCTCTGATCTTCGAAGTGCCCGCGGGCGAAGCTGCGAGTTACGGCATGATCGCCAGCCTCATCCCCGGCGCCGGTCCACGACAGGTGGCGCGGGCACTGTGGACGGCGCCGAAAAATCTTCCCTGGTATCGCATCGTCACGGCTTCAGGCGCGCCCGCCGATCATGACGGCGCCGAGGAACAGCGCCGCCGTCTGAAAAAAGAGGGCGTCGCCTTCCGGAAGAACGGCGCTGTCGATTGGAGGTCTTGCCGCTGGCGCGGGCCATCGCAAAAGTGGATCGACAAATCGGGCCGTGACCCGCATGAGGTGTTGGAGATTATCGCTGGATGGGTTTCCAGATGACGCCGCCGCTCAACATTGTCTTCGTTCTGTTTCCGAACGTCACGCAGCTCGATTTCACCGGGCCTTTGCAGGTGCTGTCTCGCCTGCCCGGCGCCAAGGTTCACATTGCCGCGTCATCGCTTGCGCCGGTGACAACCGACGCGACCTTGACGCTCAACCCGAGCTGCGCGTTCGCCGATTGTCCGCCTGCGGATGTTCTGGTCGCTCCGGGCGGCTTTGGCGTCGATGATGCAATGAACGATGCAGGCCTGATGGCGTTTGTCCGCCGCGAAGGCGCACGGGCGCGATATGTGACCTCTGTTTGCACCGGCGCGTTCATTCTGGGCGCCGCAGGCCTCTTGAAAGGCCGCCGTGCGACCACGCACTGGGCCTATCACGATATGCTGACGCTGGTCGGCGCAATCCCCGTCAAGGACCGTGTTGTCCGCGACGGCAATCTTTTCACCGGCGGCGGCGTGACGGCGGGGATCGATTTCGCGCTGACGCTGACGGCCGAGATTGCCGGCGAGGACGTGGCGCGCGCGATCCAACTGGCAATTGAATATGACCCGGCCCCGCCCTTTGACGCTGGCTCGCCGGAAAAAGCATCGCCGGCAGCGCGAGCTACTATGGATGAGCGATATTCCGGGCGACTGGCGGCGTTTCGCGCGGCCTTGGCGCGCGCCGCAAGCTGACCTCGACATCAGCGTTGCGGCGGAACGAAACGCGCCTCAGAGTGTTTACGCCTGACAGCCGCCGGTTTTACGTCCGGCGCGCCGGAACAACAGGGGTTATCATGAGCAGTATTCGTTTTCCCGTTTTTGCAGCAATAGCGTTGATCCTGCCGCTGTTGCTCGCCGCGCCTGCGGACGCCGCGTCCAAGTCGAAAATCGACCGGCGCGTCACGACAGCGTTGGCCGAGTTTCGCGACCAGATCGGCGGCGCCGATGCGGTGCTCAGCCGCGCGGTCGGCGTTCTTGTGTTTCCCTCGATCAAAAAAGCGGGCTTCGGCGTCGGCGGCGAATATGGGCAAGGCGCCTTGCGCATTGGCGGGCGCAATGTCGCCTATTATTCATCGGCGGCCGCCTCGATCGGCTTCCAGCTCGGCGCGCAGGAGCGCCGCCAGATCATCGTCTTTCTCGACCAGGGCGCGCTCGACAAGTTCCGCTCCAGCCAGGGGTGGGAGATCGGGGTTGACGCCTCAGTCACGGTCATCACGCTCGGAGCCGGCGCGCAGATTGACACCAAGGAACTCAACCAGCCGATCGTCGCTTTTATCTTCGACGGCAAAGGCCTGATGTACAATCTCGCGCTTGAGGGCTCGAAAATCAGCCGCATCCACAACGATTGATGCCCACGTGCGGTGATAGCGGCTCATACATCGCTATACTTTCCGGGCCACTCCGTGGGGGAACGTGGAATCCATGGCGAAGCAGGTGATGCGGCGCTACGTGGACCCTTTATTCGCGCGGGAGTCGCGCCCCCCCGGCGATGGCGGTGTGAATTGCAGGGCAAAGCCTTTAACCGCCCAGAATTGGCTTGCTGAAGCCCGTTCCTACGTAATCTTCTCGATCGCTGCCAGATGCGCGCGCTTCTGGCCGACTTCGAGGAACGATCCGGCGAAGGAATTTTTCGCCAGCGCACGGATATCGTCCGCACCAAGATCAAGCGCCTCGATGACGGCCGCAAAATTCGCCATCACATAGCCGCCGAAATAGGCCGGATCGTCGGAATTGACTGTCGCGCGCAGTCCCGCAGCCAGCATCCGCTTTAGCGGGTGCGAGCGCATATCCTTGATGATGCAAAGTTTAAGATTCGACAGCGGGCAAACCGTCAGCGTCATGCCCGACGCCGCAAGGCGCGCGACCAGCGCGTCATCTTCGAGACAGCGATTGCCGTGATCGAGGCGGTCCACCTGCAAGACATCGAGCGCCTCGCGGACGTAGTCCGGCGGCCCCTCTTCGCCGGCATGCGCAACGAGCTTCAGCCCGCGCGCGCGCGCCGCCGCGAACACGCGGGCGAATTTCGCCGGCGGGTGGCCGGTCTCAGACGAATCGAGGCCAACGCCGGCAAGCCGATCGAGCCATGGCTCAGCCATGTTCAGCGTTGCAAAGGCGTCGTCCTCGGAAAGGTGGCGCAGGAAACACAGGATGAGCTTTGACGTCATGCCGAACTGCGCGCGGCTCATCGACAGCGCCGTCAGAATGCCGCTGATCGCAACGTCGAACGGAACGCCGCGCGCCGTGTGCCCTTGCGGGTCGAAGAAAATCTCGGCGTGACGCACATTGTCGGCGCGCGCGCGGTTCAGATAGGCCATCGTGAGGTCGAAGAAATCTTCCTCCGTCTGCAGAACAGCCATGCCCTGATAATAGATGTTGAGGAAATCCTGAAGGTTCGAGAATTGATACGCCGCGCGCACCTCTTCAACCGAGCGGAACAGGATTGCGACTCCGTTACGCTTGGCGAGCGCGAACAGCATTTCCGGCTCGAGGCTTCCCTCGATATGAAGGTGCAATTCCGCCTTGGGCAGGCGGCGGGCGAGGTCAATCAGCGCGGCTTTGATCATCCGCGCTTTTTAACCAGTCCGACAAGCCCTGCAATGAGCGCGACCGCAAGGGCAACAAGCGCAATCCCCACGGAGCCCCAGCCCGCGCCGAGCTTGATCGTCGTTGCGAGTTGCTGAACGAGGACGACGCCTTCAGCGGGCGCGATAACCTCCGCCGCGAACGCGGCAACAAGCGCATTCTCGACAAGCTCGGCCGCGACATAGAGTGGCGGCACGAGAAGCAGAAATCGCAACGGCCCCGCGCCTTGCCGCGTCGCGCGCAATGCAAGCGCCATGATCGATATCTGCGAAATGGCGCTGATCAGCGCGAAGGGAATATCAAGCGCTTGCCAGAGAATATAATCAGGCGTCGCGCCGGCCGCATTCAGCGCATCGAACGAGCGCTGCGGCTCGATCGGCGGGAAGCCCGCCTGGCTTTCAGGAAGCTTGCCGCCGCCCGCCGAAAGCGAGCGCGTCCAGGCGCTGTCGCGATAAAAGAAGAACCAGCTGACTGCCCACCAGGCTGCAAACCAGAGCGCAAAGTGGAGCCATGACGCGCGCTCAACGGTCTTATTGATCCAGGTCGACATCGCGGCCTTTCTATTCCCTTCTGCCATTGCGGGGTTGGAGTATGTCTCCATCGGGCGAGGGATGGGGGGGACGTATACAAATCGATAGTCTGCGCAAGCAAATTGCGGCCCGGCGTCCCACCTCCCCCTTGCGGGGAGGTCGAAATTTGCTTTGCAAATTTCGGGTGGGGGTAGGTCCTATCCGCGAGCGATGCCTTCAAATTCCAGCGTAGCAGCCCCCACCCAAAACCGCTGCGCGGTTTTGGCCTCCCCGCAAGGGGGTGGCATAAGGCGCCCGCGACGCGCTTTCGCTTGTCCATCAATCAACGCGCCTCGTCAGAACAACGCCCGCTCCTCAACCGACAACCCGTCAACGTCGGCGAATTGCGCGGCGCCGCCCGACCTTTTGATTGTGAACGCTGCCTTTTCAAACGCCATATACGCTGGGGCTTCGACCGTATCGACGGCGATGAAACGCGCGACCGCCGCCTCGCGTGTCAGTGACAGGTCGATATAGCCGTGATCTTCACCGGAGAGGTAGCGCACATCCGGGTTCTCCTGATTGGTCAGCAGCGCGTATTCGGCGCCCTTGCCGCCGAGAAACGCGCGGCGATAGGGCGACGGCGAGGTGACCGAATGAACCCCTAACTCGACGCCCATATGCGCGCCGCCTTTGGCTTTCAAATCGTTTGCCCACCAGGTGTGAGTGTCCCCCGTGACAACGATCAATCCCTCCGCCTTGGCGCTGCGCGCCATATCATAGAGCCGCTCGCGCGCGGCCGGATATCCGTCCCAGGCGTCGAGATTGGTCGGTAATCCCAGGGTTGAAAATTTGATGAAGGCGCGCGCCTGATCCCACTCCTTCTCCAGCGCCACAATATCGGCTTCGGTCACATGCGGCTCGAGATTGGGCGCTGTCACTTTGGCCATGATGATCTGGTTGGCGATGAGGCGCCAAGGCTCGCCGCGCTGCGCCGATTTCTCAAGCGCCTTCGCGATGAAATCGAGTTGCGCCTGCCCCAGCATCTCGCGGTCCGGCGACCACAAAATCTCGTCGCGAAACTTCGACACCGCGGCCGCATCGGTCAGTGTCGGGACGATCTGATCGTATTCGAATTGAGCGCTGCGAGCCATCAGGCGCGTTTCAAGTGAGACCAGCGTCAACAGGTCGCCCCAGCTCCAGGCGCGGAACAAAGCTTCGCGCAGCGCACCGGGCTGGGGCTCGCGCACCGGCATCCACTCATAATAGGCTTGCAGCGCATTGCGCAGGCGCGCGCTCCAGTCGCCCTCTGTCGCCGGGTCGTGATTTTCGGCGCCGCCGGCGTAGGTGTTGTTCGCAGTTTCATGATCGTCCCAGATGGCGATCAGGGGATGGGCGGCGAGCATCGCCTGCGACCCGGCATCGGACTTGTATTGCGCATGCCGCCGGCGATAGTCGGCGAGCGTCAGTATCTCGTGCGACGGTTCATGATTGCGGCCCAGCGCTTTACCCGACTCGCCGCCATAACTCGTCACGCCATACTCGTAAATGTAATCGCCAAGATGGATCACGGCGTCAAGGCTCGTCTCGCGAGCGATGCGATCGTAGACATTGAAATAGCCGAACGGATAGTTCGAGCAGGAGACAATGGCAAAGCGCGCAGCATCAGTGCGCCCCTCCGGAACCGTCCGTGTACGCCCCGTTAGCGAGACCGTGTCGCCGGCGCGAAACCGGTAATAATAGGTCTGACCGGCCTTGAGACCCGCAGGAACGGCTTTCAGCGTAAAGTCGTTCTCCGCCGACGCGCGCACCTCGCCGCTGGCGGCGGGCCGCGCAAAATTTTCGCTCTCCGCGATTTCCCAGACGACGGCGACGGGGTCCGGCGTCGGGGTAGTCAGGCGCGACCAGATCACGACGCTGTCTTGCGTTGGATCGCCGCTGGCTAGCCCATGCGAAAACATGCCGCCAGCGCCCGCCGGGGCTGCGCTGAAGGGCGTTTTCACCGGCGCCTTCGCGCAGGCGGCAGCCCCGCTGGCGAGAGCGGCGGACAAGGCGGCGCGGCGCGTAATAGGCGTCATTGGGCAATCCCCTCGCTTGATGGCGTAAAACTGGCGCATTCGGCTCGTCGCGCCCAGCTTTTATCGCAGGGAAAATGGTCTAGAGTTACGTCCGATTCGTGACAGCAGGGGTAAATTCCAGATGTACTTGGCGAGATTGATGCGGGCGAGCGCCATTGTCGCGCTGACCGTGGCTGCGGCGTGCGCGCCGCAAGGTAAAAATGGGACGAAAGACGGCGAGAACTCTGCCGCAAGCGGCGCTGAAGCAAAGCAAAGCCGCTGGGCGTCGGACCCCTACCCCTCGACCTATCAGCCTTATGCTTCGGGCGTGACTGTCATTCGCGGCGCGACGGTCCTGACCGGCGCCGGAACCCGGATCGACAACGGCGTCGTCGTACTGGCGGATGGAAAGATCGCGAGCGTCGGCGGCGCGGACACCGTAGCGCCGGACGGCGCTAAAATCATTGACGCCAAAGGCAAATGGGTGACGCCCGGCGTCATCGACATTCACTCGCACCTTGGCGACTACCCCTCACCGTCAACGGATTCGACCTCAGACGGCAACGAGGCGACAGCCCCCAATACGTCGCAAGTCTGGGCTGAGCATTCGGTGTGGCCGCAGGACGCCGGCTTTACGCGCGCGCTCGCCGGCGGCGTCACCGCGCTGCAAGTGCTGCCGGGTTCCGCCAATCTTTTCGGCGGGCGCTCGGTCACCTTGAAAAACGTCCCTTCACGGACGGTTCAGGGCATGAAGTTTCCCGATGCGCCCTACGGCCTCAAAATGGCGTGCGGAGAAAACCCCAAGCGTGTTTATGGCGAACAGGGCGGACCCTCGACCCGCATGGGCAATTTCGCCGGCTATCGCGCGGCGTGGATTGAAGCTGCCGAATACAAGCGGAAATGGGAGAAATACTGGGTTGACCGCGACGCGTACGACAAGAAGAACGGCGGCAAGCCCGCCAAAAGCGCAGAGCCGGCGAAGGAACCCGAAGCGCCGTTACGCGATCTGAAGCTTGAAACGCTGGCGCTGGCGCTGAACGGCGA
The DNA here is from genome assembly GCA_046154725.1 of Parvularculaceae bacterium. Taxonomy (GTDB): domain Bacteria; phylum Pseudomonadota; class Alphaproteobacteria; order Caulobacterales; family Parvularculaceae; genus Amphiplicatus. Next base: position 40,818 of record JBJXFO010000138.1, on the reverse strand, counting down.
CATCCTCGTCAACATGCATTGCTATCGCGGTGACGAGATGGCGCTCGTCATCGATATGGCGAAGGAATTCGGCTATAAAGTCACCACGTTCCACCACGCGGTCGAAGCTTACAAGGTTGCTGACCTTCTCGCAGAAAATGAGATCTGCGCAGCCGTCTGGGCTGACTGGTGGGGTTTCAAGCTGGAAGCCTATGACGCGATCCGCGAGAACGCCGCGCTTGTTGCCGCGCCGACGGGCGGCTGCGCGATTATCCATTCGGACGACCAAAACGGCATCCAGCGCCTCAACCAGGAAGCCGGAAAGGCGATGGCCGACGGCAATCGCATGGGCCTGAAAATCGCTCCGGAAAAGGCGATCTCGTGGATCACCTCGAACCCCGCCAAAGCCATGGGGATTGGCGAGCGGACAGGCTCGCTCGAAGCCGGCAAAATGGCGGACGTCGTTTTATGGTCGGCCAATCCATTCTCCGTCTACGCAAAAGTGGAAAAGGTCTTCATCGACGGCGCGCTCCTCTATGACATGAGTGACCTCACGCGATCGCCGCGGATGGATTTTGAAATCGGACAACAGGGACAAGGCTTCACCGGCGGGGCGGGACAATGACGATGAAAGCGACGATGAAAAAACTGATCCTTGCGGGCGCGTTTGCGCTCGCCGCCGCGCCGGCGATCGCGCAGGACATGGTTGTCCAGAACGCCAAGCTTTACACAATGTCCGGCGCGAATGGCGGTCTCATCGAAAACGCCGACGTGATCGTTCGCGGCGGCGTCGTCGTGGCGATCGGCCAAGACCTTCCCGAGCCGGCCGGACTGAGCGTCATTGATGCGAAAGGGCGCATTGTAACGCCGGGCCTTTTTGCGCCGTGGTCGCAATTGGGCCTCGCCGAAATCGGCCTGGACAAGGAGGCGAACGATGCCGGACCCGTGGGCGAGTTTCCATTCAGCGCCTCGCTTGACGCGGCGGACGCGTTCAATCCATCCTCGACGCTAATCGCAGTCAACCGCGCCGGCGGGATCACCAGAGCCGTGACGGCGCCTGAGCCCGGTGACAAAATCTTCGGCGGATTCGGCGCGATCGTCGATCTGTCGGGGCGGCCCGATTCGCTCATTCGTCCGCAGGCGGCGCAATCGGCGGCGATGGGCTATCAGGGCGCCGCGCGTAACGCCGACACGCGGCTCGGCGCGTGGGCCGCGCTCCGCGACGCGCTTGACGAGGCGCGCGTCTACGCGGCGAGCCCGGGCGCCTATGTCTTGCGGCCGCGCCCCGACGGACTGTCGATCAACGATCTGAAGGCGCTGGGGCAAGCCGCGCGCGGCGGCCAGCCTTTCGTCATCAGCCTCAACAGCGCCGCGGACATTCGCGCGCTGATCCGCCTGAAGGCGCAGTACGGCGTCAACGCGATCATCCTCGGCGGCTCGGAAGCGCATCTCGTCGCGCGCGAACTTGCGAGCGCGAACATTCCGTTGATCTTGAATCCGTTGCTCAATCTGCCGGCGCAATTTGAAGACCTCGGCGCAACGCTCGCGAACGCCGCGCGGCTGCAGGCGGCGGGCGTGTTGATCGCCTTCTATGACGCGCCGTCCGGCACGCATAATCTGCGCCTTCTCCCGCAGCTTGCGGGGAACGCCGTCGCGAACGGGCTCCCCTATCCAGCGGCGCTCGCGGCGCTGACGATTAATCCGGCGCGGATGTTCGGCGTCGCCGACCGCTACGGCAGTCTCGAAATCGGCAAGGCCGGCGATGTCGTCATCTGGGACGGCGACCCTTTGGAGACCTCATCACGTCCCGTCGCGGTGCTGATTGACGGCCGGCTGACCTCGCTCGGATCGCGCCAGACATTGCTCCGCAACCGGTACAGAGACCTGTCGCGCGGCGATCTTCCGCACGCGTATCGCGGCGCGCAGTAACGTTGAGGGATTAGGGTCTGGGGATTGGGTGCTTTACGCGCCGGGCACTTTTTTTCTGCCAAACCCTATTCCCAAGTCCCTAGTCCTTCCGCTGTCATTCGCTCTAAACTCAGCGGCATGCCGAGCCGCCTGCGCATCGCCCTTTGCCAGATCGCCCCTGTTGTCGGCGATATCGCCGGCAATTTGGCGAAGATCGTCGCCGCGCGCGCCGAGGCGGCGGCATTCGGCGCCGACCTTGCGGTCTTTTGCGAACTCGTAATTTGCGGCTATCCGCCCGAGGACCTGGTCGCCAAGCCGGCGTTCCAGCGCGCGTGCCGCGAGGCCGTGGAGAGTCTTGCCGCCGCGACCGCCGACGGCGGACCGGCGATGATTGTCGGCTCACCTTGGCGCGAGGGCGACGCGCTTTATAACGCCGCGCTCCTGCTTGACGGCGGCGCGATCCAGTCAATCGTCCGCAAGGTCAAATTGCCGAATTACGGCGTCTTCGATGAGCCGCGCCGCTTTACGCCGGGTCCGGATTATCCCGAGCCAACGCCGTTCCGGGGCGCGTCGCTCGGTCTCATGATCTGCGAGGACATGTGGCTGCCGGGCGCGGGCGAAGCGCTGGCCGCAAGCGGCGCCGATTTCTTCATCGTGCCCCACGGCTCGCCGTTTCGGGTAACGGTGCTTGATGAACGCGAGGCCGCCGCAGGCGCGCGCGTGAAAGCGACCGGCCTGCCGCTGATGTTTGTCAATCAGCTGGCAGGGCAGGACGAGGTGGTGTTCGACGGCGCCGGCTTCATCATGGACCGCGCCGGCGCCGTGCAGTATCGCGCGCCGCAGTTCGAGCGCGGCGTCTTCCTGACCGAATGGACAAAGCAAGGAAACGGCTGGGAATGCGTTGCCGGGCCAGAAGCCGTTTGGCCGCACAGCGAAGAAATGGTCTATCGCGCCGTCGTCATGGGCGTGCGGGACTACGTCAACAAGAATCGCTTTCCGGGCGTCGTCATCGGACTTTCGGGCGGGGTTGATTCAGCGTTGACGGCGGCGATTGCCGTCGATGCGCTGGGGGCTGACCGCGTCAGATGCGTAATGATGCCATCGCGTTTCACCGCGCAATCCTCGCTCGTCGACGCGGCAGCTTGCGCGAAAGCGCTTGACGTCGCCTATGAAACGATACCGATCGAGCCGGCGGCCGAGGCTTTCGGCGCTATGCTCGCGCCCGCCTTTGCGGGCCGCGAGCCGGATGTGACGGAAGAGAATATCCAGTCGCGCGTTCGCGGCTTGGTCCTGATGGCGATCTCCAACAAATTCGGGCCGATGGTGTTGACCACCGGCAACAAATCCGAAATGTCAGTCGGCTACGCGACGCTTTATGGCGACATGAATGGCGGCTATAATCCGCTCAAGGATCTTTACAAGACCGACGTCTGGAAACTCTGCCGCTGGCGCAATGCGAATCACGCTGCGGATCTCAAGGGACCAAAGGGCGAGGTGATCCCGGAACGGATCATTGCCAAAGCCCCCTCGGCGGAACTGCGCGAGGGCCAGAAGGACGAGGACTCGCTGCCTCCCTATGCGATCCTCGACGGCATTCTCGAGCGCCTTGTCGAGCGCGAGATGGCGGTGAAGGACATTATCGCAGAGGGCTATGACGAAGCGACCGTCCGCCGCGTCGAGCACCTCCTCTACGTCGCCGAATACAAACGCCGCCAGGCGGCGCCCGGCCCAAAGGTCACCCGCGTCAATTTCGGCCGCGACCGGCGGTACCCGATTACCAATGGCTGGCGCGACCGGGGGTAGGCGTTCATATCGAGTTTATCGGGTTTATCAAGGTCCTTGATAAACTTGATAATTTAGATATAAACGCCGTCATGGACCGTTCGAAAAATCCCTTTGCGCCAGGCGCCGGATTGCAACCGCCGCAGCTTGCCGGCCGGGACGCGCTCATTGGGGACGCGACGATCGACTTTGACCGGATCAAACAGCGTCGGCCGGTCAAGAGCCTGATGCTGCTCGGACTTCGCGGCGTTGGTAAAACCGTCCTCCTTAATCGCCTGCTCGAAATCGCCAACAAAAAAGGCATCAAGACCGCAAAGATTGAAGCGCCCGAAGGCGGCGTTTTGCCAGCACTACTCGCGCCTGAACTTCGCCGAATTCTCTACTCGCTCGACTTGAAGTTGTCAGCAGGCAATACAATGCGCACCGCTGTGATGGCGCTTCGAAACTTCGCGTCCGTTTTCAAGGTGAAGATTGGCGAAATCGAGTTTGGACTTGAGCCGTCGCCGGGCAGCGCCGACAGCGGCGACCTTGAACAAGACCTGCCAGACCTGTTGCTCGCCATCGCAGAGGCCGCGGCAGAACGAAAGACAGCGATTGGACTCTTCATCGACGAGGTCCAATATCTTTCACCGAAGGAACTGGCCGCCCTTGTTGTTGCATGCCACGAAATTGCGCAAAAGAACCTTCCTTTGATCTTTGTAGGCGCAGGCCTTCCCCAGATTGCCGCCCTTGCGGGTAATGCGAAGTCTTACGCTGAACGCCTTTTCAACTATCCGGAGATCGACAAGCTGACGGCTGACGCAGCCACGCTGGCGATCACAATACCTATAAAAGACGAAGGCGCCGCCATTAATTCCGACGCCGTCAGCGCGATTTTGCGGGTTACCGACAGGTATCCCTACTTCTTGCAGGAGTGGGGATTTCACATTTGGAATACCGCAAAGAAAAGCCCAATCTCCAAGAAAGACGTTGACGCCTCAACGCCCGGCGTTATCGATCATCTTGACAGGAACTTTTTTCGCGTCCGCTTTGATCGCCTGACCGGACTGCAACAGAAATATTTACGCGCAATGGCAGAACTCGGAGCAGGCCCTCACAAGACTGGCGACATATCCGCAATGTTGGGCGTAGAGGCATCGACAGTTGCCCCGGTTCGCGCCCAACTAATCGCCAAAGGCATGGTCTGGAGCCAACGCCATGGTGAAACCGGCTTTTCGGTTCCGCTCTTCGACGGGTTCATGAAACGCCAGATGCCGACCTTACAAAAGCACACGCCCAAGGGCCGCGGCAATGGAAGTAAGGCCAACTAACGGCCTGACGATTTGACCCCAGAAAGCCGCTGGCGTAACCACCGCGTTCCCGCAAAAAGCTAAACGCCTCATGCCCGCGCCCCATTCCATCACCGTCCGTTTCGCCCCGTCGCCGACCGGCAAGCTGCATGTCGGGAACGTGCGCGCGGCGTTGTGGAACTGGCTCTTTGCTCGGTCGCGCGGCGGCAAGTTCATCTTGCGCATTGACGACACCGACAAGGAGCGCTCGACCGCCGCGTTTGAGGACGGCATTCGCCGCGACCTCGGCTGGCTGGGCCTTCACTGGGACGAGACGTTCAAGCAGTCTGAACGTTTTGGCGATTACGATGTCGTCTCAGACGCGCTGCGCGCGCGGGGCTTGCTCTATCCCTGTTACGAGACCGCCGACGAATTGGAGAGGAAACGCGCCCTGCAGCGCCTGCGGGGGCTTCCCCCTGTCTATGATCGCGCGGCGCTCTCCCTCACGGATGAGCAAAAGCGCGCATTCGAGGCGGAGGGGCGCGCGCCGCACTGGCGCTTCAAGCTGTCAGGCGAGACCGTCCGCTGGCGCGATTTGATCCGTGAAGAGACGATCGTCGAGACGTCGAGCGTCTCCGACCCCGTGCTGATCCGCGAGGACGGGATGTATCTTTACACCCTGCCCTCCTGCATCGACGACATCGACGCGGGCATCACCCATGTCATCCGCGGCGAGGATCATGTGACGAATGCCGGCGTGCAGATCGAGATCATGCGCGCGGTCGTCGAGGTGCGAGGCTCTGGCGCCGTTCCCGCGTTTGCGCATCATTCGTTGCTGATCGGCGCGGACGGGCAGGGTCTGTCCAAGCGCATTGGCTCGCTCTCCATCGAACAAATGCGCGAGGACGGGCTTGAGCCAGGCGCGATTACCAGCCTGCTCGCCAAGCTCGGGACGTCAGAGCCCGTATTGCCGCAGCCCGAGATCATGGCGCTTGCCGCAACGTTTGACTTCGAGAAAGTCGGGCGCGCGCCGGCGCGCTTCGACGAGGCCGAGCTCTTACAGCTCAACGCCAAAATCCTGCATGAGGCGCCGTACGCGGCGCTCTCGGGCCGTCTCGGGGCGCTCGGCGTTTCGCAGACGCTATGGGACGCTGTGAAGGGCAATGTCGTCAGGCTTGCCGACGCGGCGGAGTGGAAAGCCGTTATCGAGGGCGCAATCGATCCGGTGATTGAAGACGCCGGGTTTGGCGCAAGCGCCGCAAGCCTTGTCCCCGATGATCCGCTGACGGAGCAAAGCTGGGGCGCATTTGTCGAGTTGGTGAAGGCCAAGACCGGCGCCAAGGGCAAGGCGCTCTTCCACCCGTTGCGGCTGGCGCTGACGGGCCGCGAAAAAGGGCCGGAAATGGCAGCGATCTTCCCGCTGATCGGCGCACGTCGCGCGCGCGCGCGGCTTATGGGCGAGCGGGCCTAAACCACCGCTTCGAGCGTGCGTTTGGCGAGTAGCGGAAAGACATCTTCCATTCGCTCGACGAAGACAAGATCGCCGAGCAGCTCGGGCGCTGCGAAGCCTTCGTCGACAATATGCTTTAACAACGTCTGCAAAGGATCCCAGAAGCCGTTGAGATTAAGTACGAGGATCGGCTTTCTGTGCAGCGCGAGGCGCGCCCATGAAAGCGTTTCGATCAGTTCCTCCAGCGTGCCGATGCCGCCCGGCAGCGTCAGGATCGCATCGGCTTCGTCGAACATCATCATCTTGCGCTCATGCATTGTCTTGACGATGACGTGATCGACGCCCGGCAGAACGCCCTCCAGCTCGACGAGGAAGTCGGGGATGATGCCGAACACCTTTCCGCCAGCGTCACGCGCCGCGCCCGCTGTTGCGCCCATCAGGCCAAGCTTGCCGCCGCCATAGACGATGCGCCAGTCACGCTTTGCCGCTTCGCGGCCAATATACTGCGCGGCATTGTAGAAGGCAGGGTCGTTGCCGGCCCTCGAGCCGCAGTAAACGCATAAGGATTTCATGGATCAGGGGTCGGTTGGTGATTGTCGCGGCATTGTAGCGCGCCAACCCTATTGGTAAAGTTAAACTCTGCCGTCAAGGGTGGCGGCTTGAAAGAACAGGGCCGCCCCATGCGCGTCGTTATCATCTTTGTCCTGCTTATCATTCTGGGGTTCATCGCCTGGAAGGCGGCAGAGCGTTTCAATCTTGTTGAACCGGCGTCTGTGGCGGATGAGGCCCCCGCAACGGATGCGCCAGCCGCCATTGACGAAGCGCCGTCGCCGTCCCTGCCAAGCTTTGACATTGTCCGCGTTGACCGAAGCGGCGACGCGGTCATCGCAGGGCGGGCGAGCCCCGGCGCGACGGTGACGGTCTATGCCAATGACACTGCGCTCGCGACCGCGACCTCGGGCGCCGATGGCTCGTGGGTCATGGCCACGGAAACGCCGCTTGAGGCTGGCGCGGTCGAGTTGTCTCTGGAAATGAAGACGGCGGACGGCGTTGTCATCCGCTCCGATGAGACAATTGTCATCTATGTTCCCGAGCGCGCCGGCGACCGCCCGCTGGTCTTGAAGACAACGCCGGGCGGTGCGACGCAAGTGCTGCAAGAGCCGCGCGACGAAGGCGTAGGGCTCGGGCCCTTGTCGCTCGACACAATCGACTATGACGATAGCGGCGCCGTTATCTTTTCGGGACGCGCGGAAGCCTCGCGCGTTGTGCAGATTTTCGCCAATGGCCAGTTCGTTGGCCAGACCGTTGCGGACGCCGATGGCCGCTGGCGCCTGACCGCTTCGATGCCGCCCGGCGTTTATTCGTTGCAGATCATCCAGCTCGATGAGGCGGGAAAGCCTGTCTATGCAATCGAGCTTCCCTTCGAGCGCGCCAGTATTGACGATGTCGATCTGCGCGACGGCAAGGTGATTGTCCAGCCGGGCAACAGCCTGTGGCGCATCGCCCGGCGCGTCTATGGCCGTGGCGTTCAGTATACGGTCATTTACGAAGCGAACGCCGGCCAGATTCGCGACCCCGACCTGATTTATCCAGGGCAGATTTTTGAAGTGCCAGAACCGGAGACGCCGGAATAAGGCGCGAGCGCACGTTCGATCGCGGGCAACGCTACGGGGCCGACTTTTCGATTGCCGCGCAGATGTCGTTGACGGCCCGCTCGACCAGTTTTTTGTCTTCGCCCTCCGCCATCACGCGGATCAGCGGTTCGGTTCCTGATTTTCGGATGACGACGCGTCCCGCCGCGCCAAGCAGCGCTTCGCCCGCCGCGATTGCCTTTTTCACGTCCGCGTTCGAAAGCGGATCGCCGTTGCGGATGCGGACGTTTTTCATCACTTGCGGCGTCGGCGTGAAGCAATTGAACGCCTCGCTCGCCGTCACTTTTTCGCCCGCCATCACAGCAAGCGCTTGCAGCGCCGTGACGAGCCCATCGCCAGTTGTCGAATAATCGCTGAGGATCACATGGCCAGAAGGCTCGCCGCCGACGTTAGCGCCCTTGGCGCGCATGGCCTCAACGACATATCGGTCCCCGACCTTGGTGCGGTCAAGCTTCAGGCCAATGCCTGCCAAAAAGCGTTCAAGGCCGAAATTCGACATGACGGTGGAGACGACCGCGCCGCCTTTCAGTTTCCCCCGGCCATGGAGAAAGCGCGCGATCAACCCGAGAATCTGGTCGCCGTCAATGACGCGGCCCTTTTCGTCGACAAGCGCGACGCGGTCCGCGTCGCCGTCGAGTGCAATGCCAATATCCGCGCGATAATCGACCACCGCCTGCTGCAAGGCTTTCGGCGAGGTCGATCCGCAGTCGAGATTGATGTTGAAGCCGTTCGGCGTGACGCCGATTTCCTTGATCTCGGCGCCAAGTTCCCACAGCACCGCCGGCGCCACTTTATAGGCGGCGCCGTTGGCGCAATCGATGACGACCCGCAATCCCTCGAGCGACAACCCGCGCGGAAATGCGTTCTTCGCAAATTCGATATAGCGCGCGCCAGCGTCATCTACGCGCTTGACGCGCCCGAGTTCCGCCGGCGCCGCAAGCGCGTCGGTCGCGCTCTCACTCATAAGGCGTTCGATCTCAAGTTCAGCGGCGTCAGATAATTTGTACCCGTCGGGGCCGAAAAACTTGACGCCATTGTCATGGTACGGATTGTGGGAGGCTGAAATCATCACGCCGAGATCGGCCCGCAAGGAGCGCGTCAACATCGCCATCGCCGGCGTCGGCAGCGGCCCGAGAAGGAACACTTCCATCCCCGAAGCGGCAAAACCCGCGGTCAGCGCCGGCTCGATCATGTAACCGGAGAGGCGCGTGTCTTTGCCGATCACGACGCGGTGACGGTGCTCGCCATTCCGGAAATACCGTCCGACCGCCATGCCGAGCCGGAGGATCGATTCAGGCGTCATCGCGCCGGCATTGGCGAGACCGCGCACGCCGTCGGTGCCGAATATTTTGCGTTCGGCCGGCCCCGGATCCGCAATCGTTTCTCGGCTATAGCGCATCAAATCCGCCTGCCCCCTCAAATTAACTTCAAACTAACCCACCGCCGTCACCATTTCATTACCGCTGGAGTGGTCCAACGCCAATCCTGCATTCGCTTCGATTGGAAGGAATTCCAAGTTCATGCGGCGCGACCCGACCTATTCAGACCCCCGCAGTCTTTCGGCGCGCGCACGCCTTGCCGCCGGGGCCGCTTGATGTCGCAAACCGCTGCAGTCTTGCCGCTGCCGGAAGCGCAAGCACGCGCCCTGACGCACAAGCTTTTGTGGGGCGCGGTCGCCGCGATCGCCCTGCTTTCGGTGTTCTGGAGGCAAAATGGGGCGACTTCCGACGTCAGCTGGCTGATATCGATGTGCGCGCGCATCCTCGACGGCGAGCGCGGCTGGATCGACATTTTCGAAACGACGCCGCCCGTACCGACGTTGATCTATATGCCGGCGGTCATTCTTTCCCGTATGGCGGGCATCAGCAGCGAAGTTGCCGTCTTTGCCCTTACCTATGTGACAACTTTTGCGACGCTGGCATTCACTGCACGCCTACTTCCGGCGACTGGCGGCGCCGCCGGTTCAGGCGGCTGGCGGATCATCTTTCCATCGGCAGTATGCTTATTCCTCTTTTCAAATGATGCCTTCGCGCAGCGCGAATATTTCGCGGCGCTTTTCTGCTTGCCGATGTTTGCCATTTTTGTCTCGCTCAGCGAGGGCACTTCGTGGCCGATGCTGCCGGCGCGCGTAACGGCAGCGGCGCTTGCCGGCCTTGCTTTCGCAATCAAACCTCCATTGTTCGCGCTTCCATTTATCGCGTTGGCAACATTCGAGCTCTTTCGAACCAGGCGCATTGCATTTCTCTTCGCGTCCAAGCTGCCGCTCTCAGCCCTGATCGGGGTTGCGATCACCGGCGCTTCCCTCGCGCTCTTTCCAACCTATCTCGGCGGCGTGACGACGCTCATGCGCGACGTTTACGTGCCAATCCGGCTGCCGCTGGCCCATGGTTTGCAGTATGCGTTCCTCGGGACAATGATCGCTGCCGTCGCGGCGGCTTATCTGGCGCTGCGAACGCCAGCACCGCACGCAATTCAGTTATCCCTGACGCTAGCGTCGGTTTTCGTCGCCATCTATTTCGCGCAGGGAAAGTACTTTTCTTATCATATCTTGCCAGCGTCGCTGTTCGCCATCATCGCGCTCGGCCTCACGCTCGGCGGCGGAAATCGCAGCGCGATGCATCTGGTCGCAGGCGCGGCGGCCGCCATCTCGGCTTCCGCATTGCTCTTGGCGGGGTTTGACGATGGACGCGCGCGGTTATCGGATCACTCCTGGTCAAAACACTTAACCCGTCCGACCGCCATGGCGATCTCGCCAATGATTTCGACAAGCTTCCCGATCGCCGAGCGCATTGGCGCACGCTGGGTCGATCGGATCCATGGCCAATGGGTCGTTCACTATACCCGCATAGCCCTTGGGCGCGACACTCTGAGCGAAGCTGAGCGCCAGCGCTATCAGAGTTATTACGACGCCGAGCTTGCAAGGACGCGGGCCGTCATTCGGGAGAAGAACCCGGAACTCATCTTCAAGTCAGCAAGCGCACGCCATTCATGGCTTGTTGACGCGTTACTTGTAGAGGATCCGACACTTTTAGACAACTATGACGTCTTCGCGCATGAAGGCAACGCTGTCATCCTGCGCCGGCGCGACGCCGTGCGCTAACGCTTCTGCGCCTCGTCAAAATCGCGTCAGCCTCTCGGACGCGCGACAACAAGCATCTGCTTGGCGAGCGGCTTCACCGGCGAGGCAAGATAGGCCGCTATCAGCCACGGGAAAACGGGCAAACGCGACTTGAGTGTCAGCGGCAGAAACCTTGCGTGCAACTCGACGACCTCGAAGCCGTTTGCTTCGAGAAAATCGGCGATCGACACGTGCGACCAGATTGAAACATGCGTGAAGTCGTCGAAATACTCCCGGTACGCGAAGGCGTAGTTTGGCTGAAGAATTGTCAGCGTTCCGGACGAACACAGAATGCGTTTAAGCTCCACGAGCGCCGCGGCGAATCGGTCCTGCGGCAAATGCTCGAAAAGATTGCTGGCGAAAGCATAATCGACTGAGGCGTCTTCAATGCGCGAGAGGTCGCAGACATCGCCAATGATTGCTTCAACGCCTGGATCGAGGTGCTGCGACAGGCCGGGCCAGGCGTCGATAGCAATGCGGCGGCGTGCGGCGGCGTTGTTGATGAACTGGCCGTATCCTGCGCCAAGATCGAGGATGCAACCGTTCGCCGGCACGCGCCGCCGGAAATAGTATCGCCAAAGGGCTCGCCATAAAACGTCGCGCTTGGCGTCCGCCTTGAGGCGAGTTTCGTGGTAACCGCCGTTCACCGCATTGGCCGCCAGCCGAACGTGATCCCGCGCATCATGCCGAGCCCGACCTTCAGGGCGCGGAAGTTGTTGACATTGCCGCCCTTGCTCAACCCGACACGCGCGTGAAAAGTCACCGGACATTCAATGAACGCCAATCCGCGGCTCAAGGCGATATCGATGAAATGCGCGTTGAATTCGAGATTCACGGCCGGACTGAGATCAGGCATCAACCGTTCCAGCGCCCGCCGCCGGATAAGCTTATAGGTCGAGCCTACATCGGTGAGCGTTCCGCGTCCCAGATGCTTGGCCTCCAGCAGCTTCGCGACGAAAAGATTTCCGTAGAACATGAACGTCGTCAGCTGCGTCGATCGCTCGCGCAGTGTTTCAACGATCCGGCTGCCGTTGACGATGTCCGCATGCGGCGAATAGGCGACAAGTTTCTCGATGTCGGCCGCGCGAAACGTGCAATCGCCTTCGCAAAGCACAATAAGTTCCGCATCCGCAAATCGCAGCGCCTCGGCATAGCACCGATAGACACAAGCGCCGTATCCCGGCTTATCCTCGTTGATGACGATTGCGCCCGCCGCTTGCGCCCGATTAACCGTGCGATCAACGCTGTTGTTGGACACAACTATGACGCGCTTGACGCGCGGATGCGCGAGAAAGTCGCGCACTGCCGGTCCAATGCTTTCCTCATCATTGTAAGCGGTGAGCGCAACCGTTACTTCGGCGTTGCGCATCAAGTCCTCGCGATATTCGCGAGTGGGGCGTTTGGCGTCGAGCAGCAAGACGAGATCAACAAGGGCGAGCGACAGGCCCAAAATCATCGGAACGCCGCTGTACCAGACAAGCCATTCGGCCACCGGACGCAGCACTTGCTCAAGGCCAAGCAGATAACGCGGGACGACGAGGAAGACCCCTGCGATATAGAGCAGCGTGCCAAGGCAAAACAGATAGATCCCGTAAAGCGCCAACGGGAGCGCCGCGATGCCGCGAGCGCGCGGCCATGCGCCGCTGGCGCTGTCTTCAATGACGGCGGGCGAAAGGCGTTCTTCCGGGCGCATTGAGTGGGTTCCCTGACTAAGGGCCAACTATCCTCCGGCGACGCTTCTAAAGGCTTAATACGTGGGGTGCCTCAATCGCGGCCCAGATCGCCAGCGCCTGGCGTGTTGCGGCGACATCATGAACTCGCACAATGGAAGCGCCGCGCGCGGCCCCGGCGAGCGCCGCGGCGAGGGAGCCGCCAAGCCTGTCTCCAGCCGTTCCTAAACGGTCGACCGACGCGATGAACCGCTTGCGCGATGCGCCAAGCAGGACCGGGCGCCCCAGCGCCGCGAACGCCGAAAGACCCCCGATTAGCGCAAGGTTGTGTCGAACCGTCTTTCCAAAGCCGATGCCCGGATCGACAATGAGCCGCGCGGGATCTACGCCGGCCTCTGCGCAGACGCTGATGCGGCGGCGCAAGAATGCCAAAGTCTCGGCGACGACGTCGCCGTAGACAGGATTGTCTTGCATGGTCCGGGGGTCGCCTTGCGCATGCATCAGCACGATACGGCAATCGAGGCTGGCGGCAACGTCAACGCTATCGGACCCGTAGGTGAGCGCCGACACGTCGTTCCAGATCGAAGCGCCGGCATCGATTGCCGCGCGCGCGACGTCAGGCTTCCTCGTGTCGATCGAAATCACGGCGGCCGTTTGCGCGGCAAGGCCTTTTATGACCGGAATGACGCGTGAAAACTCGATGCTGTCGATAACCGCCTCAGCGCCGGGCCTGGTCGACTCGCCGCCAATATCGATGATCGCCGCACCCTCATCGACAAGGCGCAGCGCATGATCGATCGCATGCTGAGGATCGAGAAATGAGCCGCCATCGGAGAAGGAATCGGGCGTCATATTGACGACGCCCATAAGGAGCGGTGGGCGAAACAGTGTCACTGACTTCCAGCGACGATTGCGGTCTGTTCGGCCAAAGCCTTCTCGAACGCGGCGCCGAGCCGGACGACGACCGCAGGAAAGACTTCCCGATCAACAAACGCATCGGCCTTGCCGCCAAGCTGGCGCGCGCGCCGTTCTTCCATGCCAAACACCTCGGGATGGTTCGACAGAAAGATGTCAGGGCGCCAGCTGCGCAGTTTATCGAAGGTCGCGCGATAGTCTTCGACGATGCCCTCATACTGCGGCGGTCCGTCGCTTGAGGCGACAAGGCGGTTGGCCGCTACGCTGGCGCTGCAGAAGAACAAAATATCGCGTCCGCCCGCTGTCATCGTCCACGACGTGCAGCCGCGCGTGTGGCCGGGCGTCAGGCGCGCGGTCATCGCAACGCCGCCAAGGATCAGCGCCTCGCCGTCGGCAATCGTTCGATCGACGGCAACAGGCGGCGCGCCGAGGCTCGGATCCCCTTCAGAGCCGAGATAGAAGCCGCCCTCCAGCGCCGAGCGATCGGGCTCGCTCGCGACCAATGCGGCGTCCGTCATTTTCTTCAGCGCCGCAAGGCCGCCCGAATGATCGAAATGCGCGTGGCTGTTCAGGAGATATCGAATGTCGCGCAGATTGAAGCCGAGCGTTTCAATGTTGCGCGCGATGATCTTCGCGTTCTCAGGGAGACCTCCGTCGAGGAGGAAATGGCCATCTGGCGTCGTGACGAGGAAGCTTGAAAGACCTTTCGTTCCCACGAAGTAGACGCCATCTTCGATGCGGAACGGCGCGAACGGTTCGATCCACGAGGGATTGGACGCGGCCCATGGCGACCACGGCGCTGGCCCCGGCTTAATGCTGGCGCAACCTGAAACCGCCAGCAGGGCAGCGAGCGCGGCTTTGGCAATCATTGAACGGCGTTCTCCAGTCTGAAGCTCAGGCGGCGATCAAAAAAATCGGCGCGCGCCAAAGCCCCATTGATCAGCCCCGGGTTCAGGCGCCCGCAGGACTGGGGTTGAGGCCGGCCTCTGGGCCCTTGCGCGCCGGTCCGCTGGTCGAGGGAACAGACGCCGGCGGCGGCGTGTCGCCTTGATCGGTCGGCTCTTTGCGGACGATTTTCTCGCCGCGCAGAAGCGCTGCGATCTCTTCGCCGGTCAGGGTTTCAAACTCGAGCAGCGCTTGTGCAATCTTTTCCCAGTCGGCGTTCCGATCCGTGAGTATCTGACGCGCCTTGTCATAGCCGTCGGTGACGAAACGCTTGATTTCGTCCTCGATGATTTTCGCGGTTTCCGACGAGATCGCCTTGGTGCGCGCAATCGACTGGCCGAGAAACACCTCGCCCTCGTCTTCGGCATAGGCGATGGGGCCAAGCTTTTCCGACAGCCCGTATTTCGTCACCATCGCGCGCGCAAGTCGGGTGACATACTCGATGTCGGACGACGCGCCGGAGGTGACTTTCTCCGCGCCGAATTTCAACTCTTCGGCGACGCGCCCGCCCATGGCGCTTGCGAGGCGCGCTTTCATCTGTTCGAGCGAGAAGGAATAGCGATCACGCTCGGGCAGATATTGGACAAGGCCGAGCGCGCGGCCGCGCGGAATGATTGTCGCCTTGTGCACGGGGTCGGAGCCCGGCATCGAAATCGAGACAACCGCATGACCCGCTTCATGATAGGCGGTCAGCATTTTTTCCTCTTCGGTCATCGCCATGGAGCGCCGTTCCGCGCCCATCATAACCTTATCCTTGGCGTCCTCGAATTCCTTCGCAGTCACGAGGCGCCGACCGCGACGCGCCGCGAGGAGGGCTGCTTCATTGACGATATTGGCGAGATCTGCACCGGAAAAACCCGGCGTGCCGCGCGCGACGGTGCGCAAGTTCACGTCCGGCGCGAGCGGGACTTTCTTCGCGTGAACGCTAAGGATCTTCTCGCGGCCGACCACGTCGGGGTTCGGAACCACGACCTGCCGGTCAAAGCGTCCCGGGCGCAGAAGCGCCGGATCGAGAACGTCAGGACGGTTCGTTGCGGCAATCAATATGATGCCTTCGTTCGACTCAAACCCGTCCATCTCGACGAGCAGCTGGTTCAGCGTCTGCTCGCGTTCATCATTGCCGCCGCCGAGGCCCGCGCCGCGCGACCGCCCAACTGCGTCGAGATCGTCTATAAAGATGATGCACGGCGCATTCTTCTTGGCCTGGTCGAACATGTCGCGCACGCGGCTCGCGCCGACGCCGACAAACATTTCAACGAAATCCGAGCCAGAAATGGTGAAAAAAGGAACATTCGCCTCGCCCGCGATCGCGCGCGCCAGCAAGGTCTTGCCGGTGCCGGGAGGTCCGATCAGCAGCGCGCCTTTCGGAATTTTGCCGCCAAGGCGCTGGAATTTCATCGGGTCGCGCAGATATTCGACAATTTCCTCGAGCTCTTCCTTGGCCTCATCAATGCCGGCAACGTCGTCAAAGGTGACGCGGCCCTGACGCTCCGTCAGCAGTTTCGCCCGGCTCTTGCCAAAGCCCATGGCTTTGCCGCCGGCGCCTTGCATCTGGCGGACGACGAAAAAGAAGAAGGCCAGGAAAATGATGAACGGCAGAATGTTGAAGAGTACCGACAACAACAGCGGCAGCTGTTCCTCCGGGGTGATTTTCGTCTGCGCGCCGGACTGGTTGAGGCGATCGGCGATTGCCACGCCCGAGCCTTCGGGGATGGCGGTGACAAATTCCTTGTTGCTGTCGAGGACGCCCTTGACGTTGCCCTGATTGATTTCAGCAGACTTCACCGAGCCCGCATCGATCTGCGTGACAAACTCCGAATAGGACAGCCGGTCCGGCGCGGGGCCGGGCGAGGACATCCTGAAGCTCTGCAGCAAGATGATGAAAAAGACGAAGACAAGGCCCCAGATCAGGAGGTTGCGTCCGTTCATTCAAAGGTCCTTTCCGGGCGGGCCTTAATCCCGCAAGTGTTGAGGCTAGAAGATAGGGGTTAAAGAAGCCCGGCGCCACGGGAGCGCTTCACATTTGTGTCACCCCGGCAATCTGCCGCCCCCCGTTGGGGCATGACTGTCAGAACCGCACGACACGCCGCCAAAATCGCTCGCCGGCAAGACTGAGAAACACGTGTTCGCCAGCTCCGTCATCGCCAGGAAAGGCGGCAAGTGCGCCGTTGCGCCACAGCCCGGGCGCAGCCGATAGCGCTGCGCGTCGCTCGGATCCGAGCCGATTGGCCGCAGCGCCAATCGCGCGGACCTGCGCGGCGGTATCAAAGGGGTTCAAAATGATAAAGCGCCGGTCCCAGAGAAGGCGCGCGCCGGGCTCCAGTGTTATTGGCGCCAACCCCCTCTCGCCACGCCGCCCCAATACTCCCGCAGGCTCGCGCATGATGTCGAGCGCGCGCCCGGCGCGTTCGACGATCGCCCCGCCGAGCGAGCCCCGGCCACCTTTGAGCGCCGCGCCGAGTACGGCGCCCGCCGCGTCGTCATCGGGAAAGTAGTCGCTGCCGCTGACAGCGCCGACCAGTCGTACGACAAGCCCGGCGTCTTGGGTTGGCGTCAACGCTGCGGCTGCGAGGCGAACGGAACCGTCGGAAAAGAATTCGCCCTGCGCGGCAGCAAAGCGCGCCGCTTCAAGCCGCTCGACGGCGCCGCGCAAGCTTGCGGCGTGACTGGCAAGATCGAGCAGCGCCTTGTTCGCCGACTCGCCGCCTCCCCCCATCCGCGCGAGACGCGCGCGGATGCGGACACGCTCGAAGCGGGCATCGTCATTACTCGGATCATCGATGAATGCGAACCCGTCGCTGGCGAGAAGCACGCGAAGCGCGGCGCGACGCCAGCCAAGCAGCGGGCGCAACAGGCGCTGCGGCGCGCCAGCGCCGTCCGCGATTAGCGTCTCGCGCGCCATGCCGGCAAGGCCGCGCGCCGAGGAGCGCCGCGCCATCCGCATCAGCACGGTCTCGGCCTGATCGTCTGCGGTATGCGCGGTAAGGATGGCGTCTGCGCGCCAGCATTCAGCCTCCTGCGCAAGCAGGCGATAGCGTGCCGCGCGAGCGGCGGCCTGAACGCCGCTTGCGGGCTTGTCGCCTTCCCAGCGCAGAATCGCCGCCGGGATGTTCAGCGTTGCCGCCGCGGCCGCAACAAACCGCGCGTCAGCGTATGCGGCCGGCCTTAGACCGTGATCGATCGTTGCGACGCGAATATTCGCGCCAGCGCTCCGCAGCGGCGCCGCAAGATGCATGAGCGCCATTGAGTCGGAGCCGCCGGAAACCGCGAGGAGGAGCCGTTGCGGCGCGCCGAACGCCCGCCACTCGTTTCTAAAATTCATCTCAGCCGTTTGCGCGAGGCGTTCCCGCGCCGTCTTCTGATACGTCATCAGCGGCAGCTGATACGGCCCATCTCGACGTCAGCGCGCTGCAACACAGCCGGGGCAGCGTTCGGGTATTTCGACTTCAGCGTCTTGAAGACCTTGCACGCCTCCTCAGGTTTGGAGAGCCGTGAAAAGGCCGTGCCGAGCTTCAGATAGGCTTCGGCGCCGCGCGCGCTCGTCGGGTAGGCGCGAATGAAGCCGATGAACACATCGGCCGCCTCCGTATTTTTGGCGTTGGCGAGATAGACCTCGCCGAGCCGGAAGCGCGCATCTGCCGTACGCGGATGATTAGGGAAGGCGTCAACGAACAGCGAAAGCGCGCGCTCTGCGTTGGCGTAATCGCCGGCCAGCAAAAATTCCGACGCGTACGCATAGGCCGCTTCCGGATCGAGCGGCAATTCGACGGCGCCCGTCGCAGGCGTTGACCGGCTGATCTCATTGGCAATCAGGTCTTTGGGTCCTTGCGGCGCCCCTGCGAGCGCACCCGGCGCCTCGCCGGCGAGTGCGGCGCTGACTGAATCGAGGCGCGCGCGGGTTTGTTCAAGCTCGTAGGTCAATTCCTCGATGCGCCCTGTCAGACTTCTGACCTCGGTTTCAAGGCGATCGATTTTTGCATTCGCTTCGAGCGCCGACGGCGCGGCGGACTTCAATTGCGCAACGGCCGCCTCCAGCGCCTCAACGCGGTCTTTTGTTCCGGCGCTTGCGGGATAGGCGCCGAGCAGCAGGACGGCGCTGGCAATCGTGGCAGAAAGCACATTACGCATAACGTCAATCCTCACTCGAAAGTCGAAACGGCAAAGCGCCACTCGAACCCTTGTTGAGATCCATTCAGCGCCATGATGATGGCGCGCAACGCACGTCAAAAATAGGGCGCCAGGACGAAAAAAGCGCGCCGGGTTTCACCGGCGCGCCTGATTTTGTACGGCCGCAAAGGCCGCAAGCCCCGGCGCTGCCGCTTTAGGCCCCGGCGCTGCCGATGGTCGTCGTCGCATTGCGGTTTAACGACCACGCGTCTTCGGTCGAGCGGGCGTCGATTGGACGCTCCTTCCCGTAGGAAAGGGTCGAGATGCGCGAAGCGTCAATCCCGAGGCTGACGAGGTAGGAGCGCGCCGCTTCCGCGCGGCGGGCGCCAAGAGCGAGGTTGTATTCGCGCGTGCCGCGTTCGTCGCAATTGCCGGAAAGCTGGATGTTAACGCCCGGATATTGCTTGAGGAACTCGGCCTGGCGCTGCAGCGTCGTCTGCGCCTGAGCCGACAATGCGTACTGATCGTATCCGAAGAACACGCGGTGCCCGACATTGCTTTCAAGATCGCCTTGCGACCCTGCGACGATATCGCCGCGCCCGACTGCGCTGGTGTCGCCATTCTCGGTTGCGACAACATCAGGCCCGGTCGCCTTATTGCTCGCGCAGGATGCGGCGAGAATTGCGAGGCCAATGACGCTGGCCGCTTTAAGTGCGAAAGACGTTTTCATTTTCCGAATGCTCCACTGCGCTTCTACGGACGCTTTACGGGCGCGCCCCCATTGGACCCTCTTGAACACGAATTGCGACGCCGTCATGACCAGCGAGATCTGCCAGCCCTAATTGATGTCTGCCGCCATGTTCGCCGCAAAACCTGACCGGGCTTATCTCTTTGGAATTAACTATCGGTATACCCAGCAATTAGACGTTAAGGTGCGCCGCGAAGGCGTTCAAGCAAAACCGATACGGTTTCAAAATGAATAACGCGTTATTGTGCCGCGCCGCGCCATTGAGTGCCTAGGGCAGTGGCGGCGACCAGGCTGGATCCGAGCTGTCGCCCGGCGTTCTGACGCGCCGGAGGTTGCGCCCGGTCAGGTCAACCGACCAAAGCGACGGGCCAGCCCCTGGCGAGCTCTCGCGGAAGAACATCAAAACGCGGCCGTTCGGCGACCATGTCGGGCCTTCATCGAGATAGCTTTCCGTCAGCAAGCGCTCGCCTGTGCCGTCGGGACGGATGACGCCGATGTAAAAGCGGCCCTGATATTGGCGCGTGAATGCAATGAGATCGCCGCGCGGGCTCCAAACGGGCGTCTGATACCGTCCCTCACCAAAAGTGATGCGCTTTGGAGCTGCGCCGTCGGCGCCCATGACGTAGATTTGCTCCGAGCCGCCGCGGTCCGATGTGAAGCCGACGCGCCGCCCGTCCGGCGACATGGTCGGCGAAGTGTCAATGCCGGGATTGTCGGTCAGGCGCGTCAGGCGCCGCGTCGCCAGTTCCATGATGAACACGTCTGAATTCCCGCCGCGCTCCATCGACATCAGCACGCGTGTGCCGTCGGGCGTAAAGCGCGGCGCGAAGGTCATGCCGCGGAAGGTGCCGAGCTGTTCCTGCTCTCCGGTTTCAATATTGAACAGAAAAACCTGGCCGGGCTTGTTGTCGAACAGAGCCATATAGGTGATTTGCTGCTGCGTCGGCGAAAAGCGCGGCGTCAGCGCCTGATAGTTGAGACCGTCGGTCAGCAAGACTGGATTGGCGCCGTCCTGATCCATGATCATCAGACGCTTGTTACGCTTTTCCTTCTTGCCCGTTTCATGGATGAAGACGACACGCGTGTCGAAATATCCTTCTTCGCCGGTCAGCGATTTATACACGAAGTCCGCAACCTTGTGCGCGGCTCTGCGCCAGTTGTCGGCCGGCGTCTTGAACGAGACGGCGCCTAGCTGCTCGTTCGAATAAACGTCCCAGACGCGTAGCGCGACTTCGATGCGGCCATCCGGCGTCGGACGAACGTCGCCAACGACGAGCACTTGCGCGTTGATGATGCGCCAATCCGGAAAGCGCGGGCGAACATTCACATTCGCGACCTTTTCGATATAGGCGCGCTGGTCAATGACGCTGAACAGCCCTGAGCGGTCGAGGTCGGCCATGATGACGCCGGTAATGTCGCGCCCAAGCGCGCGCATCTGATCGTTTTCAGCAATGAAATCAGGCACCGCGATCGGCATCGGTTCGACGGTTGCTTGCGTAATGTCGATCCTGACCCGCGCCGAGGCGCCGGCGAAAACGCCGGTGCTGAGCGCAGCGGCGAGGATCGCAAGGATCGCTTTTTTCATCATCATCATGTTCGTTTCCTGCAACATCATAAGTGCTAATCGATTCGAAGGCTTGAATTAGGGCGCTGCGCGGGCCGTCCGCCCGTTAAAATCCCGCCATGATGCTCGGGTCAAAATTGAGCGTGAACGCGCGCCAGTCCTGATAGCGCGATGGATCAAAGAAATCATAGGGCTGGCAAGCCTGCACAGCGCGCACCGCGTTCTGCTCGGCGACTTTCCAGAACCGGTTGCCGGACAAATCGATCTGCACGGAATTCAGAACCCGCGGGGCGCCCGCAAGCGTTCCGTCGCGATTGAGGTCAATATCGATCTCGACGACAAGTGCTTCCGGGTTCGGCGCGCCAAGAATGGCGCTCGCATTCCAGCAGCGCGCGACGGCGGCACGCATTTTATCAATCTCGCTGGCGGCAAGCCGGTCGCCAGCGCCGATAGCCTTGCGGGCGCGCTCCGCCTCAAGATCGGCTTCTGACGGACCGCCGGGCGGGGGGTCTTTGCGCGCCTTGTCGATCAGTTCCTCAAGCGCATCGAGATCGAGGTCTTCGTCAGGCTTTTTTTCGGGCTTCTTCTCGGGCTTTTTCTCGTCGGGCTTTTTTTCCGCAAGTTTTTCGTCAGGCTTGGGCTCTGGTTTTGCGGGCCCTGGTTCTTTCGGCGGCTCGGCGTCAGCCTTGGGCGCAGGCTTTTCCGGCGGCTCTTCCGCGGGCGGCTCCGGCTTTTTTTCAGGGACCGGTTTTGGCCTTGGAGCGGCTGCGGGCACGCTCGTCTTCTCGGCAAGTTCCGCTTCGCTGATGAGATCGATCGGCAACACCGGCGCTTCGACAACGCGCGTGCGCAGGAATTCAGGCAGCGATACGAAGGCGAGCCCGACGGCGGCTGCGTGCAACGCTAACGATACAACTACGCCGCTGCGCATAGGGGTCGTCTACCCTCGCCGCATCATGGAGTTCCCGGCGCGGCTTCGCGATCGGTCACAAGCCCGATGCGGCGAAAGCCCGCCGTATTGATCCGGCCCATCACGCGCACAACCTCGCCATAGGAACGCGCCTGATCGCCGCGAATATAGATGCGCTGATCATAGCCAGCGGTCGCGATCGCCTCTAGTTGCGGCACGAGATTGTCGAGGTCGACCGCCGTTTCCTGCACAAAGATCGTGCCGTCGCTGGTAATCGTCACGGTCAGCGGCTCGCCTTGTTCGGGGATCGGCTGCGCCGCGGTTTCAGGAAGATCGACAGCAACGCCAACCGTCAACAAGGGCGCCGCCACCATGAAGACGATGAGCAGCACTAGCATCACGTCAACAAGAGGCGTGACGTTGATTTCGGCGAGCATACGCGTGCGGCCCGGCCGATGCCGGTGCGCGCCGCCACCCATGGAAGCGCCCATCAGCGCGCCCTTTCATCAAGCTGGCGCGACAGGATCGCCGAAAACTCATCAGCAAAGCCTTGCAGCCGCACCGCGTAGGAATTCAGCGCGGAGGAATAGCGGTTGTAGCCGACCACCGCCGGAATAGCGGCGACAAGGCCAAGCGCCGTTGCGAACAGCGCTTCGGCAATGCCGGGCGCGACGACCGCAAGGTTTGTATCCTTTGTGGCGGCGATTGCCTGGAAGGCCGTCATGATGCCCCACACCGTGCCGAGGAGGCCGACGAAGGGCGCCGCGGAACCGATCGTCGCGAGCACGCCGAGATTGCGTTCTGCGCCTTCAAGTTCGCGGGCGACAACGACGTTCATCACTTTCTCTATGCGGTCGCGCGCGCCGGCGACGAGGCCATCGGCGCGGCCAACGTCCTTGGCGCGCGCCCATTCGGTCATGCCGGACGAAAACACCCGCGCCATCGGGTGATCGCCCTTGTCGCCGAGCTTCCTGTGCAATTCGTCAAGCGGGCGGCCTGACCAGAACGCATCTTCAAACTTCGCCGACTTCGCTTTCAGCCGCCCAAAAAGGAGCGATTTGTCGATGATAACGGCCCACGACCAGACTGACGACACGATCAGCAGCCCCATAACCAGCTTGACGACGAGACCCGCCGACAGGAACAGGCTGAGGAGGCTGAACTCGCCCCCGAGCGTTTGACCCGCCAACGCCTGATTGGCCGCGCTTACGACTTCCGTTTCCATGGATGCACATTTCCCTGCGCGTTAAACTGACCGAAGATCTGCTCGAGGGTCGCAACGACCTATCCGACCCTTTCGACTATTTTGAGGCACCCCGATGACGGCGCCGCAAAAAAGCCGGGCCATCGGCGGCGGCTGCGAGGTATTCGGGCATTCCTTAGCGGCTTCCGCCCAGACCGCAAAGCCTCAAGGCCAAGGCAAAGCCAACCGCCGCCAGTGCGATTGTGACGGCGGCAGCGCTTATCCGTTTTGGGATCGGATGTTTTGAGAAGGACGCATGTCCAATCGAGCCAATACGTCTATGGGCAGGCGGCGCGCGCGGCCCGCGAGGTTCATGCAGGCGGCTTCGACTTCCGCCGTTGCAATCAGCGATCTTTCCCGGCGGATTTCCTGGGCGATCAACATGCGGGCGCCGCGAATCTCGCCGAAGACGGTCGCCACCTCGAGGAGATCGTCGATCCGCGCTGGCGCCCGCCATTCGATCGTCATCTTGTGAACGGCAAAGGCGAGCGGTTCGGCGCGGGCGAGGAGATCTGTATGTGAGACGCCGCGGGAACGCAGCGCTTCAGTGCGCCCGCGCTCGAAAAATTGCAGGTGCCGGGCATGATAGACGACGCCGGAAAAGTCGGTGTCCTCGTAATACACACGGACGACTATTCGAAAGGGACCGGCTTCCATCGGCATACGGGAAACAGAGTTTTTCACCGAGGTCTATGGCTCAGCTTGACAAGCGTGGCTTCGCGCCCTATGTAAGTGAGCGTTCACATACAAAGGTGATGCTTGTTAACTGCAAAACCAAACGGGCAAGAACCGCCCGCCCCGCGCGGGGTCACATCCGGCGCGCGCACGACGCGCGCGCGAATTGAGCGCGCCGCGCTCGACCTTTTCGTCTTACGCGGCGTCGACGCGGCGACGACGCGCGATATTGCTGCAGCGGCGGGCGTTTCTGAAGGCGCGATCTATCGCCATTTCGACGGCAAGGACGAACTTGCCGCGGCGATTTTTCTCGAAATTCACACCCGGCTGGCCGCGCTTGTCCGGCAAGCGGCGGCGCAAAAGGCAGATATCGCGGCGCAAACGCGGGCGATCGTCGCGGCCTATTGCGCGACCGCAGATGCTGATTTCCCGCTGTTCACATTTCATCTGCTCCACGCGCACCGGTTCATGCCCACCCCGGAGGGTGTCGATAACCCTGTCGACGCCGTTGAAGATATTCTCTCCAATGCGATGGCCCGCCGCGAAATCCCGCGCCGCGAAGCTGGCCTTGCAGCCGGGTTGGCGCTCGGTGTCGTGCTTCAAACCGCGTTGCAGGTTTCTTACGGGAGACTGAAGGGACCGCTTTCCGTTTATGTCGATGCGCTCACGGCGTCCGCCCTCGCCGCAATTGCCGCAAAGCCTTGATTGCCCCGGTCCAGCACTGCGCAAGCCCCAGGAAATGCTCCCTATGCGAAACATTCTCTTCCAGGCCGCCTATTGGGCGACATCGATCTTCTTCGCGGTCATGGCGGCGCCGCTGCTGCTCATCCCCAGCCGCAAGCCCATGATGGCGTGGATTCACCTGTACACTCGTACGATGACGGTCTGGATGCGGTGGATCACCGGCGTCACTGTCGTTGTGCGCGGCCGCGAGCGCCTGCCCGACGGCGCCTGCATCATTGCCGCCAAACACCAGAGCTGGGGCGATGGCATCGTAATGTTTTCGCAGTTCTACGACCTGGCCTTCGTCACCGGCGACCACCTCGAAAAATTTCCCCTGCTCGGTGGCATCTTGCGCAAGATGGGCGCAATCATCGTCGACAATTGCGGCGGCGCTTACGCGCGCGCCCGGCTCGTCGATGTAGAGCTCAAGAAAGCGCAAGCCTCAAACCGCCGTATCCTGATTTATCCGGAAGGGCACCTTGCGCCAGTCGGCGAACGCTACCGGTATAAGCGCGGGGTTTATCACATGTATGCCGCCTACGGATGTCCGGCGACGCCTGTTGCAACCAATCTCGGTCTTTACTGGCCGCAGCAATCATGGCGGCTGACGCCTGGCGAAGCGGTGATCGAATTTCTCGACCCCATTCCGCCCGGACTTGAAAAGGAAGAGTTCATGGCGCGGCTCGAAGCAGCGATCGAAAAGCGATCGCTGGAACTGCTCGGCGAGACGGCGCCGGCGCAACTGCCTCCGCCGTTGCCCGACCCCGAACCGCATGCCGGCCGCGCGCCAGCCGCCCGGGCTCCGTCAAGCCATGCAGGCTAACGTTATGGTCAAAACGCCGCCGCTCTTTTTGCAACGCCGCTTCTGGCCGATGTGGCTCGCGCTGACGCTTGGCACGTTCTCCGACAACGTGCTGCGGCAGGCTCTGCTGATTGGCATTTCTTATGGCGTCATTGCGACGCCGATTTTTGGAAGCGCCGACAACGCAATACCGTTGATCGGCGCGCTTTTGCCGCTCGCGATCATGCTGTTTACGCCCTTCTCAGGACAACTCGCAGACAAATACGAAACGTCGATGATGTTCCGACGCACGAAATTTGTCGAACTCGCGCTTGCTGTGGTCTCTGGGATCGCCTTCGCTTTCGAGCTTGGCGCGCTAGCAATCGGCATGCTGTTCGCAATGGGCGCGCAATCAGCGTTCTTCTCCCCCGTCCGCACCGGCGCAATGCCGAAATACCTTGCACCCGACGAACTCATTCGCGGCAACGGGTTGTGTAACGCCGGCCTCTACAGCTTTATCCTCGTCGGCTATATGGTCGGCGGATCGCTGATCGTTGCGCCGGGTGGCGGCGTCATGGTTGCCGGCGTTCTCATCGCGTCTTCGACGCTCGGCTGGCTCGCGTCTTTGCGCACATTGCGCGCGGAGGCCAATGATCCCTTGCTGAAAATCTCGTTCAACTGGTTCGGCCAGATTGCGCGCATGACGGAGTTTGTCGTGTCATCGCGCGGCGTCGCGCCGCCGCTGCTCGGCGTCGGGGTTTTCTTCCTGCTGTCAACCGCGGTTACCGTAATCGTGCCCCTTTATGCGCGCGACGCGCTGCGCGCCGACGCGATGACGGCGACAGTGCTTAACGGGCTCTTCGCTATCGGCGCCGGCCTTGGCGCTGTCTACGCCGCAGGGCTTGCAAAAGGTCGCTCTGGCCTTGGATTTTCGACCACGTCTGTAGGCATTGCGGGCTTATTCAGCCTGCTCGTTTATGTCTTTACGCCGTTTGCCGCGCCGCCCGAGGGACAGACGCTGCACGCAATCGACCTGATCACGACGCCGGCGGGCGCCGTGCTTTCACTCCTATTCATATCCACGTCTGCGTTGATGGGCATTTACATCGCGCCCCTCCAAGCGGCCGCGCAACGCAGGTCGCCGCCAGCGATCAGGGCGCGCATCATGGCGGGGGGGGCTTTCATCAACGCGGCGTTCGCGATTCAGGGATCGCTTGCAACTCTGCTGATCACCAGCACGAATTCCGACCCGTCGCTTGTATTTCTCGCAATCGCGGTGGTCATGCTGGCCATTTCGGCCTTGATGTTGCATAGACGCCGGACGATGCCGGAGGGGCTTTATGACGAGGTCCTCCGCAAGACCTGAGACGGCATTCGGGCGGGAGCGACATGCGGGTTTTGGTTACCGGCGCCGCCGGTTTTATCGGTGCAGCGACGAGCGAGGCGCTCCTCAAGCGCGGCGATGAGGTTGTCGGCGTCGACAATGTTAATGACTATTATCCGGCCTCTCTGAAGCGCGCGCGACTTGACCGGTTGGCGCCGTATAAGCAATTTTCCTTCTCAGAACTCGACATAGCGGACCATCGCGCGCTCGCGGGCGCCGTTCCCGGCCCGTTCGATGTCATCATCCACCTCGCCGCACAGGCAGGCGTTCGATATTCAATCGAGAACCCTTTTGCCTATGCGCGCTCCAACCTTGACGGGCATTTGTCGGTGCTCGAACTGGGCCGCAAGCTGAACGTTCCCCATCTCGTTTATGCGTCGTCTTCGTCCGTTTACGGCGCAAACAAGAAAGTCCCATTCTGCGAGACCGACCGGGTTGATGACCCGGTGTCGTTTTACGGCGCGACCAAAAAAGCAAACGAGGCGATGTCGTCATCCTATGCCCGGCTTTACGCGATGCGCATCACGGGCCTGCGGTTTTTCACCGTCTACGGCCCTTGGGGCCGGCCCGACATGGCGTATCTGATATTTACTGAGAAAATGCTGAAAAACGAGCCGATCGAGATCTTTAACGAAGGACGGATGGGCCGCGATTTCACGTTCGTCGACGATATCGTCGCCGGGGTTCTGGCCGCCGCCGCCAATCCGCCAGGCGAAGACGACGCGTTTCACCGCGTTTTCAATCTCGGCAATGACCGCCCTGAAGAGTTGATGACCCTCGTGACCCTTCTCGAGAAGGAACTGGGGATCGAGGCGAAGAAGACTTTCAAGGGAATGCAAAAGGGCGATGTCGAGCGCACTTGGGCCGATATCTCGAAAGCGCGCGCGCTTCTTGGCTATGAACCGAAAGTGACGCTCGCCGACGGCATTGCCCGCACCATCGCGTGGCGGCGCGGCCTCAATCAACCGCTCTACTGACTTGCAGGCCCAAGCGGGGGATAAATCGTTAACGCCGTTTCAACGACGACTTGCTACTATCGACCATTATGGGACTGACCCTTCTCATTGTTGCCGTCTGCGTCATCTTCGGCGTTGCCGCCTGGTTTGCGGCGCACGATCCAATCCCCGTTGACAGCATCAAGGCGGCGATCCGCGAAGCTGAACCCAAGCGCTTCTCGCCCAAGCGCACGCTGTTTGTCATCGGGCCGACAGCCAATCACCATGCGTGCCGCATCCAACGCCGCCTCCTGAAGCCGGCAATTGCGGCGTTGATCAGTGAGGACGTGTCGGTCATTGAGGTCTACGGACAAAACCGGCCGCGCAAGAATGGCGAACCGATGGACTGGCTGGACGCCTCGCTCTTGCGTCACGCGATGGACGCTGAGGAAGGGTTCTTCGTCATTTATGTCGATGACGCCGGCAAGACTGTGTTCCGGTCGGAAGCGCCGATGCTTGCTCGCGACGTTGTTGTGCGTGCGGGCTTGCGCGTGAAGGATATGCCGAAGCATCCAGATGGCCCAAAAAAGTCGCTGGTCCTGAAGAAGCTTCGCGCGGCTTGAGTGTCAGGCCGGCGTCATCGACCGCAAAATCTCAATTGCCGCGCCGTGAAGCGCAGGGGTCGCGGCAGCAATGACGCGGCCGCGTTCGCTCGCGCTCACAGGTTCACCGAGCCAGCCGGTCATAACGCCGCCGGCCCCCTGAACAACCGGAATCAGCGCTGAATAATCATGATGGTTCAGGCTCGACTCGATGACGAGATCAAGCTCACCGATCGCCAGCAGTCCGTACGCATACGCATCAAGACTGAACCGCGCGACGCGGGCCTTGCCCGCCACTGCGGCGAACGCTTCGACTTCATCGCCGGTCATATACCCGTCGCGGCGTGGATCGGTTGTTGACACCCGCGCGCGGGTAAGATCGACAACGCCGGAAGTGGCGCACGCGCGCGTCTCCCCGCCGCGGCGATAGCGCGCGCGTCCGCCGCCGGCGATCCAGCGCTCATCCGTAAACGGCTGATCGATAATACTGAGGATGGGCATCGCGTCTTTTTCGACCGCGATCAGCGTCGCCCATGTCGGCGCGCCGCAGATGAACGCGCGCGTGCCATCGACCGGATCGAGGACCCACCGCCAGGGCGCGTCGGGGTTTTCCTTGCCGAACTCCTCGCCAATCACGCCGTGGTGCGGATAAACGCCAGCGATCATGCGACGCATGGCGCGCTCGGCTTCGCGGTCTGCTTCAGTCACCGGATCAAATTGGGCGCCTGCCTTGTTGTGGACTTCGGCGCCGGCGCGAAAGCGCGGCAGGGTTTCGGCGCGCGCCGCGTCCGCAAGGCGCAGCGCAAACGCGCCTAAGTCTTCGGGGCTCTCCGTTACCATCGTCAGCAATCCTGATCGCGCAGCGTGAATATTTCAAGCGCGCCTGCGATCACAAACCTTTATCAGGCGTCGCCCGACATGGCCTTGGCGAGATCGAGAAGTCGCTGACGCGGCTCGGCGTTCAACGTGTAAAACGCACGAATGAGGGCAATCGTGTCCTTGTTTTGAAGGGGATCGCCGGTCGAGCCCGCGTCATGGTCGCCGTTGGCAGTCTCGAGTTCCACCAGAACCGCGCCTTCATCGACGCCATCATAGAAATACGAAATCGGCGCCCGCAGCGCTTTTGACAGGGCCCACAGCCGCGAAGCGGAAATGCGGTTGGCGCCGCTTTCATATTTCTGGATTTGCTGGAAGCGGATGTTGACAGCCTCAGCCAGCGCTTGCTGCGTCATGCCAATAAGACGGCGACGCTGACGCACGCGGCTGCCAACATAAATATCGATCGGATGGGGCACCTGGCCGCTCTCCCTCTTTCACGCCCGCGGGATCGGGCGGTGATGGCGCGAGAGAGGCAAGCCTTGTGCCGCGCCGAAGCCAGAACGGCGCAAGCGCGCTTGCAGATGTGGCGGGCAAGAGGTCAGTCGATCATTTTCGCCGATTTCAGCCAGAACTCCTCGTCAAAGCCTGGCATTTCGAGATTGGCGATGAACTGCCGGGAAGCGGCATCCCACGAAAACCGCTCCGCCCATTTGCGGCACGCTTCTGGATCGCGGGTCGCTAAAGCAGTGAGACAGGCCTGTTGCAGATCTTCATTCATCGCGCCGCACCCCGCCGGCGCGCCATCGAGAATCTCCAGCGGTCCGCGCACGGGATACGCCGCAACTGGGACGCCGCAGGCCAGCGCCTCGACATTGACGAGACCGAACGTATCGGTCCGCGAGGGAAAAACGAAGACATCGGAGCCTTGATAATAGCGGGTGAGGTCCTCGCCGAACTTCGGGCCGACGAAGACAGCGTCCTTGAACCGGCCCTCGAGGTCGGCGCGCTGCGGCCCCTCGCCGACGATCAACTTTGTGCCGGGAAGGGCGCATTGCAGAAAATCCTCAATGCTTTTTTCAACGGCGAGCCGCCCGACATAGAGAAAAATAGGGCGCGGATACTGATCGAGAAACGAGCGATCGCCGGGCTTGAACTGCTTCAGGTCAACGCCGCGCGCCCACAGCTTCATATCGACAAAGCCGCGCCCGCGAAGCTCGTTCATCAGCCCGGGCGTTGCGACCATCATGGTCTCGCCGTCTTTGTGAAAATCTTTCAGAACCGCATAGCCCCACGAGATCGGCACTGCCCAACGCTCGTTTGCGTATTCAGGAAAGCGGGTGTGAAAGCTGGTCGTAAACGGATAATCGCGACGCTTGCAGAAGCGCCGGACCGCGCGGCCAATCGGGCCTTCGGTGGCAATGTGGACGGCGTCCGGCTTGAAGTCGTTAATGATTTTGGCAACGCGCCGGTTCGGCAACAGCGACAGGCGTATTTCCGGATAAGACGGCAGCGGCACCGATTTGAACTCAGCTGGCGTGATGTAGCGAACCTGATTGCCGAATGCCGTCAGAATGTCGCCAAGCGTCTCAAGCGTTCGAACGACGCCGTTCAACTGCGGCTTCCAGGCGTCGGTCGCCACGACAATCTTCAGACCGGATTGCGTATTCGGCATGGCAAAGCGCTGCTTGGGCTTTGTAAAGCGTCCAACCCCCGAACTGATGCGCTTCAGCGCGCCGCGCCGCGGCGGCGGCTGGTCCGGCGGCGACTTCGGGCCGGCGTGATCGTCTGCTTTCAAGACTGGCCTCCTAACCAAGAACGTAGCGCAAAGGCGAAAGCGCCTTTAACCATGCGCGCGGCGTGCGGCAATTGGTGAAAAAGCGCGGGGCAAACGCTTTAATTTTATATTGCAATGCGGAAATTCTTGTTGCGCTGCAACAGCATTCGTGTCAATCTTCATCGGCAACGCTTTGCGGCGTTGCTGCCCTTTTGGGCGTTTCCTCCCAAAACTTTGAGCCGCAGGTTCGTCCTGCGGCTCTTTTTTGTTTGCACACGCAACATAATTGCAACTGACATTACTCCGCAGCTTGCGCCGGGCGCAGCGCCGCCGGCGACAGTCGGCACAACTCGCGGATAAGGATCGTCAGGGCTTCCCGAAGGCGGTCAAATCCGTCCGTCCGCGCGATCCGCCGTTCGTCGAGATAAAGCGCGCGATTAATTTCAATCTGCAACACGTGAACCCCTTCAAGAGGGCGGCCATAAGCGCTGGCGACGTGACCGCCCGCATAGGGCGCATTGCGGGAAACCTGGTAGCCGAGCCCCGCAAGCGTTTCTTCGACGCACGCGGTGACGGCGCCGCTGCACGACGAACCAAACCGGTCGCCAAGGACAAAATCGAGCGGGCGTTCGGTGTCCCGAAACGGAAGGGCGCCCGCCGACGGCATGGAATGGCAGTCAATGAGGATCGCACAGCCATGCCGCGCCCTCGCCTCGCCAACCAACGCCATCAGCGCCCGATGATACGTGTCGTAACAATCGGCAAGGCGCCGGCGCGCCTCAAAGAATTTCAGTTTCCGGTCATAGATGTCCTGGCCGTCGGCGACGATGCGCGGGATAACGCCAAGGCCCGCGCGCACCCGGCTCGACCGCGTATCGGCGCTCGACGGCAGCGGGTCGGCGAACATGCGCTGGTCAAGCTCGTCGCGCGCACGGTTGACATCGACCCACGCGCGCGGAAACAACGCGCGCAATAGCGGCGCGCCCAGCTGCGGCGCCGCTTCGAAGAGTAAATCGACAAAGCTGTCTTCCGATTGGCGCAACGCATGCCGGTCAAGCCGGCTCATACGCAAAAGGTCCGCAGGATAACGCCGGCCGGAGTGCGGCGAGCAAAAGATCAGCGGCGCCAACAGTTTTTCGGGGCGCAGGATTTCGATCGCCGGATCTTGGGTCGGATCTTCCTCGCGCCCGCTGGTCACTGAAAAGCCCTTCCTCGCCGATCTACAGCTACCGGACTTACCGTAATCCCAATTGCAGGCGTTCGGTAAGCCTGCCTTGAAGCCTATATCGCCCCACCGGCCTTGACGGCTTACCTCGCGGCGCGCCTCTTGCTGATATCGGTTGCATCGGCGTCCGCCGTCTTTCCTCGGGACGCGGATATGGTTACGGCGTTTCTTGCGATTAAAGGTGCGGGTACATGGCGGCCATTCTGTTGGCGGAAGACGATGAATCCATGCGGCGCTTCCTGAAGAAGGCGCTCGAAAAGGCCGGACATTCCGTTGTTGACGCCAGTCAGGGCGACGAGGCTTTGACCGAATTGCAATTGCGTGAGTTCGATTTGCTGTTGACCGACATCGTCATGCCGGTGATGGACGGCATCGAACTGGCGCGCAGAGCGGCTCAGATCGACCCCGACATGAAGATCATGTTCATCACCGGCTTCGCCGCCGTCGCGCTGAACCCCGCGAACCGCGCGCCCGAAGACGCTAAGGTCTTGTCAAAGCCCTTCCACCTGAAAGACCTGGTCCAGGAAGTCGAACGCATGGTCGCCGCCTGACTACCCAGACCGGCGGCGGCGGCCTTGCGCGGCCCGGCTTTTGCGGTTAGACGCGGCCTCCGCTGAGGGCGCATAGCTCAGTGGTAGAGCGCCACCTTGACACGGTGGAGGTCCAAAGTTCGATACTTTGTGCGCCCACCATCCCGGTTCATGAAAGGCCGCGCGGGCGTCAGTGCCTAAACGCTGAATTAATTAAACTTCTTTATTCCTGCCAGAATGGCCACAGCTGCCGCCAGATCGCGGATAGCCCTAGTCGCAGAAGTCAATGACTTTCGCGCCGCCGACGACGCTTGCGCTGACAAAACGGCGCCGCACGCATTCGGCGAGCGCGTCATTCACCGGAGCACGGCGACATTTTCCGATCCAGCTCTTGAAGATGAATATCGCAATTATCTCTCGCTGGAGGCGTTCCGACGCGAATTCTACCTGCAGTGGGTCGGCGTAGCCGCTTTCCTGTCTTACGGATTTCTGGACCTTCTTACCGGTGGTGACGAAGCTGTCGAATTTCTATTCCTGCGATGCCTAGTCGTCGGGCCGATCGGCGCGCTCGGCGTGACTTTGACCTCAGTGCGCTCGCTGCGTCGATACCAGCAGTACTCGACGATCATTGGCTTTGCACTTTATTGCTCGACGATCATCTACATGATCAGCGCCATGCCGATCGACGGCGCGCCCTACATTATTGGCGTGCTCGTCACGATGATTTTCACCTCGTGTTTTATGCGCGTAAATTTTCGAGTCGCGGCCTTCTCCTATCTGTTCGTGAGCGCGCTTTATTGCGGGGTCATGGCGACGCACGCCGAAGCGGCGGCGACCGACCGGATCGCCGGCTATTTCTTTATGATCAGCGTTGCGGCAGTCGCGATCGTTACAAGCTATGCGCAGGAAATTCGCGCGCGCGAAATCTGGTTTCGAAACCGGCAGCGGGAAAAAGACGCGGCTGAGATTCGTCGACTGTTGGTCGAAGCGACTGCCGCCGACCAGTCAAAGATCAATTTTCTCTCGGTGCTCACTCACGAATTGAGGACACCGCTTCACCAGATCATAGGCTTTAGCGAGATCGCGCAGGCAGAGGCTAAGAACGCCTGCTCATCCGTTGATACTAGTAACGTTGACCACGTACTTGAATCGGCGCGCAGGCTCTTGAAGAAGATCAGCCAGATGCTCCGTTATGCCGACGCGACTGCGGGCAAGCTATCCTTCGTCATCGACGACGTACCAGTGCGCGAAATTGTCGATCAGCTGCTTGACCAGTACGCGCAACTGGCGGCGGGAAAAGCCGTGAAGTTTGTCACCGATGACATCGTCCCGGCGATGCTCTTGATCGACCCGCATCACACCGCCTATGCACTTGGCAATCTCGTGGACAACGCGCTCAACGCGAGTCCTCGCAACGCGACGATTGTCATTTCTGGCGCACCCGTCGAAAACGGCAATTACCAGCTCTTGATTTGTGACCAAGGCGGCGGGATGTCGCCAGAGAAAATTGCAGCAGCATTCGAACCATTCGTTCAGGGTGAGGCTGTTTACTCGCGAAGCCAAGAAGGACTTGGCCTCGGCCTGTCGATCGCCAAACAGTTGATCGAGCGACAAGGCGGTTCGCTGAGAATCAAGTCGGCTGTCGGCGCCGGCACGACTGTCGAAATTACCTGCTCGGTTGCAACGCGCCGCGCAACGCAAGCGGGCCTTTAAGAACGATCCATCGCCGAAATTATCCGCTGGTGGGCGACGCCGTTGCAGCGATTAGCGTTTCTTCTCAACGCTCGCATAAGCGATAACGCCGCGATCATCCTCATATATCTCTATGGCCGCGATCTCGTCCGCGGGCAGCGTCGTCAGAAGTTGAGCTAGATCTTCCTTAGTCCGATAGACCAGCCACCAGTCCATAAAGGCTTCCATGTAGCTAATGGCTTCGCCGGCCGGCGTGAAATTGCCGATCAGCATCCGGCCGCCCGGCTTTAAATAGGAAAACATTCGTTCGACGAGCCTTACAGCGACCGGTCCGACGAGATAGTCGAACAAGCCCGCCGCATAAGCGAAATCGATGTCATCGAAGCGTTGGCGTCCGCCGATCAATTGGCGCACGCTCCCATGAGTGATCTCGACAGGTGCGTTTGCGAGCCAGCGCCCAGTCTCGGCAAGCGATTCCGTGTCCTGGTCGAAAGCGATCAGGCGTCCGACGCGGCCGTCCTTCGCCGCTTGCGAAAGTTCGAGCTCTCGCAAATGGCCGCAGGCGACTGAAAGAATTGTCGGCGACCTCGTTTCTTCGCAGGTTCTATCGATTTCAGCGGCAAGTATTTCGCGCCTCACGCGCACCGATCTGCACGCTGACGAATGCAAAATGAAGAAATAAATCTGGCCGCCGGCAGTGGCGGGATGGGGGGTCAGGTTCTGGTCGCCCGTGCCGTAAATCTGATCTATCAATACGGCGTCGCCGGAATATCCCCGCGGCTTTGCAAACGACCGGTGGGTGAGTGGGCATTGAAGGGCAAAACTCGCGAGTTCATGCGCGCGGATGATTTCGATCGCCTCGTAGCGCCAGCGCTGCAAGCCGAAATCGGCGCGGGCCTGCCGGAAGGTGTCGCGCAAATCGGCCATGCCGGCGAATATGTCGCCGACAGCGAATCGATCAAGGAGCCGATCAAGCTCGCTCTCCAGACTGAAAATGTCGCCGATCGGCGCTCGAACCGGCCGGTCGCCGCGGAAGATGACACTCGACCGCGACAAAAAATAGGGTTTGCGGCGACCTTCGGAAGATTCGAATTCCGTATCTGTCTGAAGGGCTTTATCGCGGCCCGGCGTCACAACATTGACATCCATTACTCAACCGACTTTCTCGATAGCGAACATTCTGCCTTCTTTCCAAGCCCCTCCCCGGGCCGCAATCGAATTTGGCTTCCAGGCGCTTCCGCGATCACCCGCCGCGCCGCAGACGGGCCGCAAAGCACTATTCAACATCACGAAAATTCCTTCGCCGACGAGTTTCCTTAAAAAGTTGTTAATTTCAAGTCGTTTCTGCAAGATTCGATGAAGAACGGCAGCAACTTGTTGATTTTCGTTTGACGTCCCTCGCCGCCACAATATTAAACGTTCCCAGCAACTATCGCGGCGCGCGCTATGCGGGGCTCGCTATAGAGCCGTTTCTTGTTTCCGGAGATTTCCTGTTGACAAAATCGCCATTCAGTCTTTTCGGGGCTGCCTTTTGTGGCGCCGTTTTTTCTTCGCCGGCCTTTGCCGGCGGCTTCTCCCTTGAACACCAGAACGCTGGCGCGCTTGGCGCGGCGTTTGCCGGAGTGGAGGCAAAGGGCGGCGACGCTGGCTATGCTGCTTACAACCCGGCCGCGATCAGCGGAATCGATCGGAAGGAATTAAACCTGAACGCTTCCGCGATCTGGCCGATTACCAATTACGAAGACGCCACTGCGACCCTTCTCGGCGTCGCTCCAGTCAACGGCGTGACCAATGCGGAAGGCGTCGCCGATTTCGCCGTAATCCCAAATATCTCAATCGCAGCGCCGGTCACAGACCGGCTAACCCTCGGCGTTGTCGCCAACGCGACATTCGGATTCACAACCGAATACGACGCCAGTTCCATTGCCCGCTATCAGGCGCGCGAGAGCGATCTTGCCGTACTTGAAATTACGCCGATCGCCGCCTTCGAACTGACTGACGCGATCACGCTCGCGGGCGGATTGCGCTTTCAGCACGTCGACCTCACGATTACGTCAACAATCGACGCCGGCGGCATTGCGGCTGCCAGCATGATCCCGGGCTTTGCGCCCGGCGGCAGCGATTTCGACGCCGCGTTCGAGGGGACGAACTGGGCCGTTGGCTACACCGTCGGGCTTAATGCCGATCTGTCGGAGCGCCTTGTCGTCGGGCTTGTCTGGCGCTCGAAGATTGAACACGACATCGTCGGCGCTGCGTCCTTCGACATAGGGGCCAGCCCGGCTGCGCAGACTCTTAACGGCATTGCGGGACTATTTGCCGCAGACGAGTTCGAAAGCTCGCTTGCCCTGCCCGCGTCCGCGGCCCTTGGCGCCCGATTCAAGGCGAGCGAGCGGGTGACGCTCCTTGCCTCGGCGAAATTGACGCGCTGGTCGAGCTTTGAGGCGGTGGAGCTTGCGTTCAACGATGGCGTGACTCCGGCGGAAACACTCACGCAAGATTGGCGCGACAGCTGGGGTTTTTCCGCCGGCGGCGAAGTTGAGGCGACGGACGCCACGACCTGGCGCGCCGGGTTTTATTATGACCAGTCGCCCGTCAACGACGACTTCGCGAGCCCGCGTATTCCCGATGGCGACCGCTATTGGTTCGCGGTGGGGGTGTCACACAACTTCAGCAAGGCACTCAGCGCCGATCTCGGCGTCGCCTACGCAATCTTTGAGGATCGCTCGATCGACATCAGCGGCGCGCTACCCGAAGATCTTTTTCGCGGCGCGCTAAATTTGGACTTCCAGACGCAAGCCATTGCCTTGTCGGGCCGCATGCGCTGGCAGTTTTGACAGTCACCACGCGGTCCCGTCCTTGCGGACATAGCGCCATCCGCCGCCCTCGTTGATCGCCATTAGATCAACGCCAGCCTCCGTATACGTCACTTTATCGGCGGCGGTGCGCGTTCCGATTTCGAGATAGACGGCTTCCTTACCAGACCGATTGACGAGATGGTGGCCGTTTTGGGCGCCGGCGGGGAAAGCGGCGGCCTCGCCAGCGCCGAGCATTGTCTCGCCGCTATCCTCGACAA
Source organism: Parvularculaceae bacterium (assembly GCA_046154725.1). Classification (GTDB taxonomy): domain Bacteria; phylum Pseudomonadota; class Alphaproteobacteria; order Caulobacterales; family Parvularculaceae; genus Amphiplicatus. Next base: position 3,346 of record JBJXFO010000138.1, on the reverse strand, counting down.
GGATCAGCGCGCCGGAGACAACAAAAACAAACTCGTCCTCCGTCTGGTGCCAATGACGCAGCGCCGAGGCAGAGCCAGGCTTCAGTCGCGAAAGGTTGACGCCGAATTGTGAAAGCCCGCCGGCATCGCCGAGGCGCTGCTTTGAGCGCCCCTTGACAACGCCGGCATAGCAGGCCGGATAGCCCGTCGAAGCGATGACCGGAACCGCGCTAATATCGATTTTTGGCATGGGGGCCTCCTTGCGCGCGCGATCGTTCCGCACCCGCCCCCGCGTCGTCAAGACCGCTTTTTCCAGATGTGCGATTGGTCTACCAGAGCATCATGGCGATGATTGACCCTGTCGAGCTTGCGCGCGCATTGATCCGGCGCCCGTCCGTAACACCGCGCGACGAGGGTGCGCTTGATGTACTACAGGCGGCGCTGGCGGGAATCGGGTTCGTCTGCACGCGAATGGTCTTTGCTGAAAGCGGCGGCGATCCGGTCGATAATCTTTACGCACGCTGGGGCCGCGAGGGGCCGGTCTTTGCCTACGCCGGCCATACCGATGTCGTGCCCACAGGGCTTTTATCAGACTGGACGCATCCGCCATTTGAGGCCGTCGTCGAAGACGGCATTTTGTGGGGGCGCGGCGCCGCCGACATGAAGGGCGGCATCGCCGCGTTTGTCGCAGCGGCCGAGCGCGTCATCGCAGCGGGGCCCGAGACTGGGATCGGCGGGTCCATCGCGATGATCATCACCGGCGACGAGGAGGGCCCCGCAATCAATGGCACACGGCGTGTTCTCGACTGGATGGCCCAATCGGGCAAGGCGATCGATCATTGCATCGTCGGTGAGCCGTCATCGAACGAACGCCTTGGCGACATGATCAAGGTCGGCCGCCGCGGCAGCACGAACTGCACGCTCAACGTTGCCGGACGGCAAGGCCATGTCGCCTATCCGCAGCGAGCGCACAACCCTATTCCGCCCCTACTAAAAATGCTGCTTGCCTTGAGCGAGCCGCCGCTTGATGACGGCTTTGAAAATTTTCAGCCGTCAAACCTTCAGATTACGGATGTTCATGTCGGCAATCCGGCCGCCAATGTCATTCCATCGCGCGCGTCGGCGCGATTCAACATCCGCTTCAACCCGTCGTGGACGGCGGCCAGCCTTGAGGCGCACCTGCGTGCGCGGCTCGACGCAGTCGCCGCGTTGACCGGAGCGCAATACGAGTTGACGGCTGTATGCTCGGGCGATGCTTTCCTGACGACCGACGCCTCCTTCCTGGCGCTGATCGACGCTGCCGTGCGCGACAAAACGGGGCTGACGCCGGAGCGCTCGACAACGGGCGGCACATCGGACGCGCGCTTCATCAAGTCGCTGGCGCCGGTTGCCGAGTTGGGCCTTGTCGGCCAGTCGATCCACAAGATCGACGAACATGCCGCTGTCGCCGATATCGAGGCGCTGGCCGACATCTATGCACTCATCATGACGCGATATTTCGACCGTTTTGGCGTCGCCGTTCAGGCGTAGTCGGCGCTTATAAAATAAAGCCCTTCGGCCGGCGCAACTTGCGCGCATGCCTGGCGGTCGGCGGCGCGGAACGCCGCGTCGAAGTCGGCGGGGGTCCATCGCCCGAGACCAACTTCGACAAGCGAGCCCACCATAGAGCGCACCTGGTGATGCAGGAAAGATCGCGCCGAGGTCTCGACGAAAACGTCCTCATCGCGGCGGAACGCGCAGATCTCGCGCAGCGTCTTGACCGGGCTCGACGCCTGACATGTCGAGGCGCGAAAGGTTGTGAAATCGTGTTTGCCGATCAGCACCCGCGCGGCGGCATTCATGGCGCCCGCGTCGAGCAGCGGACCAAGGCGCCAGGCGCGGCCGCGATCGAGCGCCAGCGGCGAGCGGCGATTGCTGATGCGGTAGCGGTAGCGGCGCGCTGTTGCCGAAAACCGGGTATGGAAATCGGCAGCAACCTCATCAGCTGAGAGCACCGAAATCGGGTCGGGCTTGAGGTGAAAATTGAGCGCATCGCGCACGACATCAGGCCGCCATGGCTTTTCAAGGTCGAAATGTGCCGGCATCGCAACCGCATGCACGCCAGCATCCGTGCGCCCTGCGGAGAAAACGTCAGCGCGCTCGCCCGTAAAGCGAAACACGGCCTCCTCTAGCGCGCTTTGAACAGAGCGGCCGTTGTCTTGCCGCTGCCAGCCCACGAAAGGCCCGCCATCGAACTCAACGATGATCTTGTAGCGCGCCATGCTGCCTAAAGCCGGCCGCCGGCGCGAAGCGAAAAGCCGCGCAGGAAGGCGCCCGCAGGCTGCGGCGACTTTCCCGCGCGTTGAAGTGTTACTAGCTCAACCGCTCCGTCCCCGCTCGCGATAATCAGCCGATCGTCCGCATCAAGAATGACGCCTGGCGCGCCGGCGCCAGCGGCCGGGCGAGACAACAGCGCCTTCACGCGTTCAGGGCCGCGCCCGCCATCGGCCTCAAACCATGCGCCCGGAAACGGCGAAAGGCCGCGAATGCGCCAGTCGATCTCGGCCGCGGGCCGCGTCCAGTCGATCCGCGCTTCTGCCGGCGTGATTTTTTCGGCATAAGTTGCGCCTTCCTCCGCCTGAGGCGTCAACGTCACAGCGCCGCTCTCGAGCGCCGGAAGAAACGCGCCGAGCACGCTTGCGCCCGCTGCGCCCAGTTTGTCGTGCAGGCTTGCAGCCGTATCGCTGTCGCCAATCGCGACCTTGCGCGTCATGGCGATCGGCCCGGTGTCGAGACCGGCCTCCATGCGCATGATCTGCACCCCGGTTTCGTCATCGCCCGCCATAATCGCGCGCTGGATGGGCGCCGCCCCCCGCCAGCGCGGCAAGAGCGACGCATGGATGTTGAAGCAGCCGAGCCGTGTTGCATCCAGCACCGCTTGCGGAAGGATCACCCCATAAGCGACGACGATTGCCGCATCTACGTTGATCGCGGCAAACTCAGTGCGCGCAGCCTCGGTCTTGAATCCCTTCGGCGTCAGCACCGGCAAGGCGTTCGCGAGCGCCAGCATATGAACCGGCGAGCGCGTTTCCAGTTTCCCGCGACCTGCCGGTTGAGGCGCGCGCGTATAGACCGCCGCAACCTCGTGACCGGAGGCAATGAGCGATTCAGCAGCGCGCGCCGCAAAGGCGGGAGTTCCCATAAAGGCCAGGCGCAACGGCGGATTTCTCCAGATCGGGCGTGTCGTTCACGCCGCAGCGTTTGGTTAAAATCGACGCAGACGGCGCGTTCAGGCGCTCAGCGCGAGTCGCTGGTCTTTTTTCAGCTTCCGGATGATCCGGTCGCGTTTGAGGCGCGACAGATGGTCGATGAACAAGATGCCATTGAG
>JBJXFO010000134.1:0-73706 GCA_046154725.1 Parvularculaceae bacterium | reverse complement strand
ATGGAACCGCCTTATCGAACAACCCTGGCGCATCATGTCCATCGGCTTGCGCGATTGGGCCCATCAATGGTGATCAATGCAGGTTGGTATTATTGATTGTTTGACTACGGACTATCGAAGGTCCCATGATCAAGCTGATTGTGTTGTGACCCTGCAAGCGCTGCGAAGACGGGTTTGTCTTCGGAAAGCGCCGGGTTGAAAAAGTTCGGGTGGTCGCGCCGGTCCGGTGGCTCAGGTCCTCTGGCGGCGCGGGATTTCAGGCAACTTGCCGGTCGATGGATCGAGCAAGCGCGCGACCCCTTGCGCCGCTGCAGTCGCGGCGGCCGCGCTTTCCGGATAGTGCGGAAAAAAACGCTGGACCCCGCGGAAATGCTGGACTTATCCCAAGCCAGCCGTGCCGCAGGATGCGGCAAGTACGGAAATTCCGGCGGCGGATCGACGGTGGAGGCGCGGCTTTGCGCCCTCAGCCCATCGAATCCTTTTTGACGAACGTCACCGCGAACAGCGGGTCGCCGTCGAAGAGGTCGGCGGGCGGGGCTGTCCCCTCGATCATCTTGAAGCAGCGCGGCGTGATCGAGCCTTCCATGCGATAGCCCTTCTCCGCCATCTTGCCGCGATGGAACTCAAGCGCAGCGGCTGTGAATTCGCGGGCGAGGATGGTGATGCGTTCAGGGTCTTTGGACATGGGTTCCTGTCTCGGATCGAAGGTTGCGTGATACGGCACACTATGGCGTCAGCCGCCCGCGCTGTCTATCGTCGGCGGGTTGCTGCGACGGGAATGACGGCGCGTCCATGACCCGGAAAACGCTCATCATTGTCGGCGCGGCGCTTCTGGCGGCCGGCTTGCTCTGGCCTTTTCTTGCAAAGCTCGGCCTCGGGCGCCTGCCGGGCGACATTGTCATCCAGCGCGACGGCTTTGCGTTTTACTTTCCCGTGACAACGATGATTGTTATCAGCATCGTCGTAACAGTGGTGCTGCGGATTTTCGGCAAGTGACCAGCGCGGCAGCAGTCGCCTATGGCTCAAGACCGGCGGCAGCCTGTTCGCTGCGGCGCGCTTTCATGCGGTCGAAATTCGCCCAGACGCCGTCAGCCCCGTGCCATTCGCCGCGGGTTGCGGCTTTTGAGTATTCGGTGGCGCGCGCCTCGAAGAAGTTGGCGTGTTCGACCCCGTTGAGGATCTCGGTGAGCCAGGGCAGCGGGTGCTTTTCGACGCCGAAGATCTTCGGCAGGTCAAGCTGGCCGAGGCGCCAGTCGGCGATATAGCGGATGTATTTCTTGATGTCGTCGGCGACCATGCCCTCGACCGGGCCCATCTCGAAGGCAAGGTCGATGAACTTGTCTTCCAGCGCGACAACCGTGCGGCAGCACTCGACGATGTCGTCCGCGACCGCCTTCGTCACGCAGCCCGTCTCGCGCGCGAAGGCGTGATAGAGCTTGATCATGCCCTCGCAGTGCAGGGACTCATCGCGCACCGACCACGAGACGATCTGGCCCATGCCTTTCATCTTGTTGAAGCGCGGGAAATTCATCAGCATCGCGAACGACGCGAACAGCTGCAGCCCCTCGGTAAAGGCGCCGAACATGGCGAGCGTGCGCGCGATGTCTTCATTGGTCTCGACGCCGAACTTGTGCATGAAATCATGCTTGTCGCGCATCTCCTTGTAGTCGAGGAAGGCGGCGAATTCCGATTCAGGCATGCCGATTGTTTCGAGCAGCAGCGCATAGGCGGCGATGTGCACTGTTTCCATGTTCGAAAACGCCGAGAGCATCATCTTGATCTCGGTCGGTTTGAACACGCGCGCATAGCGCTCCATGTAATTGTCGTTCACTTCGATGTCGGACTGGGTGAAGAAGCGGAAGATCTGCGACAAGAGATTGCGCTCGGCGTCCGAGAGCTTGTTCGCCCAGTCCTTGCAGTCCTCGCCGAGCGGAACTTCTTCCGGCATCCAGTGTATTTGCTGCTGGCGCTTCCAGAAATCATGCGCCCACGGATAGCGAAACGGCTTGTAAGCGTAAGACGGCGTCAACAGGCCGGCGTGCGCCGGCTTGCCAGCGGCAGTTTGCGAAGCGGTGGGGGAGGAAGCGTCGGGCATGGAGCCTCTGGGGATCGACCAATGGGGGACGGGGCAGCCCCTCACGTCTGACCTGCTTTGCGGCGGCCGACAATCGCGGCGTGCCGGCATTATTCCCCAGATCGTCGCAGCGACGCCAGATTGTCGCAGGTCGCCGCCAGCCTTGCGAAGCGTACCGTAGGCGGAGGATTAAACCTTTGTGAAACCGCGCATTGGGCCCCCCGCCCACAACCGCTCGCCTTGCCAAATTGCCGCCAGCGCGTGATAGTCCAAGGACGTTGTGCAGTTGCAGCAAAACTCACGACAGGAGCAGGAGTTGAGTAACGCTTCGACAACGGCGCCGGGCGATAAGCCGCCAGTGGCCCGGTTTTGGTCGCGCCGCCGCGCTTTGGCCGCCGGCGGCGGGCTGGTCGCGCTTGGTGCGGGGGTCGGCGTTCTGATGCGCGGCCCACGACGCGCGGAAGGCTTGCCGCAAGCGATCAATATCGCCTCCGCGCGCGATATTGGCGAAGGGTTCTACCTCGCGGACGGCTGGGTTCTAACCGCCGACGATATGCGCCGTCTCAAGGCAGCGCCCTAGGCGCGGCGCTGGTGGGCAAGGCATGATCATCGATCTTAACGCCGCCGAAACGGTCCCGTTCGAGGGCGCTTTTGACGTCTGCGTCTGCGGGTCGGGCCCTGCCGGCATGACCGTGGCGCGCGAGGCGGCGGCGCGCGGCCTTCGCGTTCTCTTGCTTGAGGCAGGCGGCTTCGACCTCTCGGAGCAGTCGCAGGAAATCTTTCAGGCGAAATCGGTCGGGCCACTTGAGTATTACGGGGTCGAGGCTTGCCGCTTGAGGATGTTTGGCGGCGCTTCCGGACACTGGGCCGGGCGCTGTTCGGTTCTCGACGAGATCGACTTCGAGCCGCGCGACATCTGGGGCTTGCCCGGTTGGCCGATTGCGCGCGCCGAAGCCTATCGCCGCCTCGACGACGCGCAGGCGATTTTGGACATTGAAGGCCAGAGCCTTGCGCCGCGGCGCGAGCCGCATTGGAAAAGCACGCGGCTTGCCCCGTCGGGATTTGCGCGCTCGGGCCTTAAGCACTCCGGTCCAACGCGTTTTGGCGAAAAATTCCGGGCGGAGCTTGGCGCCTCGAAACAGATAACCGTCTGCCTGAACGCCAACGTCCTGTCGCTCGATTTGTCGGACGACCGGCGCGCCGTCACCGGCGTCCGCGTGGCCGACTGGCGCGAGCGGCTCTTCACCGTCGCGGCGCGTCAAACGGTGCTGGCTTTTGGCTCGCTGGAGAACGCGCGTTTCCTGCTTAACATGGCGGCGCTGGCGTCGGCGCCGATCGGCGATCAAGGCGGGTTTGTCGGCCGCTGTTTCATGGAGCATTTCGACATCGTGCTTGGCCGCTTCGTCACGGAGAATACCGCGCTATGGCGGCGCGAAGACGCGCTGTCGGTGACGCTCGCGCCGCAGGTTGCGCGCAAGCGCGGGCTCGGGTCGGCGGTGGTGTCACTGTCGCCGAACGCGCAGCCGCGCCATTTCGGGCGCCTCGCTCCGTTGCGCCGCCTCGCCAACGATATTGAGTGCGCCATTTCATCGCCGGGCGCGCGCAGCACGATTTGCTCGGGCGACGGCATGGCGACGGACATCATCGAACAGGCGCCAAATCGCGACAGCCGAGTGCTACTCGATGAAAGCGCCAAGGATCGCTTCGGTCATTTCCGCGTCAATGTCGACTGGCGCCTGTCCGCGCAGGATGTGAAAACGATCACGGGCCTTGCCGAAGAAGTTGGCAAATCACTCGCTGAGCAGAACGCCGGGCGATTCAAGATCGCCGATGACATTCTGGACAGCGCGCCCGTTCCCGGCTTTCACTGTCATCAGATGGGCACGACGCGGATGTCCGTCGATCCGAAATTTGGCGTCGTCGATAGCGACTGCCGGGTGCACGGCATGCAAAATCTCTATGTTGCCGGATCAAGCGTCTTTGCGACGGGCGGCGGCGCCAACCCGACGACAACCATTGTCGCGCTCGCGCTGCGTCTCGGCGAGCATCTGGCAACGATCAATCGATAATAAGCGCGGCGCATCAATCTTCACGCAGCGCGTTATCCGACAGCTCGGCGATCGGCTTCATCAGATAGGCGAGCACGGTTCGCTTGCCGTTGAGGATATCAACCTGCGCGGCCATCCCCGGCATTGGCGGCAAGGAGCCTTTGGCCGAGGCAAGCGCCGCCTCGTCAAGGCGCACGGTGACGAGGAAGTGACGCGCGCCGTCTTTAGGGTCTTCGATAGCGTCCGGGCTGATCGTTTCAATCTTTCCGGGAAGACTTCCGTAGACAGATGAGTCATACGCGCTGATCTTGACACGCGCATCCTGGCCGATCCGCAAAAAGCCGATGTCAGACGGCTTCACTTTCGCTTCGACGAGAGGCGTGTCGCCGGCGGGAACGACTTCAACGATTGTCTCGCCCGGCTGAACGACACCGCCAATTGTCGCGACGAGAACGCGGTGGACAAGCCCGTCGATCGGCGCTTTCACGTCAGTGCGGTCCGCCCGGTCGCGCAAGCCCGGCAAATCGCCGGCAACGCCCGACATTTCTGCGCGCGCCTTGGCCAGTTCATCAGCGATGCCGGCGTAAAATGTGTTTCGCACGCGCGCGACTTCGCTTTCGGCGCTTTTGACCGCGATGCCGGCGCGCTGCATCTCGCCGAGCGCCGCCGCGCTGCGCTGCCGGGCGCGAATGAGCTCGATGCGCGGTTCGATACCTTTGGTCACAAGCGGCCCGACAATGCCGAGCTCTTCTTCTGCGAGCGTTTGCGTTTCCGCCGCAAAGTTGCTTGCAAAGACGGCGTCATCAAGCTTTGCTTGTTCAATGGCGAGCGCGGCTTCGTATTCCTGCCGGCGCGTTTGATAGAGCGTTGTTTCGTTGGCGACGATCGCCGGCGCGGCTGCCGCGATCTCGGCGGGAATGCGCAACGGAGCACCAGAAGCGGCGGCCTCAAGGCGCGCGATGCGGGCGCCAAGCGCGTAATAGCCGTCACGCCCTTGCGTCAGCTTGGCATTGATCTGCGTCGGGTCAACGCGAACCAGCACATCGTCCTTTTTTACGGCATCGCCTGGGCGCACCAGTATTTCCTTGATGATGCCGCCTTCGAGATATTGGACTTTTTGCAAATGGTTCGACGGGACAATGCGCCCCTCGCCGCGCGTGACGCGATCGATCTTGGCAAGGCTCGCCCAGACGAGCGCGACAGCGAGCAGCGCCGCAATTGCATACAGCAGAAGCTGCGCGGCGCGCGAAGGCTCGATCGGCAACTGCATATCAAGGTCGTCGGCGATGGCGAGCGTCATGTCAGGCGGCCCTGGTCCGTGCGGTTGTGGTTGGCAGCGCGCGGACATTTGTCGCCATATCGCTACGCTGCGCCTCGATTTGGTTTGAAGGCGCGGCGGTCATTGAGCGCAACACCTCATCGCGCGGTCCGTCGATCGCGACGCGGCCGTGGTCAAGGACGATCACGCGATCGACAATCTGCAACATCGACAAGCGGTGCGTCACAAGAATAAGCGTGCGCCCCTCGGTTGCCCGCGACAGGCGTGCAATCATTTCAGCCTCGGCCATGCTGTCGAGCGCTGCGCTCGGCTCGTCGAGAAGCAGGGTCGAGGGTTTTGACGCGAGCGCTCTAGCAAGGGCAATCGCCTGGCGCTGACCGCCGGACAGCCCTTCGCCGCGCTCGCCGAGGCGCTGGTCATATCCCGCCCCGGTCGCACCGACGAAATCATGAACGCCGGCAATGCGCGCTGCTTCCAGAATGTCATCGTCGCTGATGCCGTCGAGCCCCAGCGCGATGTTCTCCTTGATCGTGCCGGAGAAAAGGCAGACGTCCTGCAGGACCGCGCCGAGCCCGGCGCGCAAGTCCGACGGATGCAACTGGCGAAGGTCGGTATCGTCGATCAGCACTTGGCCTTCGGCGGGCTCATAAACGCCAAGCGCGAGGCGGATGATCGTGCTTTTGCCCGACCCGTTGCGGCCGAGAATGGCAACGCGCTCGCCTTGCTCGATCCTGAAGCTGACCTTGTCGAGGGCGCGCGCTTGCTGGCCTGGATAGGAAAAGCTCGCATCGCGAAATTCAATCGCGCCGCCAAGCGCGCCGCGCCGCAGATAGGTCCGTGCGGGATCGATTTCCGACCGGGCCGTCATCAAGTCGTCAAGCGCCTTGTACGAGGAGAGGGCGCCGCTAACCCGTCCGAGCAGGCCCGCGACTTGCGCCAGCGGCGCCATTGCCCGCCCCGTCAGGATGACGCTTGCAATCAGCGCGCCCATCGACATCTCTTGTGCGCCGATCAGCATCACGCCGACGACAACAACGCCGACTTGCGCTGCCTGCTGCGCGAATCCGGCAAAATTCACCGCGAGCTGATTGATAAAGCGGCCGACCGTTGCAATGCGGGCCTGACGCAAGACGCCGCTCCGCCAGCGTTCGCGCATCATCGGTCCCGCGGCGACACTCTTGACGGTCTCGAGCCCCGAAAGCGCCTCGATAAGAACGCTGTGCTTGAGGTGTCCTTCGCTCATCGCGGATTTTGTGTTGCGCAGGATCAAAGGCTGCGTGATCAGCCCGGCGATCAGGGCGGCCAGGACGCCGATGAGCGGGATCAGTGCGACCGGCCCGCCAACCAGCGCGACCGCGCCGATGAAAATGAAGATGAAGGGGAGATCGATAACCGCCGTCAGCGTCGCGGACGAAAAAAAATCACGCAGGTTCTCAAATTCCCGGACAAGGCTGGCGGTTTGCCCGGCGCCGCCCTTGCGGGCATCCATCCGCATCGACATCAAATTGTCGAAGACGCTGGCGCCGACGATGGCGTCAAGGCGCTGGCCGGCGACGTCGATAAAATAGCCGCGCAGCGATTTCAGGATGAAATCAAAAAGGTGCGCGAAAACGACGCCAATCGTCAGTGCAACAAGCGAAGACATCGCATTGTTCGGAATGACGCGGTCATAGACCGTCATGATAAAAAACGACGAGACGAGCCCCAGCACATTGATGAAGAATGCGGCGAGGGCAGTTTGCCCGTAAACGCCAGCATTGCCGGCGAGCGGCCCGGCAAGCCAGTGCTTGCTCGCGGCGGCGTCGCGCAGGATTGACGAAATCCGGCTCATGGCGTGCCGCCCGCTTGTGTGCCCGATGCGCGGGCGTCTTCGTCGCGCGGTGAAAAGCGGCGCAGAAGATCGCCCGTAAACTCCATCAACGCATAGGTTGCCATGTCGCGATCGGCGCGCCCCGAGAGTTGCCGCACGCCCGCTTCAAACCAGTCGTTTTCGGCTTCGATAACGTCTATGAGACCGCCGCGCGCCGCGCGAAAGCGTTCTGTGACGAGATCGCGGGCCTCCCGGTTGGCGGCAAGCGCTGCTTCCAACGCATCAAGGCGCGCATTGGCGGTCAACTGGCGCTCAAAGGCGATTGCCGCATCGCGCTCGATTTCACGCCGGACCAGATCTTCTTCGCGCTCCTGACGCTTCGCCGCTGCGCGCGCGCGCGCGATTGCCGCTCCGCGCGCCCCGCCAGCGAAGAGGTCATAGTTGAGGTTGACGCCCGCCCGCACATCGTAGTCGTCAGCGCCGTTGAACACGTCAAAGCTGACGCTGGAAACACTGGCGCGAATCTCAGGAAGCCGCGACGCCTTGGCGGCGCCAATCTCGGCGCGAATGCTGTCGGTTCTGGCAAGCGCGGCCGAAAGAACGGGGTTGCGCGTCAACGCCAGCGCAATGGCGTCATCGCGCGACGCGAGGTTTAGCGGCGCATAATCGGGGAAGGCGAGCGCGGGCGGCGGCGCGCCGAAAAATTCTAGGTAGCGGATGTCGGCGGCGCGCGCGCTTTCAGTGATGTCAGCTGCGCGCGCGCGCGCCGCCGAAAGGCGCGCCTCGGCCCGCAAGATGTCCGCGCGCGCGCCAGCGCCGAGGCGTTCGCGCTCTTTCATGTTCGCCACCAGCCTTTCGTGGCGCGCGACGTGCTCGGCGACAAGCTCAAGCAAGCCTTGGTGCACGGCTGCGTCGTGATAAGCGGAGAGCGCATTCAGCGCGAGGTCGTTGATCCGCGCTTCAATCGTGCGTTCGCTTTCGAGCGTCTGCGCGCGCGCGCCCCGGATGCGGGCGAACGCCGCGCCGCCATCGAAGACCAATTGGCTTGCAGTCAGCCCGGCATTGACCTGACCATCGGGACGCAGGGATTCGGTTACGTTCGGCGTTGACGACTGGAACTGCCGATCGATGACGTAATCGGCGTCAATGCTGGCGGACAGGCGCGGGTAAAGTGCGGCGCGCGCGGCGCGCGCTTGCGCTCGCGCAATGGCAACCCCCGACTGGTCGGCGCCAAGCAGCGGATGGCGGGCAATAGCCCCGGCGATCAGTTCATCAAATTCAGCCAACGGCGGCGCCGCGGCATCGACAACGGCCTCACGAGGCAGCGGCGCACGCTCTGACACGTACTGAGGTTGCTGCGCCGCCGCCGGGTACACGGACCCGAGGTAGGTTTTCGGCGCCGCAGCCGCCGCCGAATTCACAGCAAACACAGTAGCGGTCGCAAAAACTATCACGCGCACGCGCAAATACTCCTCGCCAGCGCCAAAGCGCTTCACGGTGAGGATTAGAGGGAGTTTCTAGATAAACGATTAACCGTAACGGCCCCGGCGGCGCCAGAACGGGACAGTGGCGGTTACAAGGAGGACAGGCTCATCGCCGCTCATATTGGCGAAGGTGCGCCGGCAATCGCCGCCCGGGCGCGGGATCGTCCGGCGGTCCCGGCAACGTCGCGGCGCCCGCCTCGACGACGGCTGGCGCCGGATTTTCGCTTTGCGCGCGTTGCTCGATCGAGACGGATCGCGCAAGCCCAACGCAAATCCCGCACAACACCCAGGTGACTTCCTGGATTTGCGCAATAGCGTTCGACGTCGTCGCTAGCACAAAACTGAGACCGAGCAGCGCCGCGAGATAGGACTGGCAATAGGCGGCAAGCTCGCTGCTGATCCGCCGCGCCGGCGCAATCGAGCGCCATGCCGCGAAGAGCGAAAAAATGACGGCGCCAAGATAAAGCGACAAGCCGACAAGCCCTGAATCGAGCGCGATCCTTAAATACGCGTTGACGATGTCGATGATTCCCTGGCCCTGCACGAGCGACTGCATCGCCGCCGACTCGAGATAGTCTTCTGAGCCGAACAGCGGGGTCTGCATGACGACGCCCCAACCGACGTCAAAAAGGCGCTGCCGGTAATCAATCGTATTGTCTTCGATGTCGCCAATAAAGGGCAGCATTTCAAGAACGGAGCTGCCAAAGGGCGTAATGGCGAGGACCAGAAGACCTGCAATTCCGGCCGCTGCGAGGCGCGCTAGATTGCCAAGTGACCGCCGCGTTGTTGCGACATATGTCCCGATGGCGACGGCGCCGCCGACCCAGGGTCCCCGCGAGAATGTCGCCAGCAATCCGATTGCGAGCGCCGGGACCGACAGATATGCGAAGCGCTTCTTTGTTGCGCCAGCCGCCAGCGCGGGCGCCAGAGCGAGGCCGACAGCGAGAAAAAGTCCAAAGGCAATCGGCCCGAAAATCGACCCGTAAGCCCGCAGGAATCCGGACCGCTCGACATATCGCAAAAGCGTGTCAATGCCCCAATTGTCTACGGCAATGTTATAAAGGTGCCAGCTGAGGACAACTTCGGCGGCCGCCACGGCCGATAGCGCGATCAAGGGAATGACAAGTGCTGCCGTCGCAAGCCGCAATCGCTCGATCGTCCAGCGCACCCGGCTAAAAACGAAGTATTGGGGGATTGCGGTCAACAAAAACGCGGTTGTCCGGCGGATGCCGTCCGTCGCAGTCGTGTCGCGAAACGCAAGCGCGAGGACGACCAGCGCATAGCCAATGAACGCGGCTTCAGCCAGCGCCCCGCCGCGCCCGCCTTTGACCTCGCTCGCCCGCGCCATCAGTGGCACAAGAATGACGAGTGCGAGCAGGTTGAACGGGTAGATCTCAAGAAAATTGTTGATGCCGCCAAAGCCGGGCACAATCTTACTGGCGGCAGGAACGGCAAAGATCAGCAACAAATACAGCGCCGGCTTGAATTTCTCTGCGGCGCCAAAAACTGCGACGGTGACGGCGAGCGCTGCGAGCATCAGCCAATAGTTGGGGACGAGAAACGCAACGGCGGTCACGGCAAGGAAAGTGTTACGCCAACGCCTGATCGTCGCCGGCGCGACAATGTCGCCAAACGCCAGCCGCGCATAGACGAATGCCGCGAGCGCGAGAACGCTGACGACGAAAAGTGCTTTGAGGGCGTCAAGCATCAGCGCGCGTCATAGTTTGATGCCCCATTCGCCGGCGATGTCGAAACCGTAGCGGTCCCGCAAGCGGATGAGATCGGGCGCCAACGCTTCGAGAAGCATGTCTTCTTCTTCGGCGCTCAGCGAAAAACGTCCTTCGGCTTGCGTTGCCGGTCGTGTGCGCCCGCGCATCGTGTCGCGCAGCGCCTGGGGGACCAGCTTGCGCGCCAACTCGCGCGCCGGCGCTATGCCGGCGGCTGCGCGCCATATCGGGTGCACTTCGCGCGCGCGCCAGACCTGATCGCCAGAGTTTCGACGCTTGACCGTGGCGGGAAGAAGTGCCGGTTCGACGCCGATGTGCGCGCAGATCGACGCTATCGCGGCTTCCGGCGCCGCCGCCATCCGCTCGACGGAAGTAATCGTCAGCGCGCCGCTGTCAAAATAGTCCGCATATTGATCAAGCTGCATCGCATAGCGCGAGATGTCGAGCGAGGCCGCGGACACGCCAGCGTCGAGGCTGTGGTCAGCGCGTCCCGCATCGAGTTGGCCAACCTCGCGGCGCTTGTGCTGAACGTGCTGGGCATGGCTCTCAATCCGCCGCAGCGGGTGACGCAAGGAATAGATCAGGCGAAAGTCGCCGCCAAACGCCTTGATCCGCGCCGCCACGTTGCCGCAGTGGGGATACTTCGCATAGTCGGTACTCGCGTCCAGCGCGACCTCGTGGCGCGCGGTGTCAAAGGAAAACAGCGAATGATACCAGTCCGGACCGCGCGCGAAGACATCGTCGAAAGCGAAAAACCCCGGCTCTTTCGGTCGCGATCCCGCGACCGCCGGGTGCGCGGCGAGATGATCGAACAGGGTCGTTGTGCCCGCCTTCATGGCGCCTATGATCAGGGCATAACGCTTCAAAACCGAACTCCTTGACCTCAATATGCGGTGCAAGTCCCTATCAAGGTTCGCCCCTCCAGCGCCACCGTTGCGCGTCAGAGCGTCATAGCTCTTGCATTGGAGCGGCGTTGACGTATCGCAGCGCGGCTATCTTCTCGCCTTTCGCACCTCCCGGTTAACCAAGGCCCCTGATGCTCGCCCGCCTCCGCTCGTTTCTGACGCCTGGCTCGACCTTGAAAGGCCGAACGCTGAAAGGCGGCGTCGTTGCGCTCGGTGGGTTCGGCGCTGCGCAGGCTTTGCGCCTTATATCCAACCTTATCATGACGCGCCTCCTTGCGCCGGACGCGTTTGGCCTGATGGCCTTGACGCTGGCAATCGAGATCTTCATCGGCATGGTGAGCGATCTTGGTCTCGACGCCAGCATCGTGCGGTCGAAAAAGGGCGACGACCCGGCATTTCTCGCGACAGCGCGCACCATGCAGCTGATCCGTGCGCTGTTCATTGCAGGGTGCATGATTGCGATTGCGCTTGCGCTTGCGCCGCTGACGGCCGCGGGGTTCTTTCCGGCGTCGTCCGTTTATGCCGATCCGCGGCTGCCGTGGTTCATGGCGCTCATGGCCCTGTCCGTCGCAATCACCGGTTTGTCAGCAATGCGCATTGCGCTTCACAACCGGACGCTAAACCTTGTCCCCGTCATCCGGCTTGAACTGGGCGCGCAGATCCTCGCAATAGCCGCAACAATAGCCGGGGCCGCTGGCGGCTTAGGCGCCTACGCGCTGGCGCTCGGAGGCGTTATTTCAGCGTCCGGCAAGGTGATAGGCTCTTACCTGTTTCTTTCGGGCCCGCCAGCACGGTTCGGGTTCGATCGCGCGCATTTCAATGAAATCTTCAACTACGGGAAATGGCTGGTCCTTGCGTCTACGCTTGGTTTCCTTGCCGCGCGCGGCGACCAGCTTCTGTTCGGATGGCTTTTTGAGGGGCCAACCTTTGGGCTTTATGCGATTGGCATGATCTGGATTGCAACCGGGCGCAATCTGATCGAGCAGGTTCAACGGCGTGTCGCGTATCCGGCGCTCGCCGAACTTCATCGCGAGCGGGCGCATGACCTGACGCGCGTCTACCGGCGGATGCGCTTTGTCTATGAAGTTGGCTGTTTCGTTCTATTTCTTGCGGTCGTCGCCCTTGCCGACATTGCCGTCGGCGCGCTTTACCCCGATGCTTATCGCGACGTCGCTCACTACATGCGCCTCCTCTCGGTCTCGCTACTTCTCGTACCCTATCGACTGCTTTCATCGGTGCTGCTGACAGGCGGCGACAGCCGGCGATACACAATCGTCGCAATCATGCCGGGCGTTGCGCTCTTCGGCGCGACGCCGTTCATATTCCTGCGGTTCGGCGCGGATGCGGCCATCGTCTTCGCCGCGCTGACGCCGCTGCTCGCTATTCCATTCAACTGGAAATTCGCCGCAAAGTTCATCAAGATCGATTTCTTGAGGGAGATTGCGATGCTGGTCGTTGCGATCGGCGCGGGCGCGCTGCTGCTTTACTTCGCCTGACTGCGATGATGGGCGATTGGCCGAAAGGACCGTGATCATGCTCGATGTTCGTCAGACCGAAATCGAGGGCGTCGTCGTC
Organism: Parvularculaceae bacterium; assembly: GCA_046154725.1. Classification (GTDB taxonomy): domain Bacteria; phylum Pseudomonadota; class Alphaproteobacteria; order Caulobacterales; family Parvularculaceae; genus Amphiplicatus. Next base: position 60,804 of record JBJXFO010000134.1, on the reverse strand, counting down.
TTGACGCCCAAGCGCTGGACCGATGTGCGCGGGTACTTTGTCGAGACCTGGAATGCTGAACGCTTTCGCGCAGCCGGTATCAATCAGGTGTTTGTGCAGGATAATCATTCCTATTCAGCGGAGGCCGGCACCGTCCGCGGGCTCCACTTTCAGGCGCCCCCGCGTGCGCAAGGCAAACTGGTGCGCGTCCTGCGCGGAGCTGTCATCGATGTCGCCGTTGATGTCAGGCGTGGATCTCCAACCTTTGGCCGCTCCGCACGCGCGCTATTGTCGGCAGAAAACGGCGCGCAACTATTCGTTCCTGAAGGGTTCCTGCACGGATTTGCAACGCTGGAGCCGCATACGGACGTCGCTTACAAAGTGACCGATTTTTATTCGCAGGCCCATGATGGCGGCGTTCTCTGGAACGATCCGGATCTTGCTATCGACTGGGGCATTGATCACGCGCGCGCGGTCTTGTCAGACAAGGACGCAAAAGCGCCCCGGTTCACAGACTTCCAAACGCCGTTTTAGCGCGCCGCGTTTGGCTCGACGCGGTCAACGTTAATGTCACCCCAAGACTCACCCGGCGTTACGAGCGGGTTGCGGTCGAGCGCCGCGAAATCCGCGCGCAGTCCGGGGGCGATCATGCCGCGTTCAACCTCAACGCCGAGCGCAAAAGCGGCGTCGATGGTAATTGCTTCAAGTGCTTCGCGCGGCGCCAAGCGAATTGGCGCGGCATCGCCAAGGCGCGCGCCTGCGGCCTTGAGAAGATTTGTCTCGCCGATCGCCGCAGCAAGCGCTATGCGGCCGGAAAGGATGGGCATTGCGGGGCTGGGCGATAGATCCCCGATTGCGCAATCGTTGGCAAGCGGATCATCGCGAAGAATGATGACGGCCCCCAGCGCCCCGATCCTGTTTGCCTCATCGAGACTCAATCCGCGGTGAGCCTCGATGGCGACGCGGCCCGACGTACCGTCGGCGACAGCCCGTTCGATCTCGGCGAATTGCGCTTCGCGCCGGCCGCCGCACTCAAGCGGCAAGATCGTCCCACCAGCGGCCCGTTTTCGAACGTCAACAAAGGCAGGCGTCAATACGTGCCGCAAATATCGCTCGTCGAACGACGCTCCGGGATAGGCCTCAACCAGATTGTCGATCGCCCCGACATCGACGATCATGCCATCCTTGACAATGACGGCCTCGGCGGCCGGCCGGCGTTGATCCATGGTCAGGATCGTCGATTGAAAAATAACGGCGCCATCGCCAGCGCGAGTGCGGGACGATTGTTCCATCTGGCCGCATCCTGCGATGAGGACCGTTGCCGCTACCGCCAATCGACGCATTGGGAGACCCTCGATGAACTTAGAGTGCTATGCGGCGTGACGATCTGCAATCAGAGTTGACCAAAAACGTAAGGCGACCTACATTCTTACCAATGACTTACTCTTCGTCCCGTATCAGCACCAAATCGCAAACTGTCATTCCGAAGGCGGTCAGGGACAGGCTTGGCCTCAAGCCCGGTGATTTCTTGCGTTATCGGTTTGAAGAGGGCCGGATTGTGATCGAGCGGGCTTCAGCCGAGGGCGATGACGATCCTTTCGCTGCATTCTCGGAATGGGGCGGAGCCGCCGATGAAAAAGCCTATCGCGACCTTTGACGCGTTCGGAACGTTCGACGTTGTTGTTGTTCCGTTTCCGTATGCCGACAGGCTCGCGGAAAAACGCCGCCCGGCGCTCGTCGTAAGCGTTCCCAAGGTCACGACCAATTACGGGCTTGTCTGGCTCGTTATGATCACAAGCGCAGCCAACCCGCGACTTGATTACGATGTCGTCGTAAACGATCTCGATGCGGCGGGGCTACCTGCGCCGTCGCTGGTGCGCCCCGTGAAGATCGCAACAGTTGATTCCCGGCGGATAATTAGGACGATTGGCAACCTTGGCGCGGCTGATGTGAACTGCGTTAAAATAAATCTGCTCCGCCTAATCGGCGCGCAATAAGTGGCGGACACAGGCAGCTGTTCGCAGTTCCTGCTCAGCCTCAAATCTTCCCGTGGCAAGCCTTGAACTTCTGGCCCGAACCGCACGGGCAGGGCGCGTTGCGCGGCACCGCGCCCCAAGTTTCGGGCTTGGCCAAATCGACGCCTTGCGCCCGGGCAACGCCGGTCATCGTGCCAAGACCAGCCGAGGCTCCCCGGCGCAGGGTTTCCTGAGCAGCGGCGGCTGCTAGCGCAACCTCGTTCTCCCCGGTCTGCGGATTTACATGGCTCTCAATTGTACGTTGCGGCGCTTGCGGCCGCGGCGCTGCGTCCTCGGGCCGGCCGACCGGCAATCGCATGAGCGTTCTTGTCACGTCGCGGCGTAAGCCGTCGAGCAGCGCCTCGAAGAGGGCAAAGGCCTCCGTCTTGAACTCGTTGATCGGGTCGCGCTGGGCGTGTCCACGCATCCACACGACCGAGCGCAAGTGATCAAGCATCTGCAAATGCTCGCGCCAGTTTGTATCGAGAACATGCAGCAAGATCGACTTTTCAATCCGGCGCACGATGTCGGGACCGATCTCAGCGTTGCGGCGCGCAGCATGATCGCCGATAGCTTTCGAAAGTTTCTCGGCAATCTCGATATCGGCGACGCCTTCCTGCTTTACCCAATCCGAGACGGCGAAAGACGTGTTGAAGATGTCCTGGAGTTTTTTCTCCAGCCCCTCAACGTCCCATTGTTCAGCGTAGGATTTAGCCGGAATGTGCTCGGCAACGAGATCATTGACGAGTTGATCGCGCATGTCAGCGATGATGTCGTCCACCGATGCCGCTGACATGAACTCTTTGCGCTGCTCGTAGATCGCCTTGCGCTGATCGTTGATAACGTCGTCAAATTTCAGAAGATTCTTGCGGATGTCATAGTTGCGCTGTTCAACCTTCTTCTGCGCGGTCTCAACCGCCTTGGTGAACCAGGGATGCTCAATCGACTCATCCGGCTTGATGCCAAAGCGCTTCAGCATTTTCTCCATGCCAGAGCCGAAAATGCGCATCAGGTCGTCTTCAAGCGACAGAAAAAATTTCGTAGCGCCGGGGTCGCCCTGGCGTCCGGACCGGCCCCGCAATTGGTTGTCGATGCGGCGGCTCTCGTGCCGCTCGGTGCCGAGCACAAATAGCCCGCCGGCGTCGAGCGCTTTTTTCTTTTCGCCAGCAACGCTTGCTTCAATCTCGGCGCGGCGGCGCTTGATCGTGTCTTCGTCGTCGCCCTCCTGCAGCTGGTCAAGCACTTGCTTGTCGACCGAGCCGCCGAGCTGAATATCGGTGCCTCGACCCGCCATGTTGGTCGCGATCGTAACGCCGCCCGGCTTGCCGGCCTCGGCAACGATGTCAGCTTCCTGTTCGTGAAAGCGGGCGTTGAGAACGCTATGCGGAATTGGCGTTTTCTTGATTGCAAGATCGTCGATATAGCTCGCGCGCTCAAGCAGTTCTTTCTTGCGATCGGCTTCCTTGTCTTTCAAATCGTCCGCGCGCGCTCTGAGGGTCTTTGCGACCTCGCGCCAAAAACCTTTGTCGCCGAGCAGAGCGGAGAGTTGTTCAGATTTCTCAATTGAGACCGTGCCAACGAGCACTGGCTGGCCTTGGCGATGGCACTCCGCGATCTGTATGGCGATCGCTTTGTTTTTCTCCGCCGCCGTCATGTAGAGTTCATCGTCGGCGTCGGCGCGATCGATCGGCCGGTTGGTCGGAATCTCGAAAACGTTGAGTTTGTAGATGTCGGCGAATTCCGCTTCCTCAGTGAGGGCGGTGCCCGTCATGCCGGCGAGCTTTTCGTAGAGGCGGAAATAATTCTGGAAGGTAATCGACGCGAGCGTCTGGTTTTCTGGCTGGATTTTCGCTTTTTCTTTTGCCTCGACAGCCTGATGCAGGCCCTCCGACCAGCGACGGCCTTCCATCATGCGGCCGGTGAACTCGTCGATAATGACGACCTTGTCGCCGCGGACGATGTAATCCTTGTCTTTCTGAAAAATCTTGTGCGCTTTGAGCGCCTGGTTGATGTGGTGAACGATTGAGATATTGACCGCATCGTAGAGGCTGTCGCCCTGGAGCAGGCCTGCTTCCTTCAGCTTGGCTTCAAGGTTCTCGTTGCCTTGCTCGGTGAAAGTCACCGAGCGCTGTTTTTCGTCAATTTCAAAATCGCCATCGATGAGAGCCGGGATGAAACTGTCGATGGCGATGTAAAGTTCAGACTTGTCGTCTGTCGGGCCGGAGATGATTAGCGGCGTCCGGGCTTCATCAACAAGGATCGAATCGACTTCATCGACAATTGCGAAATGATGACCGCGCTGGACCATATCTTCGCGCGTTGCCTTCATATTGTCGCGCAAATAGTCAAAGCCGTACTCGTTATTGGTCCCGTAAGTGATGTCGCAAGCGTAGGCCGCGCGGCGTTCGGTGTCGGTCAGGCCATGCACAATGCAGCCCGTGGTCATGCCAAGCCGTTCATAGACACGGCCCATCCATTCGGCGTCGCGGCTGGCGAGGTAATCGTTAACCGTCACGACATGAACGCCGCGGCCAGTCAGCGCGTTGAGATACACGGGAAGCGTCGCAACGAGCGTCTTGCCTTCACCGGTCTTCATCTCGGCAATATTGCCGTCGTGCAGAACCATGCCGCCAAGCAGCTGCACGTCATAATGGCGCTGACCGAGCGCACGCTTGGCTGCTTCGCGCACAGTCGCGAAGGCTTCCTCCAGGATGTCGTCGAGACTCTCTCCGCCGGCAACGCGCGCCTTAAGGCTGGCAGTCCGTTCGATGATCTCGGCGTCGGTCAGCGGCGCAAGCCCCGCCTCCAGCGCATTGATCGCCTCAACGCGGCGCCATAATGGCTTGATGCGCCGGTCATTGGAGGACCCGAAAATCTTTTTTGCAATGCCGAACAGCGCCATGGAAAACCTGATCCTCAAGATCGGGGCGAGCCGAATCCGCCGCCGTCAGTGCTCTGGAACCCCGTTTTCGCTTTCGCGGCCGGTCTTTGCGCGAAAATCCGGCGGCGATGTCGGCGGGGCCGGTTTGCCCGGCGGCGCAGAGATAGTGACGGGTATGATGACTGTCAACGAAAGCGGGCCCTTATGACCAACGCGCCAGCGCCTGGTCGCAAGCCGCGACACGCTCACGCGCTCCGCTCGGCGCTGGGCAGGGGGGGGCGCGCCGCCGTTAAGGCGGTGGCGACCGTCTGGCGTCTTGCCGGCGCGCTCGACAGCGCCCTGTGGCGCGGCGTCAGCCTCGGCGCGCGGACGATCGTATCGGCTGGCGCGCAATCGGTTCGCGCTGCCGCTGGCGCTATCGGCGAGGTCTTTGCCTGGCTGCCATCGCGGGGGGGGCGCGCATACGCGGCCGGGTCTGGCGTCATCCTCGTCGTCGCAGGCTTGTGGATTGTTGATGAAATTCGCGGCGCCGCATCGCGATCGCAAACGTTTGAGGCGATTTTCCGCCCGCCAGTCGATCTCGCCGACCCCATCGTCGCACGGGTGGACGGCCGCTTTGTGCATCTCAGCGATGTTGAAGCCGCAGCAAAGGCTAGCGGACATTTGCTGGAGGAGGAGACACTGACCGTCGACGCCGCTTTCGCGCGCGACCTAGTCTCAACTCACGTCGAACAGCGGCTGCTTGCGAAGAGCGCGCTTGAAGAAGGCCAACACCGCAGCAAGACTGTAGCAGCCCGCCTCAACGCAGCGCGCGACCGCATTCTCGCTGCCGCCTTTATGAAATCACGGGTCGAAGCCTCGGTAACGCCGGAGAGAATCCGCAGGCTTTATGATAGCCAGGTTGACGTCACGCGCCTCGGGGATGAGGTGAAGGCGCGGCACATCCTAGTCGCGACGGAGGCCGACGCGGACGCGATCATCGCCGCGCTCGCTGCCGGCGGCGACTTTGGCGCCTACGCGCGCGCGCGCTCGCTTGACCGCGCTACAGCCCCTCTCGGCGGCGAGATCGGCTGGTTCACGAAGGAGATGATGGCGCCGGGATTGGCGGCTGTGGCATTCTCAACGCCGGTTGGCGCGATTGCCGTTCCGTTCCAGTCCGAGTTTGGCTGGCATGTCCTTGAGGTGCTGGATCGCAGACCGTCGCGCGGCGTCGCCTTTTCGGCGGTCGAAGACAACATCCGCCGGTTTCTGACCATGCGCGCCGTCACGGATACGCTGCAGACGCTTAAGGAGGATGAAGACGTTCTTTTTTTTCCGCCTGAGAACGCAGAACCCGAAGAATTCCAACGCGGCAATGGCGAGACCGAAAGCTGACTCGCAACAGATCGAGTCAATTTTACGGGTTGCGGCAACCGGCCGGTAAGGCGCGACGCATAATAATTGGGGCGGAAACATGGCGAAGTTGCTGATTGTGGCGGCGGCTGCCTTGATTGACGGCGATGGGCGAGTGCTCATCGCGCGGCGGCCGAAGGGCAAGACATTGGCGGGCCTCTGGGAATTTCCTGGCGGCAAGCTGAACGAGGGCGAAACGCCGGAGGGCGCTTTGGTGCGGGAGCTGAAGGAAGAACTCGGGATTGACGCGGACGCGGCGTGCATGGCGCCGATTGCGTTCGCGTCTTTTGCCGGTCAGGGATTTCATCTTCTGATGCCGCTCTTTGCCTTGCGCAAATGGAAAGGCGTCGTTCAACCGCTTGAAGCCGACGCGCTTGCCTGGGTGAGGCCGGTGTCGTTTGCCGACTATGATATGGCGCCGGCCGATCGGCCTCTAGCGGCGCAGCTGCGAGATCTGTTGTGAAGTGGCGCGTAGGGGAAAGACTATGAAACAGAAATCCGATGTGCTCGTGCGCAGCTTCACGCGCGACGAAGGCGGCGCGACGGCGATCGAATACAGTCTGATCGTCTCATTGATTTTTCTCGCGATTACGGCCGCAGTTAACAACTTTGCGGATAACGCAAACACGATGTACTCGAACATATCGAGCAGCCTTGTCGATTGAAGCCAGGCGGCTCTGACGATAGTTTGGCCGTGCTGACAAATGTTTCCGGTTTGCGGCTAGTCAGCACCATCGTTGCGCCTCACAGCCGCTGCAAGCGATTGCCGCGCTGAACCCGGCCGCAGCGGAATTTGCTGACTTTCATGCGGCGCCCAGCCTGTAAGCGTGACGAGATCGAATTCCATCGCCGCTTCTGACGCCAGATGCGTCAACACGGCAAAAAAACTCGCGCGACGAAGCCCACGCCCGCGCGAGGCCAAATAGGACGTCTCCCCCATGCCTCGCAGGTCCGAAAACAAACGCGCCGGCTCGCCGTATGTAACCCGTACGCGGTCGAGATCGGCAACAGGCAGCGCAAAGCCGGCGCGCTGAAGGGCGGCTCCATAGTCGCGGACCCCGCCGAACGGCGCAACACGGGGCGACACGCCTCCTGCGATCGCGGTTTCAGCCTGAAAGAACGCGCGCCGAAGCGACCCCAGCGTTCCTTCGCCCAAGGCGACCGCGATCAGCAGGCCATCCGGCTTTAACATTTGGCGCATCTGCGCAAGCGCGCCAACTGGATCGTTTGCGGCGTGCAGCGTCAGCACGCTGACGATAAGATCAAATCGCCCGGTGGCAAATGGCTGCGCCTCCTCATCAAAGGCGACACGCATTGTCTCAGGCGGCAACCTCTCTTCGGCAAGATCAGCGGCAACAACAGCGCCGACGCCGCAGGCAGGCGTCAGCATCGAAAGTGTCGCGCCGCTCCCATAAAATAGCGCTAGCGGAAAATCGCGCGTAACAGATTCGAGCCGATCGACAACATCGGCCATGGCGCGCCGATGCAAAAAGTCATGCTCCGCGAACAAGCGCGCCGATCTCGCTCGGCGCCGCCGGCATAAGCGGTGGTCAAAGATTGCATGCGGCTCGGTCACCGCGCCGGTTTAGCCGATTGCCGGCTCCAGCAAAACTGCCAGGACGCAGCGATTGCGAGGTTTCAGGTCGTGCAGCCCGTCGGCGCGGCCGGCGGCGAATGCGCGGCGCAAAGCTGGACTTTCGCCGATTTACGCGGCCAGCGCTTGGAGACGTGTTCAAATTCAAAGGGGGTCGTAAACACTTTGCTGCTGAACCCGGACTGGTATGTGTACTCGATTTCAACGACCATCAATGACGAATTGGCGTTCAGCGCCTGATTGTCATCGAGGCCGTTATAGGTCGCGCCGGCCGGATAGGGCTGTGCACCGTCATTGTCCCGACTCCAATGGACGATCGGCAGAGCGGCCACATCCGCACCCTTTGAAATGGAGACAACGCGCATCACGATTGTTGACGTGTCCGTCGGCTCCAGGATGCGCGTGACGCCGACGATCATGTCGTCGAGCTGGGCGTTGGTGACGGTGGGTTCGTGAGCGACAAGATCGACCAGCGAGTTTGTCGCATTAGCGAGTCGCCGGTTCACCGTGAACAGGTCCGAGGCTTCAAGCATGCCGAAGAACATAACCACCATGATTGGCAAGATCAGCGCAAATTCAATCGCCGCTAGGCCGCTGCGCTCGCTTGCGAAACGCGCGACAACAGGGATCGGATATCGAGAGAACACGCCGGCGTTCATGGTATGACTAAACTCCGTTCCGATTGTTCCGATCGAAGGGCTCGTTACGAATAATGTAAGTGCTGTGGATTCTGCGCTTGCCATCTGCTGTTTCTGAAACATTGACACCGATGGTCGGATTCAACGTCTTGTAGAGGAGGCAGACGCGCAGCCGAACGATCGCGTTCTGCGGGCCAGGGTCATATGCCAGCGCATTAATTTCGTCCGGCTCATCGTTTGTGCAGATGACGGGATCGGTATTTGTAGCGAGCGCCTGAAAAGTTGCGAATGTCTCAACCTCAACCGTCAGCACTTCGCTGCAATCTCCGAAAGCCTGGACCCGCGGGCAGACTTCAGCAAAGAAATCCTCTTTCGAGAAACCGGCTTTCTGCACTTGTCCGGTGCGGATAATTCGTGCGCTTTCGATGGCCGCCGAGTCGATTTGCGAGGTCGCAAAGTAAAACCAGCCGACTTCAAACGTCGACATCATCAAGGCGAGAAACGGCGGCACGATGAGTGCGAACTCGACTGCAGCGGCCCCAGATTGGCTCTTAGCCCCCGCCGTAAAACAGCGCGAAAAACGGGAAGGCATGCGCATGGCGTTCATAAGATCCTCGCGTCGTCGGGTTACTGGCTGACGTGGAGCTGTACGAGGTCTGCCGCGATGTCGGCGAACGCGTCTTCGAGGTCTTCGCCCGCGGGTGCGTCGAAATAGTAGGGTTCTTCGGTTTCCGTCGCACAGGCCTGGAAGGTTTGCTTGGTCGCGAGTTCGTCAGCATCGCTGTCGCTCAGACCGAATGTGATCGCATAGATCAGGATGCCATTCGCCTTCATGCGCTCGCAGATGCGCAGAAGTTTGCGGTCAAGCTGCGTCTTCATCTTTCCGGCAGTATCGATGCCTACGCCCATACGTGTTTCCACGGCATAGCCATAGGCCGACTGATCGGAGCCAAGATGCGTATCTCGCGACGACACCGTGTTAAATCCGTCCGTCATCAACACAACCGCCTTTTGCCACCTGTTGTCGTTGTACGGAATGTCGTTTATGAACGGCGCCTCTGGCGAGAGCACGCGCCAGCCCCACATCATGCCTTCCGCTGAGTTGGTGTTGCCGTTCGGGGCAAGGCTATAGATATGATCGCGGACTTTCTTTTTCTGGTCGCTGCCGACAAGAAGCGGCGCGGGGCAGTCGCGATTTGGACCTCTCGTGTACTCGTCATTCGATGCTTCACTGACCGTCTCATCGAGCGAAACTGAAAGATCTAGTTTCCCCTCATATTTCAACGTTGTCGAGTTCCACTGGCCGATATAGGCCGAGCGTAGTGCATATTCATCAGTCCCGCACTGCGTTGCGTTGTACGACGCGAGGAAGTTGTAAAAAGGCGTATCGGTGATCGTAGCAGTTGGCGTTGTGGGGCAACTGCCGCCGTTGACGCCTCTTGTGACCCGGCGGAAATAGTTGGCGACTGGAAGATAGCGGCCGAATGCGGCGCTTCCCGTCGAGCGCGTGAATGATCGATCATTTATCCAAGTGTTGTTGTAACTGCTTTCGGTGTTCGAGTCGTCATCGGGGTCGTCAAACCAGGCGCTGCTCCACGCAATTCCGGTACCGGCGTGCGTCCCCGATGTCGGCGTCTGGGTCCAGCCGCAATTGTCGTTGCTGGCATTGCCGTCGTTGCAGTTTGGGTCGTCCATCACGAACATCGGAACAAAGCGCGAATTGACAATATTAGTCAGCTGGGCGACCGGCAGGCTGAACGACGGCGCTGTTGAAAACGCGTTGAGCGACAACGAGTTTGTCGTGTCCGATGGCGCCTGGTTGTAATCGTCAATCTCGCCCACATCCGCCGCCGCACCGGCAGCGACATCAAGTTCATCAAGCGGATAGGGCCGTTCTTCGAGGCATCCCTTCCACGTGGTAGCGGCATTTGAATTGAAAAGATTGAAATGGTTCACCTTTGTATTCATATCCACGACACCGGTGTTGGTGACGTGCAGGAATCTTGCGCCGTGATAGGCGGCAAGCGCGTTTGTGTCGCTCCAGTTACTGTTCCAGACTTTTTGGTCTGTATCGTCAATGGCGCCCCCCGCATTGACATAGGCGTTGAAGGGGACGACTGCGGTGCGAACGTTGTCGCTGGTCGCGTTCTCGTCTTCGCCGTAAAGCACGTCCAACAAGGCATCGGACGCGGTTCGAAGCGAAGCAATTTTCTTGACGCTGTTGATTGATTCGCTCATCGACCCCGTCACGTCGAGCACAAGCGCCAGTTCGATGGGACCAGAGCCGCGCCGTGTGATCTGGGTGCTCGCGTCCATAGACAGAAATTCAAGTGAGCTGGCGCCAATAGCTTGCGCTGCGCCGAGGAAGAGTGTTTTGATTCTGCCCTGCGCAGTTGGCTCGATGACCTGCGGCGTTACGATGAAATCGAGTTCAAGGTCTTCAATCTCGTTTTCGTATTTGAAGTTTTCATAGAAGAACCGCTCTCCATAAGCCTTGATGTAATCCTCCCGCGCTGAGCCGCTCAATGCAGCAAGCTCGGGCGTCGGGGCTTCTTCGAGCCGCGCCATCGCAAGGCCCGCGGCATCAAGAGATTCAACGAGGTCCGCGCGCACCGAATTTCGCCTGGAGAAATCGACGGCGCCGCCTGTGAACAACAGCAGGAGCGGCAGAACAAACGCAAACAGGATGGCGATGTTGCCGTCTTCTGCTTGGTTAAACTGACGAAGATACCGCATGGAACGCTCCCCAAAGGGCTCTTGAAATCCCGATGACGCTTCCGGCGCCCATCGCCCGGCTTGACTTCATCTGGTTTGGGGTAAGAGTTACGGCGGAGTAATTAATCTCTCGTTTGCAAACGCGGTTAAGCGTGCTTTACCATGACTGAGACGTTAAGCGACGTATCGGAAAAAAAAGCGCGGCGTACGGACGTTTTTGGGCGAGCCGTCGCGTTTGCGCTGAACGTGATTTTGCCGCCAATTTGTCCAATCAACGAAATCCCCGTTGCCCGCCAGGGCGCGTTGAGCCCCGATGCGTGGGAAAAAATCCGCTTTATCGACGATCCGGCGTGCGCACGTTGCGGCGCACCGTTCGCGCACGACTTTGGCGCGGGGGCCGAGTGCGGGTCCTGCATCGCCGAACCCCCCGCTTTCGACCGCGCACGTGCGGCGGCCGTTTATGACGAGGCGTCGCACGCGCTGATTGTCGCCTTCAAGCATGCTGACCGGACGGATCTTGCGCCCCTGTTCGCTGGCTGGCTCGCGCGCGCCGGGGCCGGCATGGTGACGCCAGCGTCAATTCTTGCGCCGGTGCCATTGCATCCGCGCCGGCTCTTTTCGCGGCGATACAACCAGTCGGCGGTGCTGGCGCAGCGCCTCGCGGGGGCAACTGGCGCCCGCTTTTCGCCAATGTTCTTTGAGCGGCTGCGCGCGACGCCTTCTCAAAAAGGGATGTCGGCAGATGCGCGCCGGCGCAATGTCGCGGGCGCAATCGGCGTTCGCCGCAATGCAGCGAGCGAAGCGAACGGCGCCGAAGTTGTGATCATCGACGATGTGATGACCACGGGGGCGACGCTTTCCGCCTGCGCGCGCGCCGCCAAACGCGCAGGCGCGGTCCGTGTTGAGGCCTTGGTGCTGGCGCGAACGATGAAAGGTGGCCCATCGCTCGGCTAATGCGATCTCAATACGCTAGGCGCGTGCGCCAAAATGGGACAGGGTATCGCCCCAGTCATCAGCAAGTCCGAGTTAGCTCTGCCATGAAACCTGTCACCGTCTATACAAAACCTATGTGCCCCTATTGCGTGCGCGCGCTTGGCCTTCTGAAGCGAAAAGGGGTGTCCGCCATGGAAATTTCGGCGGCATTTGACTCAAAACTGCGTGCTGAAATGATCGCTCGCGCTAACGGCCGATCGACCTATCCGCAAATATTCATCGGCGACGCACATGTTGGCGGCAGCGAAGAGCTTCATGCGCTCGAGGCGGCGGGTAAGCTGGACGCGATGCTCCATGGCTGAAGCCGGGGAAAACGACCGTCCATCGTTCCGTGCAGCCTGTGTGCAGATGCGATCAGGGATCGATCGCGCACGAAACGTCGATGCCGCGCTTGCGTTGATCGCAACGGCCGCCGATGGCGGCGCTCGCTTTATCGCGACACCAGAAATGACAACTGTCGTCGATCGTGACGCGGACCGGCTGCTCGCCGCCTTGCCTGAAGGCGAGGCGCTGCCAGAGGTTGCAGCCTTTGCGATGGCGGCAGCAGAACACCGTGCTTTTCTTCTTATTGGCTCGATGGCGATCAAACGCGGCGACGGACGGCTTGCTAACCGGTGTTTTCTGTTTGCGCCGGACGGCAACATCGCTGCGCGCTACGACAAGATCCATATGTTTGATGTTGCGCTAGAAGACGGCGGAAACTGGCGAGAGAGCCGGATCTATGCGCCAGGCCATGAGTTAGTCGTCGCCAACACGCCACTTGCCGCGTTTGGCCTGTCAATCTGTTATGATTTGCGGTTCCCGAAACTTTTTCGGGCGCTCGCGCGCGCTGGCGCGGAGGCAATTTGCGTCCCCGCAGCCTTCACGCGCCAAACGGGCCAAGCACATTGGAAGACATTATTGAGGGCCCGGGCCATTGAATGCGGCGCCTTCATTGTTGCGCCTGCGCAGGGCGGACTTCATGAAGATGGCCGTGAGACGTTTGGCCATTCTCTGATCATTTCTCCATGGGGCGACATTTTGACCGAGGCGACGGGCGATGAACCAGGCGTTATCTTTGCTGAGATAGATTCGAACCGAGTGAGATCGGCGCGACAGCAGATACCAAGCCTCTCCCTCGAGGCGCCAGCCCTTGAAACCGCCGTGCAAGTAATCAATTGCAACTAATGATAAAATACAAACTATCCTGCGCTGCGGGCTGTACTTTCGAGGCCTGGTTCAGATCGAGCGATGAGTTCGAGCGGCAAGCGCGGGAAGCACAGCTCGAATGCCCGTTTTGCGCTTCGACAAACGTGTCGCGCGCCATCATGGCGCCAGCGATTGTTCGCTCCAGCGCGCGTTCAGAACCTAACGCGCCAAGCAGCGGGGAAAAGCTTGCCGTCATGCGGGAGACGATGGCGGAAGCGGCTCGCCGCGCGCGGGACTATGTCGAGAAAAATTTTGACTATGTCGGCAGTCGATTCCCGGAAGAAGCGCGCCGCATTCATTACGGCGAGACTGGCAAGCGCGAGATCTATGGGGAAGCGACGGGGACTGAAGCCAAAGAGCTTGTCGAAGAAGGCGTTGCCATAGCGCCTATGCCGGCTGTCGTCGGCGCTGCTCCTGAAAAGAAAAAGATCAACTGATATTCCCCATTGCACGATCAGTCTTGCCTTGAGCCCGCGCATCGGTGTTTGTCCAGATCATGCAGTCTCTCGCCAATCGATGTCGCGACCTTCGCAGTTTTGACGTCTTTGATGAAGCGTCGCTTCAGCTCCTCCTCGATCGCTCGCGCTGGTTTTCGTTGACCGGTGGCCTTGCACTCTTTCATCAGGGCGATCCTCCGGACGCGGTCTATTTCATCCTTTCGGGCCGGCTCATTATCGTTCGCAAGGACGAGTTTGGCGACGAGGTCGTCGGATATGTTCGCGCCGGCGAGCCCGTTGGCGAGATGTCTCTCCTCGCAAAGGAACCGCGATCGGCGTCCGCCTATGCGCTGCGCGATACCGAACTGCTTGCGGTGGATCCGGCCGAGGCCGCCTGGCTTCTCGACAACTGCGCCGATTTCTCGCACGCGCTGGCGAATTCCATCGTCGCGCGCGCCCGCAATCCGACATCAAGTTTTGTTCGCGCGCGCCCGCGCGTTTTCGCCCTGATTGGAACGTCGCCTTCAATCGAGATTGAAAGCAAGGCGCGTGAACTTGCGCAAATCATCGAGCGTTATGGCAAAAGCGCGACTGTTATCCAGCGGCCGGCGCTATTTCGCGAGGGCGAATTTGAAGAGATCGAAAGCGGTCATGACGTCATTCTACTGACCGCGCGCGTCGGCGACAGTTTCGATTACAGGTTTGCGTTGCGCCATGCCGATCGGTTCTTCATCTTCGCGCGTCAGGATGCGCGCCCGCCGCGGCCGTTTCCCCTATCCGTGACGGATGATTCGCCCGCGAAAAAATTTCGTCTTGTCGATATTGTGATGCTGCATGAGGGCGTCAAATCGGGGAGCGTCGCCGACTGGGTGGATGCGGTCGATGCCCATCGCACGTTTCACATGACAGGCGCGCGCACGACGGAACGCCTGGCGCGCGCAATTGCGGGATTGTCGGTCGGCGTTGTGATGTCCGGCGGCGGCGCCCGGGCCTATGCTCACATCGGGGCGGTCAAGGCGCTACGCGAGCGCCGGGTGCCGATTGATTTTCTCGGCGGCGCCTCAATGGGCGCCGTCATTGCCGCCTGCGTTGCGATGGGCTGGAGCGACGACGAGATCGAAATGCGCGTGCGCGATGCATTCGTGTTGTCAAACCCGCTCGGCGATCATGTCATGCCCGTCGTCGCCATGACGCGCGGCCAGCGGGTCGAAGAGCGATTGAAGCGCCATTTCGGCGACACGCTGATCGAGAACATGGAGATTCCATTTTTCTGCACGTCGTCGGAAATGACCCGCGGCGTGACACGCATTCACCGGCGCGGATTGCTACGAGATGCCCTTCGCGCATCGATCTCCCTGCCCGGCATCTTGCCGCCCGTTGTCGTCGACGGCGACCTCCTGGTCGATGGCGCTATCATGAACAACTTTCCAACCGATCTGATGAACAGTTTCCATCGCGGCGTCACGATCGGGATAGACGTGGCGCGCGAAGGCACGATTTCGACTGAGCCATTCAAGGATCCGCCGGGTTTTCTATCGTGGGTGTGGCGCCACGGCTTTCGCTCGGCTCCGCCTATCGTCAGCTTGCTGATGAGAGCCGCAACGTCACGTCAGGAATTGCGACATAAGGAGAGTCCGGCCGACATCATCATCGCGCCGCCGGTCGGCGGCGTGCAATTGCGCGATTGGAAGTCATACGACGTGGCCGTTATTGATGGCTATGCCTCGACGCTCGGCTGCTTGGACCGTGAGTGGCCAAAGCTCGCGGCGATCGTCGAGGCGGGATTGCCAACACAGCGTTAGCGAAATCCAGGTTAGCGGCGAAACAGGCGCGCCAGGAAAGACGGGCGTTCGTGATCATTCGCAGCGTGATGTTTCTTGTGATGGTCATCATCATCATCGTCGTCATGGCCATGACCGCTCATCGACGCTGCATGCTTTTTCTTATGATGATCATCGTCGTCATCGTCGTGACCGTGGCCGCCTGAATGATGCTTTTTGTGATCGTCGTCATCGTCGTCATGGCCGTGCCCGCCCGAAGCGCGCGTCTTTATGGTTGACTGCACCGATGCCATGCAGGCGTCGTTGTGGCGCAGGAATGCATTTTCGATTGCCGTATCGCGAGCGGCAAGCGATTGCTCGACTTTTTCGGCGAGCCTTTTGACTTCGGTCGCAAGCTCCTGGCTGGCCGCGAGGCGAATGTCGGCCTCGCCCTGCGCAACGCGGCCCGCCGCCGCGATCCGCGATGCAATTACGGCGAGCACGGCACCGCCAATTAGAAAAACGAGCCCGGCCGTCATAAGGCCGATCTGAAATACGGAAACTGACATTGTTGAATACCCCTCAGGACCCCGAATTCCGCTTTTACGCAAAGGCAAAAATCCGGTCCAGCGGCGCCCGCTCTCAACAAAATATATTTTGCGTCTCGTGCAAATCTATTGACTAGCGCCGAGGCGGCGTAAGCCGCTGACGCCGGTTTGCTCCGCGACCATTGCGGATCGAGCGAAAAAACCTGCGCTATTAGCGCTTTACCGCCGTTACCATGAAGTTCACGTCGGTGTTTTCCACGACCCGCCACAGATCGAGGATCGGGTTGTATGCAACGCCCGCTGCAGCCGTGACGGTCATGCCAGCAGCAGACAGCGCGTCGGCGATCTCGTCGGGTTTCTGGAACTTCGCAGCGTCATGTGTCCCGCGCGGCAACCAGCCGAGGATGTACTCTGCGCCAACTTTGGCCAACGCAAAGGCTTTCAAGGTCCGGTTGATTGTTGCGACAACCATCATGCCGCCCGATGCTACAAGATCGGCTGAAGTCTTCAAGAAAAAGGCAGGGTCCGAAACATGTTCGACGACCTCAAGATTGAGGACGACGTCGAACGGCCTCTCGTTTGCGGCAACCAGCGCCTCAACCGTCGCGGCGCGATAATCAATTAGAAGTCCGCCCGCGCCGGCATGAACGAGGGCGGTCTTTATGTTGCGTTCTGAGGCGTCAATGCCGGTCACCGCGGCGCCAAGCCGGCGCATGGGTTCAGCAACAAGCCCTCCGCCACAGCCGATGTCGAGCAGCTGCAAACCTTCCAAGGGGCGCTTTGCGCGGGGGTCGCGGCCGAAGTGCGCGCAAAGCGCGTCGCGGATGTAGGCGAGCCGCGCCGGGTTAAACTTGTGGAGCGGCCTGAACTTCCCGAACGGGTCCCACCATTCCTCTGCGATCTTTGAAAACTTTTCAACTTCAGCCGGGTCAATCGTCGCGCGGGCCGTTTGCATTGCAGTCGCCTTCAAAAAAACTAGGCCGTTCAATAGCATAACTCTGGCTTGCGCCAGAAGGCAGCGTTTCTATAAGAGGCCGAAGAGGCCCGGCTGAAAAGGCGGCGAACGATCGCATGGCCAGAATTGTCATGAAATTTGGCGGGACATCGGTCGCAGACGTCGATCGTATTCGCCGTGCAGCGGCCTTCATAAAGCGCGAAGCAGACGCCGGCCATTCGATCGTCGTGACCGTGTCGGCGATGGCGGGGGAGACAAACCGTCTTGTTGCGCTTTGCGCTGATGCGGGGCCGCCAGACCCGGCACTTGATGTCCGGAACGTCGAATATGACACTGTTGTCGCCAGCGGCGAACAAGTGGCTTCGGGCCTTGTCGCGCTTGTACTGCAAAAATTGGGATATCGCGCTCGCTCGTGGCAGGGTTGGCAAGCGCCCGTGCGTACGGACGGCGCACATGGCAAGGCGCGTATCGTGGAGATTCCGGCAGATCCCCTGGGCGATGCGATCGACACCGGCGAGATTGCTGTCGTCGCCGGGTTTCAGGGCGTCGCGCCAGGCGAGCGGATTTCGACGCTCGGCCGCGGCGGCTCCGATACGACAGCGGTGGCGATTGCGGCGGCGCTTGGCGCTGAGCGTTGCGACATCTACACGGATGTCGATGGCGTCTACACGACCGATCCGCGCCTATCGAAGCAGGCGCGGCGCATTGAAAAAATCTCTTACGAAGAAATGCTTGAAATGGCTTCGCTCGGCGCGAAGGTACTACAGACGCGCTCCGTCGAGCTTGCGATGGCCTATAAGGTTCGCGTACGCGTGCTCTCAAGTTTCGGGCAGCCTGACCGCGAGCCTGCAGGCACCATCATCTGCGACGAGGACGAGATCGTGGAAAAGCAGATTGTCAGCGCTGTCACTCTGTCAAAGGACGAGGCGACAATCAGTTTGATGGGCGTCCCTGACGAACCTGGACGAGCAGCTACAATCTTCGGCCTGCTTGCCGACGCAGGCATCAATATCGACATGATCGTTCAAAGCCCGTCGCGACAGGCCGGCGCCAATCTTTCCTTCACCATGGCCGAAACAGAACTTGCGCGCGCGGTTGACGCGCTGGCGCTGGCGAAAGAGAAAATTGGATTTGTCCAGATGCTGACGGACCGCAATATCGTAAAGGTGTCTGTGATCGGCGTCGGCATGCGCAGCCATACGGGAGTTGCCTCGACGATGTTTCGCGCGCTTGCCGACAAGGGAATTAACATCCAGAATATTTCTACATCCGAGATCAAAATCAGTGTGCTGATCGCCGCCGAATACGGCGAACTCGCAGTGCGCGCGCTGCATCAGGCTTACGGGCTTGATCGCGCCGCCGCGCCGGGTTGACGCGCCAAATGCCTCGACTCCCGAGCGGACGCGTTCACGGGGCGCGGCGCGCGAAGGCCGCCGCCAAGGCCGCAGGCGGCATCGCGGCGCTGCTTCGCAGCATGCACGATGCTGTCGCGGTCGCCTCGACAGCGCAAGGCCGTCTAGACGCTCTGACAACAGTTATCGCCCGGCATGTCGCTTCAGACGTTTGCTCGATTTATTTGCGCCTCGCTTCCGATGAACTCGAACTCTATTCAACGGAAGGCCTGAACCGTGAAGCGGTTCATCGGACAAAACTGAAATGGGGGGAGGGGCTGGTAGGGGTTGTTGCGCAAACTAAGCGCCCGTTGATTACCGCCGACGCGCCCCTCCATCCGAACTTTTCCTATCGTCCGGAGACTGGCGAAGACCCTCTCCATTCCTTTCTTGGCGTCCCCCTTATCCGGTCCGGAAAGTCGCTCGGCGTACTGGTCCTCCAGAATCTTGTCAGCCGCCGATATACGGACGCAGAGGTTGGCGCGGCCCAGGCGGTAGCGACCCTTCTCGCTGAGATTGCCGCATCGGGTGAGCTTTTCGATCAGAGAACGACCGAAGAAGTCGGCGCGATGCTGCATCGGCCTGAACGTCTCAACGGCGTCGGCGTAGTGGCCGGCGTTGCGCAAGGGCGCGCCGCATTCCATGAAGCGCCGACGCCGAAGCACAAAGTGTTCGCGGCTGACGCCGAGGCCGAAGGCGCGCGGCTGGGCAACGCAATCGCGGCGTTGCAGGCCTCAGTCGACGCCATGCTCTCGCGTGAGACGCTCGAAGACGCTCCGCGCGAAGTTCTCGAAACCTATCGATTGTTCGCCTATGACCGCGGCTGGAAGGAGCGCATGCGTGCGGCAGTGCTGTCCGGCCTTACAGCGGAGTCGGCAGTTGAGCAGGTACAATCGGAAAACCGTGCGCGCATGGCGCAAATCCAAGACGCCTATCTGCGCGAGCGGATGCACGATCTTGACGATTTGTCGCGGCGGCTGCTGCGTCATCTGACTGGCGCTGAAGCAATTGCCGCCCCCGAATTGCCCGAACACGCAATTTTGATCGCGCGCTTGCTCGGACCGGCAGAGTTGCTCGAATACGACCGCACGCGACTGAAGGGCCTCGTCGTCGCGGAGGCGTCGGCTACGTCGCACGTCGCGATCGTCGCGCGCGCGCTCGGCGTTCCGCTGGTCTCGGGCGTTGATAGCGCGATCGGACTCGCCGAACCGGGCGATCAGGTCATCATCGACGGTGAGACAGGCGAGGTGCTGATTCGTCCGACGACGGACGTCATCGCCAGCTATCGAGAGAAAGAAGCGCTGCAGAGTGAACAGCAGGCCGCTTTCGCAGCGGAGCGCGATCTGCCGAGCGTGACGCGCGACGGCATTTCGATTGAGCTCTTCATGAACGCCGGCATTCCCCTCGACATGTCGCACCTTGCGCGGACGGGCGCTGCCGGCATTGGGCTATTCCGCACAGAATTGCAGTTCTTGATTGGAGCACAATTGCCCCGCGCCGGCGCGCAGCAGAAGCTCTATGAGGAAATCCTCGCACTCGCGGGCGACAAGCCGGTTGTCTTCCGCACCGCCGATCTCGGTGCCGATAAAGCCGGCGCCTATATGAAGGTGAAGCCCGAGGCCAATCCCGCCCTGGGCTGGCGCGGCATGCGCATGGCAATCGACAGGCCCGGCCTCTTTCGGCCGCAACTGCGTGCGCTTCTTGCCGCTTCAGCCGGCCGAACCGCGCATATCCTATTTCCTATGATCACCCTTCCCGGCGAGATTGACGCAGCGCGCGAACTCATCGCGCGTGAGGTTGATTTCGCCAATCGTCGCGGCTGGCCGCTGCCCGCAACCATTCGACTTGGCGCGATGATTGAAACGCCAGCGGCCGCCTGGCTCATCGACGACATTGCCGCGCGGGTCGATTTCTTGTCGATCGGCGGCAATGATCTTGCACAGTTCTATTTTGCCGCCGACCGCGATTCAGAAATGACGCGGCGCCGCTTTGATGCGCTCGAGATCGGTTTTTTAAGTTTCGTCGGGCGGCTTGCCGAAGCGGCAGGCCGCGCCGGCAAGCCACTCACCTTTTGCGGGGAGCAGGCGGCAGACCCCCTGATGGCGGCGGCGCTCATCGGCGTCGGCGTCCGGCGCTTTTCGGCGCCGGCTTCCTCGATTGGTCCTTTCCGGCGGCTTGTGCGCTCAATCGAGGCGCATGCTGTCGCCGAATGGCTAGGCGGCTACGCCCACAGCGGCGCAAACCTCCGCCACGAGTTCAGCGCCATGATGGCGCGGTCAGGCGCGGCACTCCCGTAGCGCCGCCTCATTTTCCAGCGCATTTTATCGAATATGCAGGGAGTTGGTTGGCGCATTTGCTGCTAGGCGAGGCGGCGGCCATGCGAAAAAACCTGTGGCTGCGGTATCGTTTCGAACGCCGATACGGTAATCATTCCTGATATTGGAGTTAAAGGCTTTAGATTGTGTCAGGGCAGAACACGTCCGCCGAAATTGTAGAGCTAAACGACGCGCGCGCGCGATTGCGGGCGGCTGACCTCGACCCCAAAAACTTTCTCGCGGTCGGACCCTATCTGGAAGCCGTTCGCATGCAGCAGAATTTGTCTTTGGCCGCCGTCAGCGAGCGCACGCACATCAAAGCGAGCTATATCGAAGCGATCGAGCAAATGGCCATCGACCGGCTTCCGAACCGGGCCTATGGCGTTGGTTTTGTCCGCTCGTACGCCGATGCGCTTGGGCTCGAAGCCGAACCGGTCATCAACCGCTTTAAAAGCGAAGTGGGTCTGATCGGTCCGGCAAAATCGGCTGTCGAGGCCAAGCCGCACGACGGCCGCGCCGGCGCACATGCGCCTCCTGCGACAGCTCAGCCGAGTGCAGACCCGCCGCGGCTCTCGTTGCTCGCGGTCCTCGCGGTTCTTGCGTTTATTATCTGGTGCGGGCTGTCGATTACAAAGCCGCGCGAGATTGCAACCCCATTAAATCTTGACGGGGTGCCATTGCAGCCGGCGACAGACGGGCTCGCTGTCGTCGAACCGCTCGCCGGGCCGCAGTCTAACGGCGCTGAGCGCGCTGAAGCGACGCCAAATGCGTCGAAAACCGCCGAGCCGGCAGATTTAGCGATAATTGAGGCGCAAGTTATCGAGCGCGTTGAGCCCGTCTATCCGCCAGAATGCGAGGCGGCGGCCGCCGCGGCTGAGGTCGTCAACATTGTTTTCACAATCACGCCGGACGGCGCCGTTGTGAGCGAGCGCGTTTCAACCTCATCCAATGCTTGTTTCGAGCGCGCCGCGCTCAACGCATTGAAGCGCTGGCGCTTTTCCCCCCGCACGATCGCCGGCGCGCCTCGCCCGGCGTTTGAACAACAAGTCACGTTAAGCTTCGACAGGCCATCTTAGGCGCCTTTTTAGGTGACGGACGAGCGCGTTGCTTTTTCCGCTAATTTTGCGCAAAACCAGTCGTAAGTCCGGCGCATTTTCGCCCCCGCGCTGTGAAAGATTGGCGTTCTGGTCCAGCCTTGAGGAAAATTGAGATGTCGCTGCGTCCTTGGCGAGATATCGCGCGCCGCAAATCCCGCCAGATCATGGTCGGCAAGGTGCCCGTCGGCGGCGACGCGCCGATTGCCGTGCAGTCGATGACGAATGCGCTGACGTCGGATGCGCAAGCAACGATCCGTCAGGTGAACGAGATTGCTGAAGCCGGCGCCGACATCGTGCGCGTATCCTGCCCCGACGTTGAATCGACCGCTGCGCTGAAGGAGATCGTCAAAAACGTCGCCGTGCCGATCGTTGCCGATATCCATTTTCACTATAAGCGCGCGATCGAAGCGGCGGTCGCGGGTGCTGCTTGCCTCCGGATCAACCCAGGCAATATCGGCTCGGCCGACCGCGTCAAAGAAGTGATCAAGGCAGCGAAGGACTATGGCTGCTCGATGCGCATCGGCGTCAATGGCGGGTCGCTTGAGAAAGACCTGCTCGACAAATATGGGGAGCCCTGTCCAGAGGCGATGGTCGAAAGTGCGCTCGACCATGCGCGCATCCTGCAGGACAATGATTTTCACGAATTCAAGATTTCCGTGAAGGCGTCGGATGTGTTCCTGACCGTCGCCGCCTATCAGATGCTTGCGGACGCAATCGATTGCCCTTTGCATTTGGGCGTTACTGAAGCTGGCGGACTGCGCATTGGCTCAGTGAAGACGGCAATCGGCATGGGCTCACTTTTGTGGGCCGGCATCGGCGACACCATCCGCGTATCGTTGTCCGCGGACCCAGTCGAAGAGATCAAAGTCGGTTTCGATATCCTGAAATCGCTCGGCCTGCGCCATCGCGGCGTCAACGTCATCTCGTGCCCGTCCTGCGCGCGCCAGGGCTTCAATGTCATTGACACCGTTGAAAAGCTCGACAAGCGCCTCGCGCACATCACGACGCCGATGTCGCTCTCCGTCATCGGCTGCGTCGTCAACGGTCCCGGCGAAGCGCGCGAAACTGACATCGGCTTCACCGGCGGCGGCGCCGGCAAAGAGCATGGTCAGGTCTATCTCGACGGCGCGCCGCATCACCGCCTCGACAACGACAAGATCCTCGATCACCTCGTCGAGCTGGTTGAGAAGAAGGCGGCGGAGATCAAGGCGCGCGAGGAAAGGGAAGCTGTCGCGGCTGAGTAGCGGCAGCAATTCTGACCGGAGCGAGTCGCTGGTCCCTACTATTCTTGATGCTTAGTCCTCACGGTCTTGATGCGGCCCGGCATTTGACTTCAGCCTCAATAGGGATTAGCTAAGTTTAGCTAAGTCATGCGGAGCCGATGCCCACCGTCAATATCCATAAGGCCAAAACCGACCTGTCGCGCCTTGTCGACGCCGTCGAGCGCGGGGAGGTCGCCGAAATCATCATCGCGCGCAACGGCAAGCCGGCGGCGCGTCTTGCGCCTCTTGAACCGCAGCAGGCTGTGCAACGCATCGGCGTCGCCAAGGGCAAGTTCATTGTCCCCGACCCCGATCCGGAACTCGATGCGGAGATCGCCGCCCTTTTCCTCGGCGAATCGCCCAAAAGCCGCCGGCGCCGGAAGTGAGACTTCTTCTGGATACGCACATTGCCCTCTGGAGTGTGACGGCCGACCCAAAGCTTCCGGCGGCGGCGCGATCGCTCATCGCCGATTTTTCGAACACGGTGTCGGTCAGCGTCGCCAGCTTGTGGGAAATCGCGATCAAGCACGCAACGAAACGACGCGGCGCTCAAGCGATGCCGTTGAACGCGCGGCTGGCCGCATCGTACTTCACAGGGTCCGGCTTTCAGATTTTGACGGCGTCAGCAGCGCACATCTTCGCGATCGAGGACCTTGAGCTGCTGCACGCCGACCCTTTCGACCGCCTGATCCTGGCGCAGGCGAGCGCCGAAGGCATGACGCTGCTGACGTCCGACGCCGTGCTGGCCAAATATCCGGGCGACGTGCGAAAAGTTTAGCGGGCCCCCTTGAATTCTCCCGCGCGCCTTTTTTCCGCCCGAGTGCGTCGTTTTGACATCAACTTCAGCTACCGGGAGAAACGCCATACACGACCCGAGTGACGAAATCATGCTGATCACCGGCGGCGCGCCGGGCCTCGGCGAAGCCGACGCAAACCGCAGGAAAAATCCGCTTGATCCCGCAAGATAAAATCGACGCCCTCATCGCAAAATTCGATAAGGTCGAAGCGCTGATGTCATCGGCGACGAAAGGCGAAGATATCGTGCGATTGTCGAAAGAGCACGGCGAATTGAAACTCGTCGCAGAGCAGGCGCGCGCGCTCACGTCGATCCGCAGACAGATGATAGACCTCGAGGACATGTCAAATGGCGCCGACAAGGAAATGGCCGAGATGGCTTACGCCGAATTGCAGGAGCTGAAGGCGCGCGCGCCGCAGGTCGAGATGGACCTGCAAATCATGCTGCTGCCGAAAGATAAGGCGGATAACTCGTCCGTCATCCTTGAAGTGCGCGCCGGCACGGGCGGCGATGAGGCCGCCATCTTCGCTGGCGATCTCTTCAAAATGTATCAGCGTTATGCGAGCTTGCAGCGCTGGCGCGTCGAGGTGCTTTCCGCCTCGGAGGCCGAGAAGGGCGGGTACAAGGAAATTCAAGCCAATATCGCCGGCGACGGGGTCTTCGCGCGCATGAAGTTCGAGGCAGGGGTCCACCGCGTGCAGCGTGTGCCGGCGACCGAGACGCAAGGGCGCATCCATACGTCGGCCGCAACAATCGCCGTGCTCCCCGAGCCCGAAGAGGTCGATATCGTCATCAACGACGCGGATTTGCGCATCGATGTTTTTCGCGCGTCGGGCCCGGGCGGTCAGTCCGTCAACACAACGGATTCAGCTGTCCGGATTACCCATCTTCCAACCGGCGTTTCGGTCAGCCAGCAGGACGAGAAGTCGCAGCACAAGAACCGCGCCAAAGCGATGCTGATCTTGCGGGCCCGCCTTTATGACGCGGAACGCGCGCGTGTCGACGCTGAGCGCTCAGCGGCGCGCAAGGGCATGGTCGGCTCCGGCGACCGGTCCGAGCGCATCCGCACCTATAACTATCCGCAGAGCCGCGTCACTGATCACCGCATCAATCTGACGCTCTACAATCTCGATGACGTCATTCGCGGTGATGCGCTTGACCAGTTTGTCGATGCGCTGATCACGCAAGATCGCGCGGATCGGTTAGCCTCGCTCAATGCAGATGCCTGACCCTTCGGCTGGCCTGACCGTTGGCGCAGCGCTGCGCTCGGCTGCGACCGCGTTGGCGTCGTCGCCAACAGCGATGCCCACAGCGATGCTTGACGCACGCGTTCTCGCCAAAGCCGCCTTTGCGCTCGATGATACCGGCCTTGTCCTTCAGGAGCACCGTGCGCTCGCCGACAATGAGCGCGCCGCGTATGAGGGGATGATCGCAAGGCGCATTGCCGGCGAACCGGTCGCTCATATCACCGGCATCCGCGAGTTCTGGTCGCTGCCAATCATGGTCGAGCCCGGCATCCTTGTTCCGCGGGCGGATAGTGAGACGTTGATTGCTGCGACGCTCGCCCGGCGCACGGCCTCGGGAGCGCACCGCGTTCTGGACCTCGGCTGTGGGTCTGGGGCCCTCCTTTGCGCGCTCCTCAGCGCCATGCCGGCGGCAACGGGCCTTGGCATCGACATCGACGACCGGGCCGTCGCGCTGACCGCGCGCAATCTGGCCGCTTTCGGCTTTGCCGGCCGGGCGCGCGCGCAGACCGGCGACTGGGCGCACTCGCTCGCTGGCAACTTTGATGTGATCGTGTCCAATCCACCTTATATCGCCGAGACCGAACGCGGCAGGTTGCCGAGAGAGGTGGAAAGATATGAAAACGCCGGCGCGCTCTTCGCGGGTCCGGATGGGGCCGACGCCCTGCGAGCCCTTGCTGCCGGATTGCCTGGAGTTGCAGCCCCGGAAGCCTTGATTGCGTTGGAATTCGGCACCGGACAGGAGAATACAGTCAGGTCCTTGTTCTCGAAGGCATTCCCGGCGGCGCTGCTGCATATCGCTGCAGACCTTGCCGGGCGTCCAAGAGCGTTAATCATTGACCTTTGCGAGCCGGCACGGTAACACTTGCTTTAAGGTTCGCAGTTGATATTCTGCGGACAAGAGATGGGCGCGACGCAACGATCGGCGCGCAACTCTGCAAAACCCAAAGTGACGGATAAAAGTCGGCGACAAGACGCTGGGGCGCCAAACGAGCAACATAACACGTCAGGACTACAGAGCGCCACGGCAGCGGCCGAACAGCGGCGCTGTCGTTCGCCGAGCCGGCCGTGAAATTCTGGCGGCAGGAGCGGCAGGGGTCGCAATAACAGCAAATTTTGAGCAGCAGAGACGATGAATAACAACTTTATGAAGCGCGGCCGCAATCAACGTCGCCGCCAAGGCGGTGGCGGCGGCGGCGGGAACGGCGGCAATCCCAATCGCGCGCTTGATTCCAATGGTCCCGACGTTCGCATTCGGGGAACCGCGCAACAGATTTACGACAAATATCTCACGCTCGCGCGCGATGCCACGACAAGCGGGGACCGGGTCAAGGCTGAAAACTACTTTCAGCATGCAGAACACTATTTCCGCGTGCTGCGCTCCACCCAAGGCGCGAATCCCGTGTCGCAATTCGAACAGAATTACGACGGTGACGATGACGCGGAACAGCCCGGCGTTGGCGAACAGCGGGACGCGCGGGACCATCGCCCGCAACCGGCGCCCTTAGAGAGTGATAATCGCGGCGAGACCTATTCTTCGGGCGACGATCAGCCTGACACTGGTCCAATACGTGAAAACGGCGCAGCGGATAGCCGAAACGGCCAGCGTAACGATCAGCGCGCCGCTAACGGTTCGCAAAACGGCCCGCAGAACAGTCCGCAAAACGGCGACAACGATGAAAGCCGCCGCCGCCGCCGCCGCCCTCGCAGGCCTCGCGAGGATGGCGCACCTGACGCTTCTGCGGATACAGACGTCGAGCCGGTCGGCGCTTAGCCGCTTGCGTCCGCTATCGGGGCGTGTCGACGCGGGTGTTTTTTGCTCCCACTCGCACGCCTGATTTTTAGCAACTCCTTGCCGGAAGCACTTCCATGCTGACGCCGTTATTCGATCTCACCGGCAAACGCGCTGTCGTCACGGGCTCCTCGCGCGGCATAGGCGAGGCCATTGCGGTAAGGCTCGCTGAACACGGCGCTGATCTCGTCGTCGCCAGCCGCAACATCGACGCCTGCGAAGTCGTCGCAAGCAAAATCAATGCAGCGACGGGCCGCAAAGCGGCGTCTGCAACGGCTTGCCATATCGGCCGCAAGGAGGAGATCGAGCGGCTCATCGGATTTGCCGAGCAGCAGATGGGCGGCGTTGATATCCTCGTCTCGAACGCCGCGATCAATCCGCATTTCGGCCCGTCGGAAACGATCACTGACGATCAGTTTGACAAGATCATCACTGCCAATGTGAAATCCGCGCACTGGCTTGCGAAGCTGACCATGCCAAAGATGAAAGCGAGGGGCGAGGGCGCGTTCATCGTCGTCTCGTCGATCGGCGCTTTCGTGGGCACGAACGCCATCGGCGTCTACAACATTTCGAAAGCCGCCGATCTACAACTCGTTCGCAATCTTGCCGTCGAGTACGGACAGTTCGGCGTGCGCGCCAACGCGATCTGCCCGGGCATTGTCAGAACGCACATGGCCGAAGCCCTCTGGAAGGACCCGAAGATCGAGGCGATGATCTCGAAGACACTGCCGCTGCGCCGCTTCGGGGAGCCGGACGACATCGCTGGCGCTGCCGTCTTTTTGGCGTCTCCAGCGGCCCGCTGGATGACCGGCCAGCAGATCGTCGTCGATGGCGGCGCGCTCATCAGTCTCGGCGCCCTTTAACCCGTGCAGCATTAACTGTTGTAAAGCATCAGGCGCCGGAACTTCTTTCGCCGCAGGTCGTTCTATAGTCCTGTCGATCACGGTTCATGATCGTGGGTCGAACGATCAGTTTTACAGGGAGAAAAACCATGAAGCTTATTCTTATCGTATCGGGCGCTGCTGTCGCACTCGCGGGCGCCGCTTTTGCGAACCACCACGAATCCAAAGACGGCGATGCCGCCATGAATTGGGAAGCCAAGACTGAAGCCCACTTCAAGGAAGTCGATGCCAACGCGAACGGACAAGTGACCGAAGCCGAACTTGTCGCCTATATGACCGCCAAGGCGAAAAAAGAGTTTGCCGAAATGGCCGGCACGGATGGCCTCGTGACCCTCGATGAAGCCAAGGCGCATCACAAGGCCAAGCACGACGCCATGATGAAAGAAGACGCCATGATGAAGGACGACGCCGCAAAGAAGTTGTAAGCGAGCGTTCGGACCTTCAGCCTGCAAGGGCTGCCGATACCTGATGTCGCCATCTGACGTCGCCGTTACGACGCCCACGCACCATCATGTGCGTTGGGCGTCGCCTTCAGCATTCTGCGATCTTTGCCCGATTGCGAGATCTCGCGCACGCAAAGGCGCTCCTTACCTTTCCAAAAATTCGGGGCTGGCTGGGCAGTCCGTAAATCGTCTTCGCCTCGCAAGCCGTATCAGCGGCGGCGGCGCACAGAAGCGTAAGCCGTGCTCGATCAAACGATCGGCCAGTTGCATTAAATCTCGCGCGGCCAGAGGCAAGAGCCACCGCACCGCGCGACCATCCGGACTTTTCAAGCCTGCGGTCTCAGACGTTGCCGTCTTCGAAATTCCGGCAGGAAAATCACAATCACGCCGGGCGCAAACCACAACACAATCTAGCTGAGCATGGGGCCTTTCGCAGTCTATAGTCAAACAATCAATAACGGGAAATGCTTATAGTTAATTCGCGCATACGTTGTTTTTGCTATTCGCTCGGTGCGGATGCCAGCTGAAGTTTCAGAAGGCGGAATTTCTTTGGTTAGAGCGCGGTGCACGCGCAAGATCGCAAAGTCCTACACGCGATTGAATGGCCCGGCCCCGTCGCCGGGCTTTGGGATCGACGTCTATGGCGTCTGTCCTTGGTCTTGCGTGAGAGCTTTTTGACCCTATTTCGACGTCAGACGTTGCCGCCGATCGCAGGGGCGACTGCCCGCATGATGCTTCTCAAAGGTCAGACGAATGCAACTAGAGAATTACACAGACCGCGCAAAAGGTCTCATTCAGGCCGCGCAAGGGATCGCCCTTCGCGACGGTCATCAACACTTCACGCCAGAACACTTGCTGAAGGCCTTGCTCGATGACCCCGAGGGCCTCAGCGCCAATCTCTTGCGGGCGGCTGGCGCGCGGCCCGATAGCGCCCTTGCGGGAGCAGACGCGGCGCTCTCGAAACTGCCGAAAGTGCAAGGCGCTGGCGGCCAGATCTACCTTGCCCCGGCGCTGGCGCGCGTGTTCGCCTCGGCAGAAGAACAGTCGAAGAAGGCTGGCGACGCATTTGTGAGTGCGGAGCGCCTGCTCGTCGCGCTCGCAATGACGCCGGACTCGGAAGCCGCGAAAATCCTCAAGAATGCCGGCGCCACGCCGCAATCAATCAATGCGGCGATCAACACTCTCCGTAAGGGCCGCACGGCTGACACCGCTTCGGCCGAGCAGGGCTATGACGCGCTGAAGCGCTACGCGCGCGACCTCACCGAAGCCGCTCGCGCTGGCAAGCTCGATCCAGTCATTGGCCGCGATGAAGAAATCCGGCGGACCATGCAGGTCCTGTCGCGCCGTACAAAGAACAACCCCGTGCTGATTGGCGAGCCTGGCGTTGGCAAGACGGCGATCGCGGAAGGATTGGCGCTGCGCATCGTCAATGGCGATGTCCCGGAAAGCCTAAAGAGTAAAAAGCTGCTCGCGCTCGACATGGGATCATTGATCGCGGGCGCTAAGTATCGCGGCGAATTCGAGGAGCGCCTGAAGGCGGTCTTGTCGGAAGTGACGGCCGCGCAAGGCGAGATCATTCTCTTTATCGACGAAATGCATACGCTCGTCGGCGCTGGAAAGTCTGAAGGCGCGATGGATGCTTCCAATCTCTTGAAGCCGGCGCTCGCGCGCGGCGAACTTCACTGCATCGGCGCGACGACGCTCGACGAGTATCGAAAACACGTTGAGAAAGACGCCGCGCTCGCCCGCCGCTTTCAGGCGGTGTTCATCGGGGAACCCACAGTCGAGGATACGATCTCGATCCTCCGGGGCTTGAAGGAAAAATACGAGCTGCATCACGGCGTGCGCATTTCAGACGGGGCGATTGTCGCGGCGGCGACGATGTCGAATCGGTACATCACTGACCGTTTCCTGCCCGACAAGGCGATTGACCTCATCGATGAGGCGGCCGCGCGCCTGCGGATGGCGGTCGATTCAAAGCCGGAAGAACTGGATGAACTCGATCGCCGGATCATCCAGTTGAAGATCGAGCGCGAAGCGCTGAAGAAGGAAAGCGACGCGGCCTCGCGTGACCGCCTCGCGGCGCTCGAATTGGAGTTGGCGGGGCTCGATGAGAAATCGAGCGCGCTGACCGCGCAATGGCGAGCGGAAAAGGAAAGCCTTGCCGTTGCAACAAAGGTCAAGGAAGAACTTGAAGAGGCGCGCCAAGGCCTTGCGGGCGCCGAGCGCCGCGGCGATCTGCTCCGCGCTTCTGAACTGAAATACGGGGTCATTCCGGCACTCGAAAAAAAACTCGCCGGAGCTGAAGAGCGCGAAGACCAGGCGACGCTTGTCGATGAAGTTGTCGATGCGGAGACGATCGCCGGTATTGTGTCGCGCTGGACTGGCGTGCCGGTCGATCGGATGCTTGAAGGCGAACGCGAAAAACTGCTCCGGATGGAAGAAGCAATCGGCCAGCGCGTCATCGGGCAGCGAGAGGCGGTCGAAGCGGTCTCGATGGCTGTTCGCCGCGCGCGCGCCGGGATGAAAGACCCCAATCGCCCTATCGGCTCATTTCTCTTTCTCGGCCCGACGGGCGTTGGCAAAACGGAACTGACGAAGGCGCTTGCCGAGTTTCTGTTCGATGACGACACCGCGATTGCGCGCATCGACATGTCGGAATTCATGGAAAAGCATTCGGTCGCGCGCCTTATCGGCGCGCCGCCGGGCTATGTCGGGTATGAGGAGGGCGGTTCGCTCACAGAAAGCGTTCGCCGGCGCCCCTATCAGGTCATTCTTTTCGACGAGGTCGAGAAGGCGCACTCTGACGTCTTCAACGTGCTCTTGCAGGTCCTCGATGAGGGGCGCCTGACTGACGGACAGGGCCGCACCGTCGATTTCAAGAACACGCTCATCATCCTCACCTCCAATCTTGGCGCCGAGCACCTTGCAAATCAGCCGGAAGGACAAGATTCTGATGTGGTGCGGCCGCAGGTGATGGACGCAGTGCGCGCGCGCTTCCTGCCGGAATTTCTGAACCGCCTTGACGAGATCATCCTGTTCCACCGCCTGACGCGCGCGAACATGACCGGGATTGTCGATATCGAGATCGCGAGGCTTGTCAGGCGGCTCGCCGACCGAAAGATCGACATCGACCTCGACGACAAGGCGCGCCGCTGGCTCGCCGACGCCGGTTATGATCCGGTCTATGGCGCGCGGCCCTTGAAGCGCGTCATACAGAAAGAGTTGCAAGACGCTCTCGCTGATCTCATTTTGTCGGGGCGCGTACGCGATGGTGAGACGATTGAAGTGTCCGCGGGTCCCGAAGGGCTTTCGGTGAATGGCGATCCCGCCGCGTCGCGCTCGAAGCGCTATGGCGTTGGTTCAGGCAATACGCCGCCAGCTGGCGCGCTCTTGAACTGAAGGAGACATCACATGCCAAAAAAGCCTATCGATGACGATGATCGCAAGAAGGCGCTGCGCAAGGTCGTCCGGGATACCGTCACGAGCGCCGGCGCGCTTGCCCCCGACGAAGTTCCGCATCGCGTCCGGGATCGCGCCGAACGCCACGGCGAAGGGCGCGCGAGCGTTGACGATTACGCCGACCGTAACAGCGTCAAGCGCCCGAAGCGCTGACCGGCGCTGCGTCGATCCGGCGTTTCTGAAGGCTCCCGCGACTTAGCGACTGGCCTCGTCGCGGCGCGTCTCGTTCCAATAGGAAACGCATGGAATCTTCGTCCGGTCGCAGCGGTCGGCGTATTTGCGTGCGATTTCGCGCACTTCCTCAAGCAGTCCTTCTTCGAGCGTGATCGGCTCAAGTCCAAGGCTCAACAGCCGCTGATTTTCGACGTTCAGATCGTTCTCCGCCGCTTCGTTACGGGGATTTGCAACATTGACGATCTTGGCGCCGGTCTTCTCGGCGATCATGCCGGCGAGGTCGCGGACGCGGTGCGTCTCGGTCATCTGATTGAGAATTCGCACACGCTCGCCCTTCTGGGGCGGGTTCTCGATCGCGAGTTGAATGCAACGCACTGTATCCTGGATATTGATGAATGCCCGCGTCTGCCCCCCGGTGCCATGCACAGTCAGCGGGAAATCGACCGCGGCCTGCATCAGAAAACGATTGAGCACCGTGCCGTAGTCGCCGTCATAATCGAAGCGGTTGATGAGCCGCTCATCAAGACGCGTCTCGCGCGTTTGCGTGCCCCAGACGATACCCTGATGAAGGTCGGTGATCTTCAGCCGGTCGTTCTTGTTGTAGAACGCGAAAAGCAGCTGATCCTGCGTCTTTGTCATGTGATAAATCGAGCCGGGATTGGCGGGGTAGAGAATCTCCTGTGTGATCTCGCGCCCGTCGTCAGTCTCGATCTTCACCGGAAGATAGCCTTCCGGGATCTTCATGCCCGCGGTGCCGTAACCATAAACGCCCATCGTGCCGAGATGGACGAGATGGATGTCTAGACCGGCCTCGACGATCGCAGCGAGGATGTTGTTCGTCGCATTGATGTTGTTGTCGACGGTATAGCGCTTGTGAAATGACGACTTCATCGAATACGGCGCGGCGCGCTGTTCGGCGAAATGCACCATCGCGTCAGGTCGCTCGTTTTCGATCAGGTGAAAAAGCCGGGCATAGTTCTTCGCGACGTTGATCATCTCGAAACGCACGTCGCGGTTCGACACTTCCCGCCAGGCCTTCAGGCGCACGGAGATCGGCCGGATCGGCGTCAGGGATTCAACTTCGAGCTCAACGTCGATTTTTCGGCGCGACAGGTCATCGACGATGACAACATCATGTCCAAGATTCGACAGGTGCAGCGCTGTCGGCCATCCGCAAAAGCCGTCTCCGCCGATAACGAGAATTTTCATTGCGCCTGCTCATCACGGCCTCGTGAAGAGGCGTTTGCCACCCCTTTCGCCCAATGAAGCGGCGAAGGCAAGGGCGCTCATCTGCCGGATGTCGGCGCCGCTCAGGCAAACCGCTCAGCCCTGCCGCCGGTCGCTGCCTGGTATGCGCCCTTCGCCATAATCATCGCGGCGACAAGCTCGCGTTCAGGCGCGGTCAGAAACGGGTTCCAAGTATCGCAGATCAAGATGACGCGCGTCGCCTCGGCTTCGTTCATCGCCTCATGCTCGATTGTGTCATCGAACGCCCACGCCTGTCCCAAGCTCCACACGCGCCGCTCATTGCCGACGCGGAACCACGCAGGTCCCGGCAGGGTCAATGGAAGATGAACGATCGCCCGCACATTGGTTGAACCCGTATGCGGAGGAATGCGTGTCCTCGGCGCCAGCGAGGAGAACATTGCCGTCGGCCCGAAATTATCGATTTTGAGCAGCGGCAAGCTTTCAAGAGTTGCCGCCGTAAGCGGCGCGTGACGGCAGGCCTCGACCTGCCTCGCTCCGTTATTGAAGAAATAAAATGACGACCAACGCCGCGAATGGTTCAGTTCACCCCACTGATTGACCGGCGCGCCCGGCGGATAAAGGACATAGGGCGCAAAAGCATCCGCAGCAGGAGACGCCATCAAGGCTGTCAGTTCGGCGGTGATGGTCTCGCTCGCCGCCTCGAGCGTTTCAAACCAGGGAAACAAAGCGCGATCGAAGAACGACACTGGCGGCAGCGCTGGAAACTGAAGCATTGTCGGTTCGGGGTTGTAGGCGCGTGCAAGGCCTGAAAAGATTTCAAGGCTTTCGTTGAAACGCTTCAGCTCTGACATGCCGTATCGCGTTTTGACGCCCTCGACCTCAGCCGCCAGATACTCGCGCAGCGCATTGTTCGCGTCGTCGATGCGCCCGCGTGCGCGCGCATGGAGCGCCGCAAGGAGAGGCGGCAAGCGTTCGCCTGACGGGGCCATCTTTAGGGCATTGCGCCAAACGGCGATCGCCTCTGGGGCGCGTCCGATGTCATCGAGTGCCGCGCCTTTTCCGAGAACGGACGGGAGATGATAGGGATCAATGACAAGCGCTGCGTCATAGGCGCCGAGGGCGCCTGCTGGATCGTTCATGATCCTGAAGGCGGTCGCCCTGAAATACGGCACATCAGGGTGGCGCACGCCCGCGCGTTCGACGTCGGCGACAAGATCAAGCGCGCGTTGCGGCTCGCGCCGGGCAAGCGCTGCCGCCGCCTCCCGCATCAATTCCGCTAGTCGCGGCTGATCGCTCAACGCTCCGCCTCCCGTGCGCAGATCAGGAAGACTGCGCAATCCTCAAAAGATACTCGCCGTACTGGTTTTTGGCGAGCGGCGCCGCTATTCGCCGAAGCTGCTCGCGGTCGATGAAACCCAAGCGGTAGGCGATTTCTTCCGGGCAGGCGACTTTAAGGCCTTGTCGCGTCTCGATTGTGTGGACGAACTGCGAGGCTTCGAGGAGCGAGTCGTGCGTGCCGGTGTCGAGCCAGGCGTAGCCGCGCCCAAGAATTTGCGCCTTCAGCTTGCCGTCCGTGAGATACATCTCGTTGAGCGTCGTGATTTCAAACTCGCCGCGCTTCGATGGCCGCACTTGCTTGGCGCGCTCGACAACAGTCTCATCGTAGAAATAAAGGCCCGTCGCAGCGAAATCGGATTTCGGGGTGTCAGGCTTTTCCTCAATGCTGGTGACATTGCCCGCTGCATCAAAAGCGACAACGCCGTAGCGCTGCGGATCTTTCACTTGATACGCGAAAATCACAGCGCCGTCTTCGAGCGCGGCGGCATCTCGCAACTCTTCGGTCAGTCCATGTCCGTAAAAAATGTTATCGCCAAGCACAAGCGCGCATTTATCGCCGGCAATAAAGGCCTCTCCAATCAGGAACGCCTGTGCAAGGCCCTCGGGGCGCGGCTGGGCGGCGTACGCGAAACGAACGCCCCAATCCGACCCGTCGCCGAGCAGGCGTTGAAAGGCTGACTGATCTTCCGGTGTCGTAATGATGAGAATGTCGCGGATGCCAGCCAGCATCAAAACGCTGACCGGATAATAAATCATCGGCTTGTCGTAGATCGGCGTCAGCTGCTTTGAAACGCCGCGCGTAATTGGGTAGAGCCGCGTTCCTGAACCGCCTGCCAGCACGATCCCCTTCATGTGTCCCTCTCTCTAATGGTTCGTTTGCTGATTATTCTGAAGTCTGCGGATGGTGTCGGCAAGGTCGCCGCGCCAGTCGGGTTGGACAATTCCATAGTCGCGATGAATTTTGGCGCAATCGAGAACGGTAAAAAGCGGCCTTTGCGCCGGGGATTGATAGTCGCGCGTCAGCATTCTGTTTATTTTTACATCTTTACCGGTTGCAATGAAAATTGCGGTTGCAAAATCAGCCCAGCTTGCCGGCGGCGCGCCCTGGAAATGATAAAGTCCGCCGGGACCTTGCGGGTGTTGCAAAATTGTAAGGCATGCGTCGGCTATTGACGAGGCCGGGGTCGGTCCGCCGATCTGGTCACTGACGATTGAAATCTCGTTGCGTGATTCCGCCAGCCGCAGCATTGTCCTCACAAAATTCGCGCCATGCGCTGCGTAGACCCACGACGTGCGGATGATGATGGCGTCCGGGTTGGCCTCAAGAACGCGCTGTTCACCGTCAAGTTTTGTAGATCCATAGGTATTCAGAGGCGCCGTTGGCGCCGTCTCGTCGAGCGGCGCTGAGCCGGCGCCGTTGAAAACATAATCTGTAGACAAATGAACAAAGCGCGCGCCCGCCGCGCTTGCCGCGGCGGCGATCTCGGCCGGCGCTTCGGCGTTGAGCCGCGTTGCCGCCGCCCGTTCTGTCTCCGCCTTGTCAACGGCTGTCCATGCGGCGGCATTGATGACAGCGTCCGGCTTCGCACGCTCGACAGCCGCCGCTCCGGCGCCCGGCATCGAAAGATCAGCCTCCGCGCGCGACAGCGCCGTCACTCTCAACCCGCGCCGCTTTGCGGCGGCAATCGTCTCACGGCCGACCTGGCCGGATGGGCCAAAAAGGAGGATGTGCATCACGCGCCTGTCACCCGAGCGCCCGGCATTCACGACAGGGGCGCGCTGCTGGCCGGGCCGAAGCCCTATGAGCGGAGGCTGGTGGAGCTGAACGGAATCGAACCGTCGACCTCTTGAATGCCATTCAAGCGCTCTCCCAACTGAGCTACAGCCCCTTTTTCCGGCGGTAGTCCTTAAGAAAAACGAACCGATTGGGACGACGGCTCGCCATGCTAAGGACGCGGTGATCTAGACCCGCCACTGCGGCTCTGCAAGCCCGCGGCCTTAGACCTCTTCTCCTTCGCCGCCCGGAACGATGCCGCCCATGTCTTCGTCCTCGTCCTCATCTTCCTCAATCAACGTATCGTCTTCGTCTTCATCGATTTCGATGTCTTCAAGATCAGCAAGCTCATCGTCAGCCGCTTCGTCGTCCAGCCCGGGCTTGCGCTTTGATTTGGGCGCCTTCTGTTCTTTTTCTGCCGCATCGAGCGGCACTTCGGCCACGGGTTTTGCGGGCGCTTCGGCGACTTCAACCAGCTCATCTTCGCGACGCGGTTTGCGCGGCTTCAGCAGCGCTTCCGGTACGAACACGGTGTCGCACTTCGGGCAATGCGCAGGCGATTTATTGAGATCGTAAAAACGCGCGGTACAATTGGGGCAGTCGCGCTTGATCCCGAGTTCGGGTTTGTTCACGTCGGAAAAATCCTTGGAATGGGGCGATAAGGATCGGTCTGTTGCCACGCCGGACGGGCGCTGTCAAAAGTGAAACAGTGACGAACTCCAGGAATTTATGAGTGATCGCCCCTCGACCGGCTTCACGGCCCATGGCGGCCGGGCTCTTGTTGGCGAGGCGACGGCGCCGGGCGACAAGTCGATTTCCCATCGCGCGCTTATTTTCGGTGCGCTCGCTGAAGGCGAGACGATTGTCACCGGTCTGCTAGAGGGCGAGGATGTCTTGCGAACTGGCGCAGCCATGCGCGCGCTCGGCGTCTGCGTCGAACGGGAAGTAAACGGCGGCGGGCCGGTCTGGCGTATCACCGGGGCGCCATGGCGCTCCCCTGACAGGCCGCTTTATTTCGGCAACGCCGGAACGGGTTGCCGTCTGGTGCTTGGCGCCGCCGCTGGCAGGCAGATCGCAGCACAATTTGACGGCGATGAGAGCCTGAGAAAGCGGCCCATGCGACGCGTTTGTGATCCCCTTGCGGCAATGGGCGCAAGGATTTTCACAGCGGGCGGCAAGTTGCCGCTGTCATTGGAGGCAACTCGGCTTTCGGCAATAGACTATGCGCTTCCTGTCGCTTCGGCGCAGGTAAAGTCTGCAATTCTCCTGGCAGCGCTAGGTGCGAAAGGGACAACGCTTGTTACAGAGCCGCAGCGGTCGCGCGATCACACCGAGCGAATGCTGGACACGTTTGGCGTCAGACTTGAGATCGACGATGCCGGCTGTAATCGCCGCCTCAGCCTTTCCGGAGGCCAGACGCTTCAGGCGGCGCGCCTAGACGTCCCGGGCGACCCATCGTCCGCCGCCTTCCTTGCCGCAGCGGCCGCGATCACGCCGGGGTCAGACGTCATCATCCGCAATGTGCTGATCAATCCGCTGCGCGCGGGTTTCTATGAGACATTGCGCGAGATGGGCGGCGACGTCACGTTCCTGAACGAGCGAACCGCCGGCGGCGAACCGGTCGCCGACATTCGCGTAAAGCATGCGGCCCTAAAAGGTATCGCCGTTCCATCCTCGCGCGCGCCGTCGATGATTGACGAATATCCAATCCTGGCGATCGTCGCCGCCTTTGCCAAAGGCGACACCTACATGCCGGGCGTTGAGGAGTTGCGCGTCAAGGAAAGCGATCGGCTCGACGCGATCGAAGCGGGGCTCAACCTCAACGGTGTCGAAACGGAAAGCGGGCCGGACTGGCTACGTGTTTTTGGCCGCAATGGGGATGTCGCGGGCGGCGGCTTTGTCCGCACCCATCTCGACCACCGCATTGCCATGAGCTTTCTGGTGTTGGGCCTTGCTTCGGTGAAGGCCGTCACCATCGATGACGCATCAATGATCGCGACAAGCTATCCGGCGTTCGTCGCGACAATGCGGACGCTTGGCGCTGAAATCAGCTGAGACGCTAATGTCCCGCCGCCTCTTCTATCGTCGCCGGATTCTCTGACGGCGGCGCTGTTGCTTCCAGCACTTCCAAGCCGCCGTCCCAAACCATCTTTAGCGCGACGTAAAGAATGATCGCGAGGCCAAGGAAGCCAATCCAGCGATGACGCTCGAGAAGGCGCGCGATAAATGTCGCGGCAAAACCCATCAAGGCAATCGATAGCGCAAGTCCGAAGATGAGAACGCTCGGGTGATCGTGCGCCGCGCCCGCGACCGCGAGCACGTTGTCGAGTGACATCGACACATCGGCGACGACGATCTGCGTGATGGCGTCGCGGAACGTCTTCGGTTTCGCCAGCCCGCCGGACGGGGGCTCCCCCTCGAGGACATCCGCGCCGCGGTCAGCGTGCGACGGGTTCGTGAGCTCCCGCCACATCTTCCAACTGACCCAGAGAAGAAGAATGCCGCCGGCAAGCAAAAGCCCGACAATCTGGAGAAGGGTTGTCGTCATCAGGGCGAAGATGATCCGCAGGACCGTCGCAGCAATGATGCCAAAAAGAATCGCACGTCCGCGCTGCGCTTTCGGCAGGCCGGCGGCGGCGAGGCCGATAACGACCGCGTTGTCCCCGGCGAGCGCCAAATCGATCCAGACAACCTGAAAGAACGCCGCCCAAAACGACGGCGAAAAATCGATGAACGACAGATCCATAAGATGCCTATGCAACGCCGCAGGAAAGGAGCCGCGCGAAGTCGCGCCTTATGCCGCGACGCGCGGCGCTTGTCCAAGGCCTTGGCGCCGCAACGGCCGAACCTCGCAAGAAAATGAAATTTCCGTCATGGGCTTGTTTGAATCCGCTTGCGGGCAGCTTCGAGTGAATGAGAAAAGAACTGAAAAACAAGTGCGCGCAGATATTCGCGCCGGGTCCTGGAGGCAACGGCAATGGACGGCACGACCAAGGCGCGGCCAAAGCCGCCGCTGTCGTTCTGGCAGGTCTGGAACATGTCGTTCGGGTTCTTCGGGATCCAGATCGGCTTTGGCCTGCAAAACGCCAATGTCAGCCGCATTTTCCAGACGCTTGGGGCCGAGATCGACCAGATCCCCATCTTGTGGATCGCCGCCCCCCTGACTGGCCTCCTTGTGCAGCCGATCATCGGCCACATGAGCGACAAGACGTGGGGGCGCTTCGGGCGTCGCCGCCCGTATTTTTTTATTGGCGCGGTCCTGACGACACTCGCGCTCTTCATCATGCCGCACTCGCCATATTTGTGGATGGCGGCGGGGATGCTGTGGATCATGGACGCCTCGATCAACGTGACGATGGAGCCGTTTCGAGCATTTGTCGGCGACATGCTGCCTGATCGTCAGCGTACGGCGGGTTTTGCGATGCAGAGCTTTTTCATCGGCGCCGGCGCCGTGTTCGCTTCCGCACTGCCCTGGATGATGACCAATTGGCTGGGCGTCGCCAACTCCGCTGCGGAAGGCGTGGTGCCGGATTCGGTGCGCTATTCGTTCTACGTCGGCGCAATCTTTGTGCTTGTTGCCGTGCTCTGGACAGTCTTCACGACAAAAGAATATTCGCCTGAAGATCTGGATGCGTTTGAAGCAGCGGAGCGCGGCGGCGCCGCCGCGCCAGTTGAGAAATCCGCCGGCAAGAGCGCTGGCGCTTATATGACACTGGGCGGCGCGCTGTTCGTTCTCGGCGGCGTTGCGACTGTTATCCTCGCGCAATTGTCGAGCGGTGCGCTAGGGCAGGCTGCGGAAGCGCTGAAGGTCAACGACCTTTATATAGTCAGCGTCGGGCTTGGCGTCTTTGGCCTGTTCCTGATCGCCGCTGGCCTCATCAAGCAGCGCGGCCGCGCCGAGAATGCGTTCTCTGAAATCATCGACGACATGTTCTCGATGCCGAAAACCATGCGCCAACTCGCGATTGTGCAGTTTTTTACCTGGTTCGCGCTCTTCGCGATGTGGATCTACACGACCGGCGGGGTCGCCGCCTTTCATTATGGCGTCACGGATGCCTCGTCGGCGCGCTTCAACGAGGCGGGCAACTGGGTCGGGCTCCTGTTCGCCGTCTATAATGGCGTTGCAGCAATCGTTGCATTCTTCCTGATACCGATCGTTGCGCGCACCATTGGCCGCAAGGCGACGCATGCTTTCAATCTCGCGCTAGGCGGCCTTGGGCTGGTCTCGTTCCTCTTTATCCGCGATCCGAACTTGCTTTGGATCGGCATGATCGGCGTCGGATTTGCGTGGGCCTCGATCGTCTCGGTGCCCTATTCGATCCTCTCGGGCGCCCTTCCTACGAAGAAGATGGGCGTTTATATGGGCATTTTCAATTTCTTCATCGTCATCCCGCAGCTACTGGCTGCTTCGATCCTTGGCGTCATCGTGCGTTATGCGTTTGATGGCGCAGCGATCAAAGCGCTTGGCGTAGGCGGCGCGTCGCTGTTTCTCGCAGCGGCCGCAACGCTTGCAGTGGATGATAAGGAAAAGCGCGAGGCTTAGCGCTGCGTTTTCTTAGCCCCGGCGAACGCCTGGGCAAAGACCTCCGCAACCATTTCGCGGGCGTCGGCTTCGGTCGGCCCGGCATAGGGCCTTGGTCCCGAAACGGGGCGAGGCGTCAGGGCGCCTGCGTTGGGATCGCCAGCGGCGACACGCGCCCGATAACCGTCAAGTTCCCGTTCCGCAACGCGCAGTTCGACCTGCCAATAGGGGATCGCTTCCTGCTGCAGATATTTGCGCTTCGACCACAGGCTCAGCACTTTTTCGTTGTGGCCG
Source organism: Parvularculaceae bacterium (assembly GCA_046154725.1). GTDB lineage: Bacteria > Pseudomonadota > Alphaproteobacteria > Caulobacterales > Parvularculaceae > Amphiplicatus. The sequence goes on along the minus strand of JBJXFO010000134.1, from coordinate 19,694 downwards.
TCGGCTTCGAAGTCGCGGTTGCCGGACGCGTACTCGCTCAGCGTAGCCGTGATTGACGCGACCTCGCTGCTGGCGCTCGAAAGGCTCTCCTGCGCGCGGCCAACCGCCGACGTGAACTGGAGCTGTGTTGCGCCCTCGTCGAAGGCGGCGAGAAACGCGCTCTCATCGTGATCAACGCAAACGCCGTCATAGCGTGCGCCGCTGGCCCCAAGATCAAAACCGCGCGCGGGCGTGCACCAGGTCCACAATCCCTGATTTCGGCCCGCTTCATAGGCCGCGTGATCGAGCGTCACCCCGTGTTCGAAGCAGGCTTCCGCGCGTTTATTGGCCATCGACGCCGGGCGACCCGCGGCGCCATCTTGATGGCCATAGGCGCGCCAGTCCGCCGACGCGCACTGATCGGCGTTCATCGTCGCGCAGCCGGCAAGCGCGGTTGCCCCAATCAACAGAAAAATCGGCTTCATCGAGGCCCCTCCGGACTGTTTACCGCGAATTTGCCGTCGATCCGTTGATAACTTGCGCGCCTTCGCAGGCAAAATTTTATCGATATCCCGCGGCGCGCCTCGGTCGCGCCGCCCTTGCCTGACCTGCGCCTTGCCCGCTAAGGCCTCGCGCCATGGGCAAACCATTCGTCATTGCGCTTGATGGGCCTGCAGCGTCCGGCAAAGGCACGCTCGCGCAGCTCATCGCCGACGCCTATGGTCTTGCCTATCTCGACACAGGCTCGCTTTATCGGGGGGTCGCGTGGCTGCTCCTCAATGCCGGCGAGGATCCGTCAGACGAAGCGGCGGCGACGCGCGCCGCGCGCGCCTTTTCGCTGCAAAGGCTCGCCGGCGCCGATATTCGCACGCGCGAGGTTGGCGCCGCCGCCTCGATCGTTGCCGCCCAGCCCGGCGTTCGGCAGGCGCTGCTCGATTTCCAGCGGGACTTCGCAAAAAATCCCCCCGGCGAAGTGAAGGGGGCCGTGCTCGACGGGCGCGATATCGGCACGGTTGTTTGTCCGGACGCCAGCGTTAAGTTCTTTGTTGTCGCAAGCCCGGAAGTGCGCGCGCGCCGCCGCTGGCTGGAACTCTTGCCGTCCAAGCCGGCCCTGACCGAGGCGGAGGTGCTGGCTGACCTCGAAGAACGCGATGCGCGTGACGCCGTCCGCTCCGATGCGCCGATGACTATGGCCGCGTCAGCGGAGTTGCTAGATACGACATCTTTGACTATACCCGCGGCCTTCGCGGCGGCGCGCTGCGTTATCGACGGCGTTTTCCAACGCTGGCAGGATTGACCGGGGGACACTTCCCCTAATCCAGGGTCAGTACTTCCGGGCGAGACGGAAAGCGGGTTTGATGTCCGTCACCGCCTGTTGCGCCGTTTCATCTGAACCTCATTTGGGCTCTAACCGCCTTGGACGCGTTTGCGCGCGTCCTGGGGAGACCGCCGGGCAAACCGGGCGGCCAAGCTCAAGCGACGAAACAAAGGACCAAAGACCACGTGGCTCAACCTCAATCGTTCACGCCCTCCCGCAAGGATTTTTCCGACATGCTGGAAGCGTCGCTTCTTAATCGCGGCGCATTCGAAGACAATGTCGTTACAGGCATCGTCACCGGCATCGAAAAAGACGTTGCCATCATTGATGTCGGCCTCAAGACAGAGGGGCGCGTACCCCTGAAGGAGTTTGGCCAGGCGGGCCTGCTCAAGATCGGTGACAGCGTTGAGGTCTTTGTCGAGCGCATCGAAAATGCCAATGGCGAAGCGGTCATCAGCCGCGACAAGGCGCGCCGCGAGGAAGCATGGGACCGGCTCGAAAAGCAGTTCACCACGCAAGAGCGCGTCGAAGGCGTGATCTTCAACCGCGTCAAAGGCGGCTTTACTGTTGATCTCGGCGGGGCGGTCGCGTTCCTTCCGGGCAGCCAGGTCGATATCCGCCCCGTGCGCGACGCAGGGCCCTTGATGAACATCCCGCAGCCCTTCCGCATTCTGAAAATGGACAAGCGGCGCGGCAACATCGTTGTCTCGCGCCGGTCGATCCTTGAAGAAGACCGCGCCGAACACCGCCAGGAAGTCGTCCGAGAGCTGAACGAAGGCGACACGCGCGAGGGGATCGTCAAGAACATTACCGATTACGGCGCGTTCGTCGAACTTGCGCCCGGCGTCGATGGCCTCCTGCACGTGACCGACATGTCATGGAGCCGCGTCAATCACCCGTCGGAAGTGCTCGGCGTCAACGACACCGTCAGAGTGAAGATCATCAAGATCAACCCGGAAACGCACCGCATTTCACTCGGCATCAAGCAGCTCCAGCCCGATCCTTGGCAGGGGGTTGCCGCGAAATATCCGGTGGGCGCGAAGTTCCGCGGCCGCGTGACGAACATCACCGACTACGGCGCCTTCGTCGAACTGGAGCAAGGCATCGAAGGCCTCGTCCACGTTTCAGAAATGAGCTGGGTCAAGAAGAACGTGCACCCCGGCAAGGTCGTCTCGACCACGCAGGAGGTCGATGTGCTGGTGCTTGAGGTTGACGAGAACAAGCGCCGCGTGTCCCTCGGCCTCAAGCAATGCCTCGACAATCCGTGGGACTCGTTTGCCGAAAAGCACCCGATCGGGTCGATCATCGAAGGCGAGATCAAGAACATCACTGAGTTCGGGCTCTTTGTCGGCATTACCGACGAGATGGACGGCATGGTGCATCTCTCCGATCTCGACTGGAACCGGCCCGGCGAAGACGTCATCAAGGAATATACAAAAGGCGACGTGGTCAAAGCCAAGGTTCTGGACGTCGATCCGGAGAAGGAGCGCATTTCGCTCGGCATCAAGCAGGTGGCAAGTGATCCGATGGACTCCGTCGGCGAAATCAACCGCGGCGACGATGTCACCTGCACGGTGACGGCGATTGAATCGGGCGGGATTGAAGTTCAGGTCGGCGGCGAAGGCGGCCCCAAAGCCTTCATCCGCAAATCGGACCTCTCAAAAGACCGCGGCGAGCAACGGCCCGAGCGCTTTGCCGTCGGCGACAAAATCGACGCGCGCGTCACTGGCTTCGACAAGGTCTCGCGCCGTATCTCGCTATCGATCAAGGCGCGCGAAGTTGCCGAAGAAAAGGACGCGGTCGAGCAGTACGGTTCAGCCGACAGCGGCGCCTCGCTCGGCGACATTCTTGGGGCGGCGCTGAAGAACCGCGACAAGCAGTAGCGGTTCGTCCGAGCAGCGAAAAAACCAATCCCGGCAGGAAACCGCCGGGATTGTAGTTTCTGCAAGCGGCCGCTGAAGGACACGCAACGAAAAAGGCGACGCCAACGCAGCGTCGCCTTCAATTTTACGCAGCAACCGTGGCTTCAGAACGTCAAAGCCTCAACCACCGTGCCCGCCGCCATTTCCGTTACCAACGTCCGGGTCGTGTGCGATGACCTCGGAACCCATGTCAAACCGAAGGGCATAGCGATAAAGAACGCCGTCACTGTTTTCGTCAAACACTGTGAGTGTCTTGCCATCGGCCGACACTCTGAAATCACGGAACTGCTTGCCCTCATAAGGCCCCGCGGGGCTTGTCGAGCCGGAATTGGCAAGCAGGGCTTTTTCGACGATCCAAATTGCGTCGCGCCCGTCACGGCGGAATCTAAGCCCAAGTCCGCTATCGTCCACAATCGTGAATGATAGGGTCACGCTGGACTTACCCGCCTCGCCTTCGGCGAAATCGAAGTTTCCGTCTGCATCCGCGTATGGAGCATCATATTTAAAAAGCAACTTGCCGCTACTGTCGCGGCTGATCGAAACCTTGGCGTCAACTGGGATAGTTTTCGGCGACGCTGCTAGTGACTTCGAATCAAGATGCCCGCAGGCGGAAAGCGCAACCGCGCCGGCGAGGCAAGCGAGGACAAAACGTCGTTCCATGGCAATTACTCCCCTAAATGCGAAGCCTTAACTATAACCGCCCGTTTAGGGAAAGTAACCCCTGTAAAGAATTTACGTCAAGGACGCGACGTCACGCGGTCATTTCTGAGGCCTTTTTGCAGAGCTAGCAGTTCTGGATGACGAATTCCTTTGGCAAGAAGCTGATCACAAATCTGGCTTGAACCGTCGCGATCTCCCGATTCGGCTAACAGTAGCGCCAAGGTGCGCTGGGCCTCCACCGTAAGTTGGAAAGACCCAACCTCCACTGCGGCGAGTGTTTGGCTCGCAAGTCGTTTCGCATCTTCGGCGCGTCCGATGCTGCGGGCGTGAACTGCTTGCGCCAACCCCGCCCTGACCCGAAATTCAGGATCATTGCCGGTTGACCCGATGCTTGGGTCGCGCAGCAACGTATCCAGTTCTTCCAACGCCGACGCCGCGCTTTCTGGTTCGATAATTATTCGCTGGGCAAGCGCATATCCGAGATTGGCCTTAAAGGCGACTTGGCTTTTATCACGCTTGGCTACGGCGCGCGCGGCGGAGAGCGCACGCTCGGCTTCGGTCAAGGCTGATCGCTTGTCGCCGGAAAGTCCGCTCAAGTTCGACTGAAGGCGTTGGGTGATAGCGATATTGTTTAAGGCAAGCAGATTATCGGGTTCGCGACCGACGAGCATCTCGCCGATTCGTTCCGCGCGATCTAACGCGAATTTCGCTTCAACAACATTGCCGAGCGACAATTGCGCAACTGATACCCGCCGCTCAGCGGTTATGCGCTTTTCTAGCGCGAGAAAATCTTCGCTGCTGGCGCTGGCATCAAGACTTTCATATATAGCGATTTCTTTATTGAGTTGGTCAAGCGCATTTCCATTCTCGCCGACTGCGATCTGAGCATAAGCCAGCCACGAAAGCGCAGAAGCGTAGGCAAGTTTGAACTTGCGATCGTCCGGACTTTCGCCGGCAAGCTCCCGGCGTGTTTCGACGGCCTTCTCGAAGTAAGGGATAGAAGCAGCGTATTTAGCGCGATTGAATGCAAGGGCGCCGAGATTGTTGGCAGAATAGCTGACCTCAAGACGCCATTTGGGATTGACCTTATCGAATTCGACAAGTGTCTGAGCCATATCGAAATACTGCTGAAAACGGGCTTCACCTTCATTGTAATCCCCCCGAATTAGCGCAACGTTCCCCACGTAAAACACGCTCTGCGCATGATCGAAAACGCGGTCAGGATCGCTCGGCGCGCGCCTCAGTTGTTCCTCGGTGGAAGCAAACGCCGCCTCATAAGCTTTAAGCGCAGCATCAAGGTCGCCGCGGCGCTCATCGACCTGGCCGAGTTTCATCAGCGCCTGCGCGCGGCGGGACAGTGCGGCGGGATCCAGAGACTTGAGGTCCTGGTCCGCGTAATAATCGAGGACCTCGCCGCCGACTGCTTGCAGAATGTCGAGCTTGCCGACAGGTTCAAGACGATCTGAGAGGTCAGACAACATGAACTCTATCAGCGTCTCTGCCTTACCGCGCATGACCTGCGCTTCGTTGCGCTGGTTGATTGAATAGGCTGCGGCGAACGCCATCGAAGCTGTGATCGTTGCCGACGCGGCGACCCAGTTTCGGGCGGCGCGCGCGCGGCGCTGCGCGTCGCGGCGGACAAGGTCGTCAAGGCCGACGCCGAGCATGCCGGCGGCGGTCTTCAGCAAAGCATAGCGCTTGCCGTCGCCGCCCTCGCGCGCGTCTGCGGCGAGCGGTTCGGCGGGTGCCTCGGTCGGCTCGCCATCGCTATTGAGCGCAAAACGCAAGGCGTGCGGGAAACACTCCTCATCGCCGCCCGCATTGGGCTTGCCAGCAAGGATCAACGCAAACGTTCGCCCGTTGCCGTGCAAACGGTGGAAAAGCTTGATTTCTTCGTTGACCCAGCGCGACTTTGCGGCGTTGGGTGAGCACAAGACGATCTGAAATTCGCTTTCGGCAAGCGCTTTTTGAATGGCGTCGTTCAGATTGCCGGCGACGGGCAAGTCCTCGCGGTCGCGGAACACCGGTGCAAGTCGCGCCGGCTTTCCAGCTTCAGCGAGACGCAGGGCAAGTTCTCTCGGCGCGCGAAATTGCTCCAGCGATCGCTGAAGCCACGCGCCTGCTTGCTCATCAGCGTGACTGTAGCTGATGAACGCCCTGTATCGGTAGTCGCCCAAGCCCAACTCCTGGAAAGGAACGCTACAACCTCCGGGTCGTTATGGCAAAAGGCGCATGGCAAAGGTCAACGATGATTTTAGTGACGAAACGCGCCAGCCTGGATATTGCAGTCCGCGCCTCATTTTTGACGGCGGCGATTCTGCGGCGCAGGTTAAGAACCTAAATGCGCCTGACCGAAAAATACCATGCCTGAATTGCCTGAAGTCGAAACCGTACGGCGCGGCCTCTCGCCGTTTATGGTTGGCGCGCGTCTCATTCAGGTTGAAGCGCGCCGGCCGGATCTGCGGTTCCCCTTTCCGGCCAATTTTGTGGATCGTCTGACTGGCGCCCATATCGCGGCGCTCGACCGGCGCGGCAAATATCTGACGGCCGCGCTCTCAACGGGCGAGACACTGATCATGCATCTCGGCATGTCAGGCCGGTTTAGCGTGACGGACGAGACCTCGGACGCGCGTCCCGGCTCCTTCTATTTTGCGCCGGTCACCAATCCTTGCCATGACCATGTCCGCTTCGTCGTTCAAGGCGAACGAGGACACTCACAGATTGTCTTCAACGATCCAAGGCGTTTCGGTTTTATGGATATTGAGCCGACCAGCACGCTGGGGTCCTCGGCGCATTTTGCAGGAATGGGCCCCGAACCTTTGGCTGCAGAATTTACTGCAGACGCCTTGAGGTTGCGATTGGACGGGCGCTCAGCGCCGCTCAAATCAGTGTTGATGGACCAGTCGGCCGTTGCCGGGCTTGGCAATATTTATGTCTGCGAGGCGCTTTGGCGTGCGCGGCTTTCACCGCGGCGGCGGGCGGGGAGCGTTTCCGCTGCATCGTCCTGCCGCCTGCATCGCGCAATTCGAGAGGTGCTTCTGGAGGCAATCGACGCCGGTGGTTCGACCTTGAGGGATTTCGCCAGATCCGATGGGTCGAAAGGCTATTTTCAGCACCATTTTTCGGTCTATGGCCGGGAAGGGGAGCCTTGCCCGGCCTGTTCCGCGCCGGTCAGGCGATTTGTGCAAGGCGGCCGGTCAACTTTTGCCTGCCTGAAATGTCAGCGCTAGCCAGCAATTTGCGGGACTGATCGATGGCGCCGCCATGCGTTGACGCCCGGCAGGTCGGTAGCTATACACCCTCCCTCCGCGCGCAGGAGCGCTGCGGAATTCAAGAAGTTTAACGGGCGCGTTCACAGCGCCAGATACGAGAAAAGTCATGGCGAATACGTCGTCAGCGAAAAAGATGGTGCGAAAGATCGCGCGCCGTACCGAAGTCAACAAGGCCCGCCGTTCGCGAGTGCGCTCGTTTGTGCGCAAGGTCGAGGAAGCGATCGCCTCTGGCAACAAGCAGGCGGCTTCAGATGCGCTTCGCGCAGCGCAGCCGGAGCTTCATCGGACGGTGACGAAAGGCGTCGCGCACAAATCGACAGTGTCCCGCAAGCTTTCCCGCCTTGCGTCTCGCATACGGAAGCTTGCTGTTTAATCAGCGTTACAATTAAACAATTCTGTTAGCCTCGCGGTCTTTCCCGCGAGGTTTTTTTTGGACTTTTTTTGCCGCGCGCGGTATTCGCCGTCACGCGGTAGGGCGCACGGCATGCCTGACGCAGCCAATGCGCCGCGATTTAATTTTCCACCGACCCGGCCGAAACAAACGCTAAGCATTTGTTTTCTCGCGGAGGTCGCAAAGTCAATGACCGTTCGACCCAAAAAGTTGCGCGAAAACGGAATCGAAACCTTTACAAATTTGGCTTCGCGGATCATCATCGCAGGAGGAATACGGCGGATACGGATCAATTCATTTTTGCCATTCATCCTCGTATTCCAGTTGCGTTCTGTGTGAGAGAGTATTTGGCAAAGCGCCGCCGATGAGGCGGCGCTTCGGAACTGAGAACAACGCCGAATGGCGGAAGGGGCGAAGCGATGAGCCGAACCGGTAGCAAACTTTGGCGCCAAATTTTGTGGCGCCTTACATGTGGCGTCCGCGTTTCGAGTTCTTCATTCGTCAATCGTTTTCGCTCGGCCTATTCTTCATAAAATAGTCAGGCGTCGCGGATCGAAATACTGCGGTGTCGTTATCTGCGGCAGCGGCGATGAATGTTTCATCGTGCGCTGACGTCGGGCGGATTTTAAATATCTTGGGGCTTCCAGCAATGAAAAATGACAACGCCGAGAAGGCGGACGGCAAGCTGTCTTTATTTCAAGAGACGCTCCGCCGTGAGTATGGCGAGGCGACATTCAAGTCGTGGTTTTCCGACCTCATGATTGATGATGACGTAGACGATTGCGTCGTCCTGTCGACAGCTTCCGACTTGCGGCGCGATCGCATCGATCAACAATTCAAGCTCGCTTTGCTGCGCTCATGGGGAGAGTGCTTTACTCCGGCCCGGCGTATGCTGATCGTCAAACGTCAAGCGCTAAGTGACAATGCAGCGCGCGTGAGCGCGCTTGCGCCAGCCGCGAACAATTCAGCGTCGAACAATCCGGCCGCGACCATCGAAGATGGCGGCGATTATGGAGCGGCTGCACCCCTCGTCGGCGTGATTTCGGGCAGCTTTGATCGCAGGCCCGCAGCGAAGGCGCGCCCGGAAGTGCGGGCGCCTCGGCTTGATGAAATTGCAACCAGACTTGACCCGCGTATGACTTTCGAGGCGTTTGCGGGCGATGCGTCCAACCAAGTTGCGCTGTCGGCAGTCAGCGAGATTTTCGACGCAGATGCGCCGCCAGAGCTTCTCTACCTCTATGGACCACAGGGCGTTGGCAAGTCGCACTTGCTGCAGAGCGCCGGCAATGCGCGGATGAAGCGTTTTCCTGAGGGCCGCTGCGTTTATCTTACTCATAATAACGTTCAGAATGGGTGCGTCGGCGCCTTGCTGTCGAGCTCAACGATGGCCTTGCAGCGCGACCTGGTGTCGAACGACCTTGTCATGATCGACGACATTCACCTTCTGGCTGGCAAACAGAAAACCATGCGTGAAGTTGTCAATCTGGTGACGGCAATCGTCAGCGCGGGCCGCCAGCTGATTGTAGCGGGTGAACTTGCGCCGGCGGGGCTTTCCGAAGCGGGCGTTCTTGGCCGCCTCGCGGACCGTCTCGCCGGAGGCCTCGCGGTTGGCATTGCGCCCGGAGGCGAAGAGCTGCGTCGCGCAGTTTTGCGAAAGCACCGGGATGCTGCGGATTTGCGCTGCGTCATCACGGATGAGGCGCTTGACCTCATTGCGCGTCTCTTTTCATCGACGATGCGCGAGTGCATCGGCGCCTACAAGCAGCTTGCGCTGGTTTATAAGGACCATTCCCTCACGATCGGCGCGTCCGAGGCGCTTTCTGCGCTACAATCGAGGCTTGGGGACCGGCGACGCTCCGCAACGCTTGATGAGGCGCTTGGCGCGGCGGCGCGCGCTTTCAGCCTCACCTCGGAGGAAATCCGGGGACGCGCCCAACCGCAGCGAATCGTTCGAGCACGGCACGCTTTTGTTTATGTCGCGCGGACGTCCATGGCTGAAAGCTATCCGCGTATCGGGCGCACTCTTGGGCGCGATCACACCACGGCGATGAGTTCGATGCGCCGGGCCGATGCGCTTGTCTCCCGGGATAAGGCGTTCGCCGCCGCCGTAATGGCGATCAGGATTGAGATCGGAGCAGAAATCCCGGCCGAAAAGCTCCTTGCTGGCAAGCGCTAAAGCCGGCGGCGGGCGACGGTTCGAGACCGGCGGCGACCGCGCGGCGCGCTGGCCTTGTCGAGTGGTTTCGGCCTATAATAGCAGGTCGATTCTGCGGGCGGCTCGTGCGGCGCTTTAAGCGTCTGCGAGACGTCCGCTCATTTTATCGACGGCGTCATTCACGCTTCGGGTCAAGCGATGCGGCGAGAGCGCCACCCGACGCTGATAACCGCGACGCCGGTTCCTACGTTGCGGCTAACCACGCCATGGCAGAAGAGTGCGAGAGCATGAAAGTCACGATCGAACGATCCGCCCTCGTCAAGGCGCTGGGGCACGTCCAAAGCGTTGTTGAGCGGCGCAATACAATTCCAATTTTGTCAAACGTCCTTCTCCAGGCCGAAGGCGGTTCGCTGTCACTGACGGCGACCGATCTCGACATCGAGATCTCGGAGGCGGCTCCCGCCGACGTGGCGCGGAAAGGATCGACCACTGTCTCGGCGCTGACATTTTATGACATCGTCCGCAAACTTCCTGAGGGCGCGCAGGTGCGTCTTGAACTCGTGCAGGATGAAGCAAGGCTCCTCGTCTCCGCGGGCCGCTCGCAATTTTCGCTCGCTGTGCTGCCCGAACAGGATTTTCCGACGCTCGCGTCGACCGATCTCGGCGTACGCTTTTCGGTGCCAACTGCAGATTTGGCGCGCTTGTTTGACAAGGCCCGCTTTGCGATGTCGCAGGAGGAAACGCGATATTACCTTAACGGGGTTTACCTCCACGCTTTTGTCGATGGCGCCAAAAAGCTCCTGCGCGCTGCGGCGACCGACGGGCATCGCCTCGCACGCCTTGATGCGCCGCTGCCGGCTGGCGCTGATGCGATGCCGGGCGTTATCGTGCCGAGGAAGGCCGTCGCAGAGCTTGGCCGGCTCCTCGCGGACGCCGAGGAGACCGTCGAGATCGGCGTTTCCGAAACGAAGATCCGCTTCGGTTTTGGCGCCGGGCACATCACATCGAAATTGATCGATGGCACATTCCCCGACTATGAGCGTGTTATTCCAAAAAATAACTCTAGCCTCATGCGCGCCGACACCAAGGACTTCGCGCAAGCGGTCGACCGGGTTGCGACAATTTCGGCGGATCGCACGCGCTCGATCAAGATGGCGATCGACAGCGACAAGCTGCGCTTGACTGTCAACAATCCCGAAGCCGGCAGCGCGCTTGAAGAGCTGTCGGTCGATTACAGCGGCGATCCGATCGAAATCGGATTCAACGCGCGCTATTTGCTCGACATCGCGAGCCAAATTGACGGCCAGACGATTACTTTCCGTCTTTCCGATCCGTCGAGCCCGTCAATTGCGCTCGACGACGAGGATCCGCGCGCATTGTATGTCCTGATGCCGCTGCGCGTCTGACAGGAAATGAACCCGTGAGGGAAGCTGCGCTTTTGAGGATCGAGGCCGAGGAGCCGGCCGCGCCGGCGGCAGGAGTGCGACTGACGCGGCTGACGCTGTCGGATTTCCGCTCGTACGAGCATCTCGACCTGGTTCTGGACGGGCGTCCCATCGCGCTTTCGGGACCGAACGGCGCTGGCAAAACCAATTTGCTTGAGGCGATTTCGTTGCTCGGGCCGGGTCGCGGCTTGAGGAGCGCCCGCCTTGAGGAGCTGCCGCGCATCGGGGGCGCTGGCGGATGGGCCGTGTCGGCGAGGCTCTCGGGCGTAGCGGACGATCGCGCGATCGGCGTCGGCGCGCTTGCGTCAGACGAGACCCGGCGCGTCGTGCGTATTGACGGCTCATCTGCTCAAGGGCCATCGGCGCTCGCCGACGTCATGCGCCTCCTCTGGTTGACGCCTGCGCAGGACCGCTTGTTCATGGAGGGCGCGGCCGAGCGGCGCCGGTTTCTCGATCGCATGACAATTGTGCACGATGCGGCGCACGCACGCGCGGCCAACAGCTACGAGACGGCGATGCGTCAGCGCCAGAGGCTGCTCGACGAAGGAAATCGTGACGACAGCTGGTTGACTGCCCTTGAAACCGAGATGGCGGAAGCCGGCGTCGCGCTGGCCGCCGCGCGCCGCGACATGGCGGGCGCTCTTGCCGCCGCCGACATGGCGGACGCCATGACGAACGACGGGGCCCAGTTTCCGGCGGCCGATATTGCGCTCGCTGGCGACATTGAAGCGCGACTTGCCTATGCGCCGGCGGCCGAGGTCGAGGACGCGTTCATGGCAAGCCTCAAATCCGGCCGGCGCGCAGACGCCGCCGCCGGCCGGGCGCTGATTGGACCCCATCGCAGCGATTTGATCGTCACGCACCGCGCCAAGGGCCGGCCCGCGCGCCTGTGCTCGACCGGCGAGCAAAAAGCGCTGCTGATTGGTCTCGTGCTTGCAAATGCGCGCGCTCTTTCGCTGCGCGCGGGGAGCGCGCCGCTGATTTTGTTGCTCGACGAAATTGCCGCACACCTCGACGAGGATCGTCGCCGCAGCCTTTATGACATACTTGATCGGCTCGGCGTGCAATGCGTCATGACCGGAACGGACGCATCGCTCTTCTCGGCCTGGGGCAGACGCGCCCAGAGTTTTGCCGTGACCAACGGCGCGATCGTTGAACATTGAAGTCAGGATACGAATAAGATGGCGACTCCCGCCGCAAGAACAGATGATGGCGACGACTACGGCGCCGACTCGATCAAGGTCCTGAAAGGCCTCGACGCCGTCAGGAAGCGCCCCGGCATGTACATTGGCGACACCGATGACGGCTCCGGCCTTCATCACATGGTGTACGAGGTTGTCGATAACGCGATCGACGAAGCGCTCGCCGGCTATTGCGACGACATTCGCGTCGTCCTCAATGAAGACGGGTCGGTGACCGTGCGCGACAATGGCCGCGGCGTTCCAACCGATATTCACACCGGCGAAGGCGTTTCCGCCGCCGAAGTCATCATGACGCAGCTGCATGCGGGCGGCAAGTTCGATCAGAATTCCTACAAGGTCTCGGGCGGCCTGCACGGTGTTGGCGTTTCTGTCGTCAACGCGCTGTCCGAGTGGCTTGATTTGCGCGTCCGGCGCGGCGGGAACGAGCATTTCATGCGGTTTCACATGGGCGTTCCCGAAGCCCCGCTGAAGATTGTCGGCGATACCACGGACAAAGGCACGGAGGTCTCGTTCCTGCCATCGGCGAAAATCTTCACGCAGACAGTTTTTGACTTTGACACCCTAGAGCACCGTCTGCGCGAGCTTGCATTTTTGAACTCCGGCGTCTCGATCCGCCTCAAGGACGCCCGTCATGTGGAAGTGCGTGAGGAGCATCTCTATTACGAAGGCGGGCTTGTCGCTTATGCCCGCTATCTCGACAAGTCGAAGACGCCGCTGATCGAAGCGCCAATTGCGTTCACGCATGAACGGGACGGCATGACGATTGATGTCGCGATGTGGTGGAACGACAGCTACCACGAGAAAGTTCTGTGCTTTACAAACAACATTCCGCAGCGCGACGGCGGCACGCATCTTGCGGGCTTTCGAGCGGCGCTGACGCGCATCATCAATAAATATGCGGCAGAGTCAGGCGTTGCCAAAAAGGAAAAGGTGGCGCTCACCGGTGACGACGCCCGCGAGGGGCTGACGGCAATTCTCTCCGTCAAGGTGCCGGACCCGAAATTTTCTTCTCAGACAAAAGACAAGCTGGTCTCGTCCGAAGTACGGCCGGTTGTCGAGAGCGTTGTTGCCGAAAAGATCGGCGAGTGGTTCGAGGAAAATCCGGGCGAGGCGCGCAAAGTCGTCGGCAAGATCGTCGAAGCGGCCATGGCGCGCGAGGCCGCGCGCAAGGCGCGCGAACTGACGCGCCGGAAGTCCGCGCTCGACATTTCTTCCCTGCCGGGCAAGCTCGCCGACTGTCAGGAGCGTGATCCAGCCAAGTCGGAAATATTTATCGTCGAGGGCGATTCGGCCGGCGGCTCGGCAAAGCAGGCGCGAAACCGTGAAAATCAGGCGGTCCTGCCGCTCCGCGGCAAAATTCTCAATGTCGAGCGCGCGCGCTTTGACAAGATGCTCGGCAGCCAGGAGATCGGCACGCTGATCACCGCTCTGGGTACAGGGATTGGTCGCGACGATTTCAACGCCGACAAGCTGCGCTACCACAAGATCGTCATCATGACCGACGCGGACGTCGATGGCGCGCATATCAGAACGCTGCTCTTGACGTTCTTCTTCCGCCAGATGCCCGAAATCATCAATCGCGGTTGCCTCTATATCGCTCAGCCGCCGCTCTACAAGATTGCCCGCGGCAAGTCCGAGCAATACGTGCTCGACGATCGCGGGCTTGAAGATTACCTCTACACGGAGGGAGCGGCCGACGCCCAACTGATCCTCGATGGCGGCGAGACGATTGCCGGCGCGGACCTTGCGGACATTATCGGTCGCGCGCGAAAAGCGCGGGAGGCGATAGAGGAATTTCCTGCCCGCTTCTCGCGCGACATCATTGTTCAGGCGGCGCTGGCGCGCGCCCTGCAAGAAGCGCCTGGCGATGCGGCAGCCGCTGATGCGCTGGCGCAAAAAACCGCAAGCCGTCTCGATCTTGTTGCCGACGAGTTCGAGCGCGGCTGGACGGGCGCAACCGACGGCGAGGGCGGCTATATTTTTGAACGGGAACTGAGGGGCGTTGCGGAACGCCACCAGTTGACGCGCGATCTTCTTGTCTCGGGTGATGCGCGCCGCACGCAGGACCTGATGGCCAATCTTGCCGATATTTTCGAAAAGCCCGCGATGTGGGTGAAAAAAGACCTGCGCGTCTCTGTGACCGGGCCCAACAGTCTTTTGCGCGCGGCGCGCGCCGCCGGCGAAAAGGGCGTCGCCATCCAGCGCTATAAAGGCCTCGGCGAGATGAACCCGATCCAGTTGTGGGAAACGACCCTTGACCCCGCGGCGCGGGTCCTCCTGCAGGTGAAAGTCAAGGAAGCCGACGACGCCGACGACATTTTCTCGAAATTGATGGGCGAAATCGTTGAGCCGCGCCGCGAGTTCATCCAGGAAAATGCGTTGACGGCGGAATTGGACGTCTGAAGCTTCGTTGCACCTGCGAAATAGCAATTTAAGAACGGCGAGTGTCGCCAAAATTTCATTGGCGAAGCGCCCGATCGCCCCTAATCTGCCATGCAGGGGCTTGGCGATCGGGGAGGTCGCTGGCGAACTGGTGTGCAGCTGTAGAGGGCTGGTCGGAGGGGTGGGCGCGTGAAAGCTTTTGTATTGGGCGCTGCGGCGTCGCTTGCCGCAGCGGGGACGGCCATGGCAGGCGAAGAAATTCTTTGCCCCGCGCAGTTCTCCCTTGAGGACCATGTGCTGCTCGAATGGGCAGGCGTTGGCGGCGATCCGCATGCGCAGATGACGCTGGCGCAATGCGCCTTCCCTGAAGGCGCCGGGGATATGTCCGAGGCGCAGCGGGTCTATGCCATCAAATGGACGACGATTGCGCTTTGCGAGGCGCGCGCGAGCGATGTTCACGACGACCGGGACTTGCGTCTGCGCACGCTGAAGGACGACGCCCATATCTCGTTCCGCCGTTTTGGCGGCATGCAGAAGGGCGAAAAGCTGAACTGGCGCGAGCGCGATTTTGTCGAGTATCGCAAAGAGCAGACGGCCGCGCTCGAAGCGCGCCATCAGCGCCTCATGACGACGGTGTCGCCAAACGATATGGCGGCCGCGCGCGCTGAAATTGCCGATCAGTATTCGCGCATCGGCTCGATTGGCCTGTTGAAACTCGCCGAGCTTTCGTCGTGCGACAGCTTTGGCGCGTCGAAGGAATTTGAGGCCGCCGCATGGAGCGCCGCATCCGAATCGTGGCGCGGCGCGGAACAGGCTGGCGTTTACGCGTCGGCGGATACGGCGGCGTATGATTTGCCGAACGTTGCGACTGAAAAAACCAGGAAGCTGTCCGGCCCCGAGCGCCGCACGGCCGCGCTCGAGAAAGAGCGCTTGTTGCGCACCAATCCTGAACGTCTCGCGATTGTCGAAAAGAAGGCCCGCGACTATGAATCGGTTGCGGCAATCAACAGCCTCGAGAATTTTCGTCTCCCCGTCGCAACCACCGGGAAAGGCGTGATCGCCGGGATTGCTGACGCGGCGGCGGACGCATCGCTGACCGAAAAATCGCCGCTGACCCAAAGATCTTCGCTGACAACGGCGCTGCAGTTCGCACTCGAATCGCTTGGCCATGTCGAATTCATCAACGGGCCCGACAATGACTACGGCCCGACAACGCGCGCGGCGGTCGCCCGCATGCAGGCCGCGAGCGGCAGCGAACCGACGAGCGTTCTGACGAGCGCGCAAGCCCGGCAAACCATTTGCCGTGCAGCAATCAAAGACGATCCGGTGTCGCTCTATCATGTCGCGCTGATGCACCGGAATGGCTGGGGCTTCCCGCAGGACGACGCGAAAGCGGCAGCGGCGATTGCGCGGTCGGAAACCGCGATGATCGCCGCGCTTGGCGGCAGCGGCCTGCCGGAGTGGAAGCGCACAACTTATCAAACCTACGCAGGCCTCATCCGCAGCGCCGCCGCGGATATGAAAAAGCCGGATCTTGTCGCGAGCGCGCCTTCAGCGATTTGCGAATAGCGGGCGAGACAGCGCGCCGCCGTTATAGCGCGACCAGCTTTGCCTCGAGCGCTTCGCGCGGTGTTGGCGCTGGCGCATCGGCGTAGCCGAGGCGCGCGAGCATTTGCACCGTTGCGCCGGCCTGATGCGCGAGCAGCTCATGCGCCCGGTCATAGGCGGGCAACATTTCAGGAAATTCCTGCAATGCTTGGCTGAGCGGATGAAAGGCAACGCCGCGCTGCGTTGCCGCCTGGTGCATGCGCACCCACGCATAGCCGGCGGCAAGCTGGTCGAGGCGCGTGTTCGTCGCCGTCGAAGTCGCGATGAACGCCGCCGCACTGGCGCAAGCCTTGTCGTAGAAGGCGAGGGTTTCTTCGAACGCCGCCTCGCCCGCCGTATCGGAATTCGCGCGCGTCATCACGCCGGCAATTGCCAACGCGTCGATCATCGGCCCGCCGAGCATAATCCCATAGGGGGCCGCCTCAATCTCCTTTTTACCGATGCGCGTCACGGCGAGCGTTTCGCGCCGCGTGCGCGGCAGCGTCCATTCGATTTTCCACGCGTCGCGGGACAGCGCGCGGAGTTCTTCAACGCCTTTTGCATCATCGATTGCGCGCACCACGACGCCGTCACCGGCCGCGCCTGCGATTTCGTCGAGCACTCGCCGCTCGACCGCGCGCGCCTCGAACGGCGCGCGGTTCGTCCGCCTCAGGAGCGTTGCCCAGAACAGCGGATCGCGAACGGCGCCCGCGTCCTCGCGCAAGCGAATGCGCGCGACCGGCCTTTGATCGAGAACGGGCTGGGGCTCGCCTTCGGGGAAAGGCTCGATCTCGGCAAGGAAGCCTTTTTCGGCGGCGGCCTGGCGAAACAGCTCGATAAAGCAGCCAAAACCGATGGTAATCTGCCGGCATGGCGGATCGGTCTCGGGCAGGAGACGCGACGTGTCGCAGCCGATCGTCAACGCATCCTCGCCCTCAAGCGTGATGCGCCACGGCTGCATGTTGTGCGGGTTTGGCGCAAGGATTGCAAAACTCAAGGCGTCAAGGCGCGGATCACCAAAGGTGCCGCCCGCACGCGCCCACGGCTCGAGCGCTCGCCGGGGCGTGCGCGTCAGCGCAAAGGCCGCCGCGCCGCCAAGTCCGGCAACGATGACCGCGGCCGCGCCAACCTGCAATACCACCCGTCTTGTCGTCATTCCCGCCATTCCTCGCCCGACGGCGGAAGCTTATGACACGGCATGGCTCGCGCGCCAGTTTTTTCCGTGCGCGCGGCCTTGCGCAGGCATCGGGGCCATGCGGCCGCCAGAGCGGCGCCGTTGCCTGCCGCGGAAAGACCGGAGACACCAAGCGAGGCTGCCCCGCGACGGCCTGGGTGCGCCACAGCGTCCAAGCCGCGCGGAGCCACTGCCCCGTTGTATGTCAGCATAAAGACGATCTGCATAAGGAGTTTTTTGCGCGCCCGCCACAGGCAGGGCGAAAGGATCGAACAGGCGCCGGCGCCATAGGTCCCGGGGGCTGGGGGCGATTGAAAAACCGGTATGTCCGGCTGCCGGGCCTGTTCGACGTGATGGAGAGTGATCAGCGAATGCGGCGCTGCGGCGGGCGAAATACGGCGAAAGCATGGTTAACGAAAAGGTGACCGCGCTGGCGCAACCCGGGGTTACCCCGCCTCCGGAAAATGTGCGGACACTGCGGATCTGACGGACATTGCGGCAGCCGGCACTGAGCACAAAGCGTGGATTGCCGCGGGGTCCGGCGTTTTTATCCGCACTATCCGCACTCGCCTCCCGCGCGAAAAGTCCGCGCGGCAGGCTGTCAGTAACATCGACCTCAAGCATTATCGGCTCGCTCCTCGGCACACTGGCCGTGCGATCATCTTAAGGGTTCGCAACAGGGGTGGGATAAGTAGGGGGATAAGGTGGGGGATAACTCGTGGGACGCCGGCGCCAACCCTCTAAGTCCCTGAATGGATTTATGTTTTCGGCTCCCGTCTTTGGGTTGCCCGCGTCTGGGCTTCAATCAGGGGGCGAGTTTGCGCACCCCGGCCCCAAAGGTTCCGTGGATGACGCCTTCGTTTAAGCAGCAAAGCGCACCACGTTCGCAGCGCTGCGCCCTTGCCGCGCCAACTTGCGCGCTCGCCCGATTGCGGTGAGGATCGTTGTCAGTCATGCTCGTTTCGTCCAACGCTCATCCGGCAAAGCCAAAGCCCGATCAGATCGCTTTCACGCGCGCGGAGCTGTCGCAAATTCTTGGCCTTTACGGCTATTTTGTTGCCGCTGGCGATTGGCGGGATTACGCGATCGACCATTTAAGGGATGCCGCGATTTTCTCCGTGTTTCGCCGCGCCGCCGAAACGCCGCTTTATCGCATCGAGAAACGGCCTGCGCTTGCAAACCGCCAAGGCGCCTGGGCCGTGGTGTCGATGACCGGGGTGATCGTGAAGCGAGGGCACAGCCTTGCGCAGGTGCTGGCGATCTTCAACGCGAAAAAATTCAAGCTGGCGCGCTAGATGCCAACCCGATCGCGAAACGCGCGTCCACTGGGCGGCGATGGCGACGATACGCACCAGTCAAAATGCAACTCCCGGGGGAAAAATTCGCGTTTCCAGCGAATAAACATCACCAGTTGATGCTTTCAGACCACAGTCCAGCGGCCCGGAAAGATATCTTATCGGTAACCTTTATCTTTCGTTGACGAAACTTGGCTACATTTGTAAGGAATAACTCGGTTGTGTTTTAATGAGAGGGACATCCATGCGTTTTCGTGTGCTCGCTGCGGCTATTGCCGCATTCGGTTTTGGACTTACTGCAACGGCGAATGCCGCCGTCATTTCTTCGGCGGGTGCCGCGGACGCCATCGGGACGCCAGCTAACACGCTGATTTCCTCGTTCGGCAATTCGCTTCGCCTGACCTTCGTCGGCAAGGATGCGTCCTTTACCAACGATCTCAGCCTCGTATTCGGCGACCAGTTCGTCTTCAACAATCGGGTTGATGAAGGAACTTCCGTGACCATCAATGGTCCGGCCGCCGGTATGGAAATTCTCTTCAGCCTGTTCGTCAACAACACGGGCGAAGAGTGGTTTTCGGGCGCTTCGGCCAACAACACTGACGGCTTCGTTCACGCTGTCATCACCTCGCTTGGCAATGGCGTGTTTCGCGTCGGCTTCGAAGACCGCAACATCGCCACGCGCCGCCCGGGCGAGCCGGACTTCAACGACCTGATCTTCGACGTTCAGGAAGTTCCGGTTCCCGGCGCTGCGCTTTTGCTGCTCACGGGCCTGATCGGCATGGGCGCTTCCGCCCGCCGCAAACAAGCCGCCTAGTTCGGACGGACTTGTCTGCTTGATTAATGAACCCGCGCCTCCGTGAGGCGCGGGTTTTTTTGCGTTTAGCGGTTTTTGTGTGCAGCAGGCTTTAGAGC
>JBJXFO010000080.1:0-3474 GCA_046154725.1 Parvularculaceae bacterium | reverse complement strand
CGCAATAGGCAAAATCGTCGATGCTCAAGAGGCCATTGAACGATGCCGGTGTGAACACATGCGCTTCAAGATCGATACGCGATGCGCTGACGCGCCCATCAAGCTTGGCCTTTTTCAATCCGTGCTTCAACGCGTCGAAAGTTTCTTCGCGCCATTCGAAGATTTCGATTTTGCCGGGGTGGGCGGCGGCGACGGCGACCATGGGGCCGGCGAGACCAGGGCCTAGCACGGCGAGCACGCCTTCGGGCGCAAGGCCGATGCGGGCGGGTTCTAGTTTGTCGGCGGTGGCGTCGCCTGGGCGGCAGCGGTCCTCGCCCCAGAGCACGGACAGAGCCTGCAGACGCGCCGGCATTTCGTACGGCAGTTCATCGAAGAGCTCCTCCTCCGCGCCGGCGTCGTTCGCCGGTGGTTCGGCGGCGAGCTTGGCTTCGATCTCGGCGAGCGCAGCCTCTTCGTTAAAGGCATCTCCCTCCCACCAAGCGCGAAGCTTCGCGCG
Source organism: Parvularculaceae bacterium (assembly GCA_046154725.1). GTDB lineage: Bacteria > Pseudomonadota > Alphaproteobacteria > Caulobacterales > Parvularculaceae > Amphiplicatus. The sequence continues at coordinate 2,978 of JBJXFO010000080.1, read as the reverse complement.
CGTGAGCGCGAGACCCTTCTTATCGAAAAGAGCTTTCAGAGCCGCCATAGTGCGGCAAGCCTAGAATAATCTCGTTAACGATTTGCTTGGACGATTGGTAAAAGCGGCGGGGCCTGGGACGGCAGTACAGCTTCTGAATCCTCGATAAACGCAAGAATATCAGCGTAAACGACCTCCCTTTGGTGATCGCGCAGGAGCCAGTGCCAGCCGTTCTCGTAGAACGCTGTCCGGGCCGTGCGCGGCAGGCGGCGCGCCGTCGCGATCGCGGAATTTCGCGGGATGATTTGGTCGTGCGCTCCGTAGAGATAGAGCACATCGCCTTCCAAATTGGCGGCGCGCTCAGACGCGGTTTCCATCAAACCCACCAGACCGTAAAGCGCATCGATCCGCGTCGACCAAATCATGTAGGGCGCCCGCCCCGCTTGCAGCAGCGCCTCCTGATTGTCCGACGCGGTGCGCGTGCGCACGACGCCGCGCGGCGGCTGCACAGCCCGCCATGGGAATGTGTGGGCGCCGACCCAGAGCGCGAGTGCGTATTGATCCGGCATGGTCGACCAGCCCCAAACCGCCGGCGCCACCAGCACGAGACGATCAATCTCCGGCGCACCCGGCCCGCCGAACGTAGCGATCGATGCAGCCGCACCCATCGAGTCGCCTAGGACGACGATCTTCGCGTGCGGATGCGTGCGGCGCGCGACGCTCACAGCGGTTCGCAAGTCCTCTATCATCAGCCGCTCGCCGGGCCACACGCCGCGACTGGGCGAGCGACCGAAGCCGCGCGCATCGTATGCATAAAACGGAACGCCGTGTTCGGCGAACCACGGCCCTGCCAGGTAAAACGTGTTGGCGTAATCATTCATGCCGTGGAGCGCGATCACCACCGCGTGCGGCTCCTCGCTATTGGCGGGTAACCAGGCGGTGAGACCAAGCTCTGCGCCGTCGAATGAGATGAAGCGTTCGGCGGCCGACTCGAAACGCGGCCCAGCAAACGTGTCCAATGGCGAGCCGGCGCGCTGCACTGTTGGCACGCACGCCGCGAGCAGCATCAGCGCAATGCAGACGACACTCTGCGCCGCAACTCGGGAAGTAAGTTTGTTTCGAACCATGGATTGCGCTTCAGCCAGCCTGTATTTCGCCACGACGGATGCGGCAAAGACATGACATCGGCGGGGTAATCGCGCCAGGTGCGTACGGTTTCGCCAAGACTCGCTTTCGCCTCATCGCCAAGATGATAGCGCTGCGCATAGGCGCCGACCAGGAGCGTCAACCGCACATTTTTCAATAGTGGCAGAAGCCTTGGCCGCCAGAGCGGCGCGCATTCGCGGCGCGGCGGCAGGTCAGCGCCATTGACCGTACCGGGAAAGCAAAATCCCATCGCCGCCACCGCAATATTGCGCTTGTCGTAGAACGTCTCGCGATCGAGCTGCATCCAAGTGCGCAGGCGATCGCCCGACGCATCGTTCCACGGAATGCCGCTTTCGTGCACACGCCGGCCCGGCGCTTGGCCAGCGATCAGAATGCGCGCGCGCGTATCGACCCAGACGATCGGCCGCGGCTCGTGCGGCAATGCCGCGGCGCACACACGGCAAGCTTGGATTTCCGCTATGAGCTTGGTGAGCGATTCAGCCGCCATCGGCCCGATAGCGCAGGCGCACAGCAGGGATGACGCCGACGTCGATTTCCATATGGGCGCAGCTGAAGCCTGGGACTTTGACTTGCCGATGTACGTCGCCCGCGCGCCGCAGGACGCTCAACATTGAGGCGCCGATTTTATTGTCTTTGAGCGCTTCCCGCGCGGCGGCGACATCTTCTTCGCCGGCCGGATGCGGCATGAAGTGCGCGATAATTTTTGGCGTAATGCCAAGCTCGATCTCGAACTCACGTAAATCGTAGCCGGCCTTCTTCAACGCTGGCAGCGCTAGTAGAAACGCAGCCAACGTCTCCTGAACCCTCTCCGCGCCAAACGCCTTCAGCTCGGCGAACTTTTCGCCAGGCAGTGCGGCTATGCCTTTGGCGTGCTCGGTGAGCGTTTTTGGCGGGCGCTTCTGGTCAGAGGCCAAGGCGCATCCTCAGTCGATATCTAATGTAGCGACGTACTCGCCGCCATCGAGCGTCTTGAAGATCATCGCGTAGTCCGGTGCGATTTCGCCATTCATCTCTTCGGCTAACTTAGCGATCGCAGCTTCGACATCGCGAATTCCCCGTAAGGACTCATCGGCGCCAAACCCCAAGAAAGCCAGCGGCACGCCATTGCGCACCGGCCAAACAAACGGATTGAAGGTCGCGAAGCCGGGCGTGCGCTGCTCGACTTCCGTTGCAAGCGAGTCGCTCGTTTCCCCATCGAATTCGCAGTCGTGCAAACCGTAATCGCCCTCAGGAACGGCTTTTGCCACGTTGCCATCGGCGATGCATCGCGCGCAGATGGCCTTTGGGTCCGGCGGCAAGGCATAGATGTGCTGGTTATATTTCCAGGTGCAGGGCTTGCCGCACGCGGAGCAGGTCTCTTCGGATGGCTCGAGCACGCCGTGCTCGTACGCGTCCGGGTGAAAGCGGAAGAACGGCTTGTCGCTCATTTGCCCCGCTTCATCATTTCGCGGGCGATGATGATACGTTGAATTTCGCTGTTGCCTTCGTAGAGACGGAAGATGCGGACGTCGCGATAGAAGCGCTCGATGCCGTGATCGGCGACATAGCCGGAGCCGCCGAAGATTTGCACGGCGCGGTCCGCGACGCGGCCGACCATTTCGGAGCAGAAGAGTTTCGCCGCCGCCGCGTCCATGGTGACGTCCTCGCCAGCGTCGCGCTTGCGCGCCGCGTCGAGCACCATGGCGCGGCCGGCGTTTGCTTCGGCGCGGCAATCGGCGAGCATGGCTTGGATCATCTGGAAATTGGCGATGGCTTGACCGAATTGTTTGCGTTCGGCGGCGTAACGCACGCTTTCCTCGATCAGGCGCTCAGCAACGCCGACGCATACGGAC